>DASWTB010000381.1:0-25715 GCA_036402315.1 Pseudoduganella sp. | reverse complement strand
GAGACGTTGCCGCCCCAGCGCGCCCAGTCGCCCAGGCGCTTCAGGTCGGCCCGCACATGGGCCAGGCGCTCGGCCTGGGCTGGCGTCAGGCGGCCGGTTTTGCTTTCCTTCAACGTTTTGTCGTGCTCGGCGGCAATGTGGAGCTGGCCTTGTGCGAGCGCCGTTTCCATCGCCTCCACCAGGTCCATGAAATGGCGGTTGGCTTCCTGCTCTGCGGGCGAAGGCTTGTGCCTTTCCTTTGGCGGGCGCGGCAGGCGGGCGGCGGCGGCGTCGTCCCCGTCGGCGTGCGTGACCGGATCACTTTGCAAGGTCGCCGGCGCGCTCGCGACTGTCACTGCGGCGGCGCGGTTGCCCCGCTCCGCCTCGGCGGGCGTGACCGCAGCGGCAGGCGCGGCAGATGGCGCCGGCTCGGGGCTCGCTGCCGGCTGCTGCGCAGCGCGCTCGGCCGCCAACGCAGCGTCGAAGTCGTTCAGGAGGTGGCGCGGCAGCGAACCGCGCTCGGGCGACGCCATGTGGGCTGCGTGCTCGCTGGCCAAGCGCGCCAGTTCGGCCGCATCGGGATGCTTGCGCAAGACTGCCAGCGCATCGATCATGGCGCGCTGCAGGGAAACCTGGGTTTCCAGCCGTTCCGCCAGCGCATTGCGCACATGGGCAAATTCGGCCGCTGCGGCAGGCGCCGCATCGACCACCTTCCATTGACGGTCCAGATCAGCCACCAGGTTGGGCGTCAGCTTTTCGTCGGCCAACAAACGCTGCGCCAGATCAATACATGCCTGTGCCTGCTTTTGTTCGGCCTGCACGTGCCGAATGGCATCGAGCCGCCCTTGTACCAGCTTGGCCACGCGCCGGTCCGAGTTGCGCACTGCTTGCTGCACCTTCTCCAGCGCGTCCTGGGACACAACGTGCTCGGCTGCGGCCAAGCGCACGTCGGCAAATTCACTGTTCAGGATGAGCTCAACTGCAGCAGCCTCGTCGCCCGCGAGGTTGCGCGCCAGCTCGGCTTGCGCCGCGCGACGTTCTGCGGGAGTGCCGAGCGGCGCCTGCGACCCGCCGGCACTCGGCTGGCCGGCAACGCTGGCCTGGCTGGCCTGCTGCTTGAAAAGGAACTCAAACATAGTTGTGCTATGAATGGATCAAAACCACCATCATAGCGCAGCGCCGCCCGGCAGGGGCGGCGAATGCAGGCACGGCGTGTTCAGGCCGTATCCGCAGCGGCGCGATGGGCCGAACGCGTGCGCCGGTGGTAGCGCAGCTTCGGCACAGGAACCACGACCACGTCTTCGCTGCGCAGGGAGGCACGCACCTGCTTGGCTTCCAACAAGGCTTTCCTGTCTTTTTCGGCGGAGGCCGGCACGCGGCGCGCTTCCACCACTTGAGCATCATGGGCCAGGAACTTGTTCGCAATGTCAAACCACGCTTCGCCACCGATGGTGGCGCGGGCAATCGTGAACAATTCCTTTTCCTCTTTCTCCAGGCGCTGCAGCAGCACCGTGCAGAAAGTCTCGATCGATTCGCAAATTTCCGCCACTTGCTGTTCGCTGTATTCCACCGACGAATCGAGTTCCGCCTGCAGCCGCCGGATCACCGACAAGGCAGCCTGGTTCAGTCGACTCAGTTCGTCCAGCAACTGGTTGGCTTGTTCCGTCGCATTTTGCAGCGCGGGAATCAGGTACAGCTCGATCTTGCGCCAGTGGCAGGCCTGGTACAGGCGCTCCAGGGTTTCGCAAGCATACTCAAGCTGGGAGAGCGTCAGGCGCTGTTGCCGCAACAGCGTCGATTGCACGTATTTCTGAAACGACAGCAGGCTAAGGCGCACGTTAGCCTGTTCAACGGATAGCGCAACTAATGTATATGTGGCCGTTAACATTCTTGCTCCCAAATATCGCTACGCGGAAACGGAAGTACAAGTGTAAGTTAGCCCGACAGATTCGCTTTGACGTACATCAATGTAACGTCACGCGCCCTCCATAATTTAGGAGGTTTTCAAATCCAGCGCAAGGCGAAGATCAACCATACCAGCTTCTTGCGACGCCGTCACGGTTCCGCCGAATCTTCGCATCAGGTGTTGCATTCCGATATTCTCCGACAAGGCCTCGCCCGTGATCTCACGCGTCCCGCGGCTGCGGAAATAGTCAAGCAATTTCTGGAACAGGATATTTCCCAATCCTTTGCCTTTCAGATCGGAACGCACGATGATCGCGAACTCCGCCTGTTGGTTATCCGGGTCGGCAACCGCTCGTACCACGCCCAGCGTTTCCGGCTGGCCATCGGCGCCGGTGCGGGTGGCGATGAAGGCCATGGCACGGTCGTAATCGATCTGGGTCAGGCGCGCAAGCTGGGTCGGCGGCAGTTCCTTCATTGCCGAGAAGAAGCGCAGGCGTACGTCATCGGGGTCGAGCTGGCGGAAGAAGCGCACATGGGCTGGCGCATCTTCCGGACGGATCGGGCGCAGCAACAAGGGGCCGCCCTGCCACGGGACTTCCTGCTCCAGTTCCTGCGGATAGGGCCGGATCGCCATGCTGCTTTCGGCGCGCCGCGGGCCGAGCGTGGCGCGCGCGCCATGCACTTGCAGCACGCCGCCCACCACGGTGACGGGATCGATTTCCAGCGCAGCGATTTCACCGATATCGGCCACCAGTTCGGCGACGTGCACCAGCGCACCGCACAGGATTTCGCGCTCGTCGACCAGGGCGCGGCCAACGCCGGTGCGGCGCAGCATGTCGCGCGCCAGCACCGTGTTCAGCGGGGGCAGGCCGACGGCGCGGTCGTCCACCACGCGGCCCGCACTGCCGCCCAGCCCGACGCTGATGGCAGGACCGAAGACCGGGTCGACCTGCATCGCAATGCGAAGCTGCTGTACGTTGCCGCCGGCCGGCTCGCTTGCCAGCGGCAGGCCATAAGCGGCCAGCAACACGGCCAGGTCGGCTTGCGCCAATTCGGCCTGGCCGGCGGCGCGTGCCGCTTCCACCAGGTTGCGCGCGGCCTGGCGCTCCGGCACCGAATGCGCAGGCACCTGGCCTGGCACTTCAATCAGCAAGGCCTGGTTGCGCGCGTACTGCACCACCTGGCTGTAGGCTCGCACGGCTTTTTCCGGCGTATCGTAGGTCGGCAGGCCGGCGTTGGCAAATACTTGCCTTGCGCCAGCCACCGAAGCGCCGCCCAGCCAGCAGGAAAGCACGCTGCGGCCGCTTTGGCGCAGCACTGGCGCCAACGCCTCCGCCACGCCCGTGCTGGCTGCGGCCGACGACGGCGCGTGCACGATCAGCAGCGCGTCCGCGCCGGGGTCGGCCAGCAAGGCATTGGCCACGGCGACGTGGCGCTCGGCGCTGGCTTCGCCGCCAATATCGATCGGATTGGCCAGCAGCAGCCCAGGCGGCAACTCCTTGGCCAGGCGCTTGCCGGTATCGGGCGACAGTTGCGCGAGCTTGCCGTGCACGTACTGCAGGGCGTCCGCCGCCAGCTTGCCGGTACCGCTGCCATTGCTCATGATGGCCAGCCGCGTGCCGCGCGTTGGCTTTGCGCGCGCCACCGTTTCAACCGCGTCAAACAGGTCGGCCGAGGAATAGACACGCAACATGCCGGCGCGGCGGATCACGGCGTCGTACACCTTGTCGTCGCCGCTGCGTCCGGCCTTCAGCACTACCACCGGCTTGCCGCGAGCTGCCAGGCGGGCGGCCGAAATGAACTTGCGGGCGCAGCTTACCGACTCGATGTGCATGATGATGGCGGCTGTGTCATCGTCCGCCGCCAGGTAATCCAGCATGTCGCCCAGGTCGATGTCGCCGCCCTCAACCACCGATACCACGCGCGAGAAGCCGATGCCGTGCAGCTGCGCCCAGTCCAGCACTGCCGTCATCACGGTCGCCGATTGGGAAATGAAGGCGGTCTTGCCCGGCTTGGCGCCGGCATGGGCGGCGCTGGCGTTCAGGCCCGCCAGCGGGGCTACCAGGCCGATGCCGCCCGGCCCCAGGATGCGCAGCAGATAGGGACGCGCAGCCCGCATGATCTGCTGGCGAATGCTGTCGCTGACCGGCGTCAGGATGATGGCGCCGCGCGTGCCGCGTGCACCGAGGTCGGCGATCAGGGACGGCACCGTGTCCGGTGGCGTGCAGATGATGGCCAGGTCCGGCGCCCGCGGCAAGGCCGGCAGGCGCGGGTAGCAGGGAATGCCGCGCAACTGCTCGTACTTGGGATTGACCGGCCAGATGGCGCCGGCAAAGCCGCTTTCCGCCATATTGTTCATCACCTGCGTGCCCATGCGGTCGGGCCGCAGCGATGCGCCGAAGATGGCGACCGAACCGGGTTCGAACAGGCTGTCCATATTCCTGACGCTCATGGCGGCGCTCTCCTACCAGCGTGAATAGTGGTCTTCGGTCACGCCTGCCAGCTGCGTGACAATGCGTTTCGGCCCATCCTGCTCGCTGCGCACCCAGCCGCTGAAATGGCCAACCGGCTGGATATAGCGGCTGGCAGCCACCAGCAGGTTGCGGTTCTGCTGGCGCGCGCCATCCGGGGTAAAGAACAGCTCGAGCTGATCGTCTTCGGTGAAGATATGCCAGCGCTGCATCGGGTCATGCGGGTCGAAGATGAAATGCGCTGGAGCCAGAGGCACCACTTCGCCATCGATCCAGAGCGCATTTTCGTGGCCGCCGAAGTAGCCCGATTGCAGGTTGAAGCCCAACTCCAGGCTATGCCCGGATGCCCAGCGCCAGGAGGTCTCGCGCGCCAGCAGGCCGTTCGAGTAATCGAAACTGGCGACGCCGCCATCGAGCTTGTATGCGTCGCGGAAGGTGCGGATTTCTCCGGTTAAGGGCATGCCAGGCGATTTCTGCGTGCCGTGCAGCGCCCCGCCCTGCACCGGGCCGATAGCCAGCAGCAGCGGTGCGATGGGCGGGCCGAATTCGGCGTCGATCTCCATGTACGGGCAGCGCAGGGTCAACTGGTAGCGTTCACCTTCCAGCGGCTCGATGCTGATCCGGGTGCTGCGCGTGCGGAACCAGCTGGCCGCGCCGGCGTGCTCGCCAACGCCGACCGACATCCGGCCCGGCAGGCCATCCTGCGAGAAGTTGGCCATCATGTCGTTGTCGTTGCGGTCGAAGGCGTAGGCGAAGCAGGTGCTGGTCCAGCCCAGGTCGACGATAGCGACGGCCGCCATTACCTGATCGGACACCAGTGAAACGTAGTGCCATTTCTTGTGGTGGAAGCGGCGCCACAGGCTGTTGCGCGCGTGCTCGCCGGCCAGCAGGTGCCAGTCGAACGATTCGGTCGCGCCGGAAAAGCGGCCGAGCAGCGGCTTGCCGTCGGCGCCGACCACGCTTTGCGGTGCTTGCGCGAGCTTCATTGTTCAACTCCCTGCGTGTCCAGTTCCGCCTGCAGCGTGGCGGCGAAGTCCGGCGGTTCGCTGGCCTGCACCTGAACATTGGGGCAGCCATGCCAGTTGGCCAAGCGCTGCACGGCGCCTGCAACGTCGCGCACGAAGCGGTCCGTTACGCGGGTGCCCGGCTCCAGCGCCAGCTTCTTCAGCTCGAAAATGCCGCCGCGCCGGTGCGCCTTGGCGTCGATGCGCCCCACCAGCGCGCCGCGGCGCAGGATAGGCAGCGTGAAGTAGCCGTAGCGGCGCTTTTCCGCCGGCGTATAGCATTCCAGCCGGTAGTCGAAGCCGAACAAGTCCACCGCGCGGCGGCGGTCCCATACCACCGGGTCGAACGGCGACAGGATCGTGGTCAGTGTCGGCGACAGGCTGCCGTTGGCAGCGGCCTGCGCCAGGTCGGCCAGTTCGTGGTGGATGTAGACGGGGTCTTTCCAGCCATCGACGCGGGCACGCAGCAGCAGGCCCTCGTCGGCCAGCGCCTCCAGGTCCGGGCGCGGCGGCCTGGTGCGATAGTAATCAGCGACCCAGGCGCTGCGCGCCAGGCCCAGGGCACGGACGGATTTCAGCGCCAGTTCGCGCCGGGTTTCATCCATGCTGGGCATCTGGCTGTCGTCCCAGCCAGGCAGCACGCGCTCGGCCAGGTCGTACACGCGCTGGAAGTTATGGCGGCGCGCAATCATCAATTCGCCGGCGGTGAACAGCACTTCCAGCGAGCGCTTCTCAGGCTTCCACTCCCACCAGCCTCCGCCCTTGCCATCGGTGCGCTCGAAATCGGCCGATCGTACGGGCCCATTGCTGCGGATATGCTGCAGCACGCGATCGACGTCGGCGCGCCGCTCCTTCATCCACTGCACGGAATACTTCCAGCCCATGGCGCTCGGATCGACCATGCGATGGCGCAGCAAGCGGTAATCCTCGATCGGCACAAAACAGGCTTCATGCGCCCAGTATTCGAACAGCGCGCCCTCGGCCAGGTGCTGTTCCAGCCAGGGCTGGGGATAGTCGCCCAGTCGGCTCCACAACACCAGGTAGGGACTGCGCGCCACCACGTGGATGGTATCGATCTGCAGCACACCCATGCTGCGGATCGCCTCCAGTACATCAGCCTTCTGCGCCTTGCGCCGGCGCGGCTGCAGCAAGCCCTGCGCCGCCAGGTGCAAGGCGCGTGCCGCGGCGACGGTGAGATTCAGTTCGGTCAAGAGTCGATTCCTGTAGGGGATGAACGCCTATTCTAATAGCGAATTGACAGTATTTCTTGGCAATTTGTGAATGATAGTGGCTGCAAGGCAGCATTGTTCGGGTTTTTTGTCCCTACTGCCGGGGTTTGAGTGCAAAATAAGCCTGTGCCAAAGTCCACCGCCCGCCAGATTTTCCGCCAGCTGTATCGCATGATACTGCTGCCCTCTTTTACGCTGGTTTTGCTGGTGATCATGTGGGCCGACGTTTTTTACCAGCTCAAACAGGACGCTGAAAGCGCGCACTACGACGCCGTGCAGCACAGCCATTCGCTGGCGCGTACCCTGGCCGAGCACTCCGGCCATCTGCTGCGCCAGGCGGACCATGCCACCCAGCTGTTCAAGCTCAAATTCGAGGAAACCAACGGCGCCCTGCGCCTGCCGGAATTCAGCAAGCGCGGCGGGCTGCTGGACTCGGTCATGCCGGCCCGCCTTGAACTGCCAATCGCCCTGATCGACGCCAACGGCAAGCTGGTCGACAGCATGCACGGCGCCTTCCCGCCCAATTCCGCCAACCAGAGCTTCTTCAAGACCCTGTCCACCACAGCCGGCGACGCCGCCCTGGTGACCAATCCGATGGTCGAACCGATTACGAAAAAGTGGCAGATCCAGATCGCGCGCCGGCTGGACGACAAGGCCGGCAAATTCGCCGGCGTGATCGTGCTGATGATCGATCCAGCCTATTTCGTCGAGGATTACGACCGCATGCACGTGGACGAAGGCGGCCTGGTAATGCTGATCAGCCGCGATACCGCCCTGGCCACCGGCCGCGTCGACGAAAAGCTCTTCATCACCGACGCGATCGACTATGTGGCGCCGGCCGACCCGGTCAACCTGCCGGAAGAATTGCTGCTTAAGACCCCGATCGACAAGATTGAGCGCATCTACGGCTTCCGCGACATGCCGCGCTATTCGCTGACCGCCGTGGTAGGCGATGCCAAGGCGCACGCGCTGGCCAAATACTACAGCCAGCGACGGCTTTATTTCGGCGTCACCGCCATCGTTTCGGTCGTGGTGCTGGTGTTCAGCTTCCTGCTGACGCGCCAGGCGCAGCGCCTGCGCGAAAGCACGCGGGAGGCGACTTATGCGCGCGAAAAGCTGCACGCGGCCGTCGATGCCAGCCTCGACGCCCTGTTCCTGATCAAAGCCTGCCGTGCCGGCGGCAGCGCCAGCGAGATCACTGACTTCATCCTGGTCGACGTGAACGAGCGCGGGGCGCGCGTTCTCGGTTACCCGGCGAGCGAGGCGCTGGGCAAGCGCATGGGCGATATGCTGCCGCATTGGCACAGCGAAGGCATGTTCGACAAATGCCTGGGCGTGATGCGGACCGGTGAACCGCTGGAAGAGGAATTCGAATCGACCGTTTTCGGCCAACAGCTTTGGCTGAGGCACCAGATCGTCGCCATCGAGGACGGTGTCGCCGTCACGGCCCGCAATATCACCGAGCGCAAACAATCCGAAATGGCGATGCGCCGGAACCAGGCAGAACTGCAAGCCGTCAACGATGCCTCGCCACTGGGCCTGGTACGTGCCGATAAAGAAGGCAAATGCACCTATGTCAACCGGACCTTCGAAGCGATCACCGGCATGTCGCGCGAGAGCGCGCTGGGCGACGGCTGGTTCAATGCCGTGCACCCGAACGACCGCGAAATGCTGCGCGCCTCGCTGCGCCACCTGAATACGACGCAGCAGGCCTTCCAGGAGACCCTGCGCTGCCTGCATCCGGACGGCAAAATCGTCTGGACCTCAATCAAGGTAGCGCCGATCGTGATCGACAACGCAATTGCGGGTTACGTCGGGACCCTGGACGACATCACGCTGGTTCGCAAATCCGTCATGGCCCTGCGCGAAAGCGAAGCGCGCCTGCGCACCATCGCCGATACGCTGCCGGCCATGATCGCCTATGTAGATTTCGAAGAGATCTACCGCTTCCACAACCTGGCTTATGAGCGGGAATTCAGCAAGACGGGCCTGCAAGTGACTGGGCGCACCGTGCAGGAGACCGTTGGCGAGAAGCGCTACGCGATGCTGCAGCCTTATATTGCGCGTGTCCTGCGCGGCGAGACCCTGACCTTCGAGGAAGAGGACGACAGCGGCGACTACCTGCGCACCTACGATGTGGTCTACATTCCCCAGTTGGACGAGGACGGCATCACTGTGATCGGCTTCCACGTCATGCGGCAGGACGTGACGGCGCAAAAGCGCGAGAAACAACGCTTGCTGAAGCTGTCGCAGGTCGATGCCTTGACAGGGTTGACCAACCGCGCCGGTTTCCTGCAAAAACTGAGCGAGTCCATGGCGGCATGCCGCGAAGGCGGCGAGCTGATGGCAGTGATGTACCTCGACATCGACCGCTTCAAGCCCGTCAACGATACCTACGGCCACGCGGTCGGCGATGCACTGCTCAAGGCATTCTCGGCGCGGCTGTCCAACACCGTGCGCGCCAGCGATACCGTAGCTCGCCTGGGAGGCGATGAGTTCACCATCATCATGGAACACATCTCCAAGGCCGAGGATTCAGCGGTCACCGCCGCCAAGATCGTGCATGCCATGCAGCAGCCGTTCGAGCTGGATGGAATCATGGCAAACGTCTCCACCAGTATCGGCCTGACCTATTACCGCGACGACGATGTCAGCCCGGCCGAACTGCTGAAACGGGCCGACCTGCTCCTGTACGAGGCCAAACAGGCTGGCCGCAACACCTTCCGCAGCGGCACCCCGTTGCCGGAAATGCGCTCGCCGAACGCGGCCTGACCGGGATCAAGACATCCGCCTGCCGTTTGCGCTATATTTGCGCTTCCCACGCCCTGCTTTACATTTCATGCGCCTGCTGCACACTTCCGATTGGCATCTTGGCCAGTCCTTGCATAATTTTGATCGCCATTACGAGCACCAGCGCTTCCTGGACTGGCTGCTGGATACCATCGTGTCCGAACAAGCCGATGCCCTCCTAGTGGCAGGCGACATTTTCGACAACGCCAATCCGTCGGCAGCTTCGCAGCGCCAGCTTTATACTTTCCTGCAGCAGGCCCGTGCCCGCGCCCCGCAGCTTGATATTGTTGTCATAGCAGGCAACCACGATTCGCCGGGCCGTCTCGAGGCGCCCGGGCCGTTGCTGGAAGTGCACGGCACCACCGTGATCGGCTACCCGCACCGCGACGCCGACGGCAATATCGTCATGGAACGCATGCTGGTGCCGCTGACCGACAAGGATGGCGAGGTCGCCGCCTGGGTGCTTGCCATCCCCTTCCTGCGCCATGGCGACGTTCCGCGCATGCCACCGGCCGAAGCGGCCGAAACAGGCGAAGCAGCCGATGGCGGCGGCGCCACCGCGCCGCAGCCCGATCCCTACTTGGGCGGCATTGCGGAGCTGTACCGCCAGGCGCTGGCACTGGCGAGCAGCCGAGCCGCCCAAGGCCAGGCCATCGTCGCCATGGGACACTGCCATATGGTCAACGGCACCATGTCGGCCGATTCCGAGCGCCGCATCGTGATCGGCGGCACGGAAATGCTCCCCACCGGCATCTTCCCGCCGCCAATCGCCTACGCGGCACTGGGCCACCTGCACCTTGCCCAGCAAGTAGGCCCGCACGCCCATATCCGTTATTGCGGCAGCCCGATTCCGCTGTCCTTCGCCGAAACCAGTTATGCCCACCAGGTCTTGCGCATCGACTTGAACGGCGCGCAGGTCGGCGAGATCACCGCGCTGCCGATCCCACGCGCCGTGCAATTGCTGCGCGTGCCCGAAAAGCCGGCCACGCTGGAAGAGGTGAAAGCCGCCCTCGCCGCTCTCGAACTGCCGGACGCTCCGCTTGAACAGCAGCCGCTGCTCGAAGTGCGCGTCAAGCTCACCGCGCCGGAACCAGGCCTGCGCGCCGCCATCGAGGAAGCCCTGCAAGGCAAGCCGATCCGCCTGGCGAAGATCGAAACCTCGAGCGCCACCCGTGCTTCCTTTGAAGAAGCGGCACTGTCGCTCGACCAGTTGGCCACCCTGCAGCCGGACGATATCTTCAAACGCCTGTACCAGCAGCGCTACGGCGCCGAAGCCCCGCCCGAACAACTGGCCGCTTTTGCCGAACTGGTGCAGCCATGAGGGTCCTGCGCATCGCCGGCAAGAACCTTGCCTCGCTGGCCGACGAATTCTCGGTCGACTTCACTGCCCAGCCATTGTCTGACGCTGGCCTGTTCGCCATCAGCGGCCCGACAGGCGCCGGCAAAAGCACCCTGCTCGACGCGCTGTGCCTCGCGCTATACGACGACACGCCGCGCCTGCACAAGGCAGAAGGCAAAACGCCGGACGTCGGCGAACCGGTATCCTCGCAAGACCCACGCACCTTGCTGCGCCGTGGCGCCGCCGAGGGCTGGGCCGAAGTCGACTTCGTCGGCAACGACGGCGCCGCCTACCGCGCCCGCTGGAACGTCTGGCGCGCCCGCACCAAGGCCGCCGGCGCTTTGCAGCCGTCGACGATGACGCTGCATAAGCTGCCAGGGCTGCAGCCGCTGGGCCACAAAAAGACCGAGGTCATGGCCGAAATCGTGCAGCGCATCGGCTTGAGCTTCGACCAGTTCACGCGCGCCGTGCTGCTGGCGCAGAACGAGTTCTCGGCCTTCCTCAAGGCCAGGGATGACGAGCGCGGCACGCTGCTGGAAACCCTGACCGGCAGCGGCATTTACAGCGAGATTTCAAAGCGCGCTTTTGAACGCTGGCGCGCCGAAGAACTGGCCTTGAAGACCCTTGCCGCCGGACTGGCAAACCAGCAGCCCCTGTCGGCCGAGCAGCGTGCCGAAATTGTCGCCCAGTCCGAAGCCGCCGAAGCAGCACTGCACGCCTCCGCGCAGCGTGTCACCGCACTGGAAGCCGACTTGCGCTGGCACCAGCAAGCCGAACGCCTCGCCACCGCGGTGCAGCACGCACGCGAACACCTCCTGCAACGGCAGCACGAGTCCGACGCTGCCGCGACGCGCCGCGTCGTGCTGGTGCAACTCGATGCCGTTCAGCCGGCGCGCGCGCTGGACGACGAGGTCGTTCGACTCGCCGCCGAACGTGCCACCACGCAGGCGGCGATTTCGCTCGCAGAGCAGGAGGCCGAGCGCACGCGCCTGGCGCTGGAAGTACTCACCAGCGATGTGCAGCAATCCAGCGCCGCACTGGCCGCCGCCGAATCCGCGCAGCAAGCGTCTGCACCGCTGCTGGACCAAGCGAAAGCGCTCGATACGCGCCTGGAATCGCTGCAATCCGCCTTCGCCCAGGCTGCCAGCGTTCGCGATGCCGCTATGCAGGCGGAAACCGCCGCGCGAGCTGCGCTGAACGCGCGCGAAGCGCAACAGAAGGCGCTCGCCGACGAGCATCAATCTTGCGAACATTGGCTGGCCGCGCACGAGCACTGGTCGGCGCTGGCACGCGACTGGGCACGCTGGGATGTGGTGTTTGCACAAGCTGGCCAGCAAGCCGATCGCGCCGAAAAGCAATCGCAATCACTGGCTGCAGTACAGCAGGCCGCCGCACACCAGCGTCAGGAGGAAACGCACGCGCGCCACAGCCTGGATTCGGCCACCGAACGCCTGCGCCAGGCCGAATCCCGGCGCGAACTGGCCGCGAAAGCGCTGGCCGGCATCGATGCCGACAGCCTTGCGCAGCAGCGCCAGCGCCTCGACCAGCGCCGCGCGCTGCTGGCCGATGCAAGCGCCGCCTGGCAAGAACTGGCGCAGCTCACCGCGCGGCAGCAGGACCTGTCAGCGCGCAGCATTTCACTGCAGGCTGCCCGCACCAGCGCCGAGACCGAAGTTGCAGCCGCCCGCCAGGCCAACCTTGCGCTGGTCGCTGCCACGACACAAGCCGAGCGCTCACTGAAACTGGCCGAAGCCGCCACCGGCGAAAGCGTCGAAAAGTTGCGCGCCACGCTGCAGGACGATACTCCCTGCCCCGTTTGCGGCTCGCACCAGCATCCATATCGAAATGAAGATGGCCCACTGCACGCCATGCTGGCGCAGTTGCAAGCCGAAGTACACGATTGCCGCGACAGGCTGCAACGCAATTTCAAGCACGAGACCGAGCAGCAGACCCGCCTGCAGTCCAGCGTCGAGCAACTGGCCGCGATCGGCGCCGAACAACACAGTATCAGCAACACGCTCGTTACCGCCGACCACCGCTGGCAAGCCGCACGCACTGCCCTTGCTGAGCACTCAGGGCAGGTCGCTGCCGGCGATGGCGTCCCCGGCTGGCTCGCTGCCCACGCCGATGACCTGCAATCTGCATTGCACGCCCTGGAAAGCCTGGAACACGCTTACCGCCAGGCTGCCCGCACCCGCGAGGTAGCGCAAACTGCCTGCGAGCAAGCGTCGGCGGAATGCAGCCGCCACCAGCAGGCACTGTCGACCGCCCAAGCCGCCCTGGCCCAGTCGGAAGCGCAGCACAAAGCCCTTGACGAACAGCGGATCGACACCGCCTTGCAAATTGCGAACCTGCTCGACCAGCTTGACTCCCCCTTGGCACGCGATGGCTGGCAGGACGAATGGAAGGAAAGCCCTGCACGCTTCCACGAACAACGCGCGCGCGAAAGCAAGCAATGGCAAGCGCAGCGTCAGTCGGCGGACCAACGCACTTCCGCGGTCGCCGCCATCGCCATCGAACTGCAGGCCTTGCGCGACACCCACGAGCGCTGCGCAGCGGAGGCCCGCACCGCCCAGGACAACGCAAATGCCGCCCGCACTGCGCTCGACGCTGCAGCCGCCGAACGACAAGCGCTCTGGCAAGGCCGCCCTGTGCGCGAGGTGGAAGCAGAACTGCGCTCAGCAATCGACACCGCCCGCGCCTCGCTCCAGGCACGCCAGGAATCAGCCCAGCAAGCCGTCCAGCAGCGCACCCGCGCCGACGAAGCCCATGCCCAGGCCGTGCAGCGCCTTGCAAAGCTCGATACCGATGCCGAAGCCGCCGCTGCCCGCCTGCGGGCCTGGCTCACCGACAACCAGTCGCTTGGCATCGAAAACCTGGATGCGTTGCGCGCCCTGCTCGCCCATTCCCAGCAAGCCATTCGCGACGAGCGCACCAGCCTGCAAGCGATCGACCAAGCGCTCGCCTCGGCCAAGGCGGTGCTGGCCGAACGCGAAGCACAGCACGCAGAACACCTGGCCAGCGCACCGCAAGGCGAACAACGCAGCGCGGCGGAACTCGAACAGGCACTGGCCACGTTGCAGGAGGAACGCAAGCAGGCCAGCGACCAGGCCGCAGCCCTCAAGCTGCAGCTGGCCCAGGACGACGCGCGCCGCAAAGCAGCCGAAGCCCTGCTGGCCGACATCGCCCGCCAGCAGGAAACGGAACGCCGCTGGGCGCAACTGAGTGAATTGATCGGCTCCGCCGACGGCAAGAAGTTCCGCAACTACGCCCAGCAATTCACTCTCGACGTACTGCTAGGCTACGCCAACGCCCACTTGTCGCAACTGGCGCCGCGCTACCAGCTGGAACGCATTGACAACCCGGCCCAGCCCTCGCTTGGCCTGCTGGTGCGCGACCTGCACATGGGCGACGAAAAGCGCTCCGTGCATTCGCTGTCCGGCGGCGAATCGTTCCTGGTGTCGCTGGCGATGGCGCTCGGCCTGGCCTCATTGTCATCCAACCGCGTGCGGGTCGAATCGCTGTTCATTGACGAAGGCTTTGGCAGCCTGGATGCGGAAACCCTGCGCGTCGCCATGGACGCGCTGGACGGTTTGCAATCGATGGGAAGGAAGGTGGGAGTGATCTCCCACGTGCAGGAAATGACCGAACGGATCGCCACCAGGATCGTAGTGCAGCCGGCAGCCAACGGTCGCAGCGCAGTATCAGTCAGCTAAGCGCCAGGTGCGCTGTTCCTGCTCGACGCGCACCATTTCCCATCCCAGCTCGCGGCGGATCTGCTGCGGGTCCGGCAAAGGACGGCGTTCTTCCTGGCGCGACTGCAGCCAGTTGCGCACTGCTTCCTTGCTTGGTTGCTTGGACTTATCCATCGTAAACCTCCATCGGCATGACGGTCACTCCTTCAACGCAGGAGATGGGGGCCAGTTGACCGGAAACGCCTGCCAATTTGTTATGATGTGTAAATGGGAATCGGCGCCATATCATCGTCAAGCACCTATGCGCAGCAGGCCAGCGCAGCTGCGCGCAGCCCCACGCGTGCCGAGTCCACCCAGCAGCAATACTCCCCCGAAGACCAGGCTACGATCGACAAGCTGAAGGCCAGCGACCTCAAAGTTCGCCAGCACGAGCAAGCCCACCTTGCCGCCGCCGGCAGCCTTGCTACTTCCGGCGCCACCTACACTTACCAGCGCGGCCCGGACGGCGTGAATTACGCGGTGGGCGGCGAAGTCAATATCGATACCTCGCCCGGCCGCACGCCCGAGGAAACCATTGAAAAAGCACGCCAGGTCCAGGCAGCCGCCCTGGCACCGGCCGATCCCTCCGGCCAGGACCGCAGCGTGGCAGCGCGCGCCGCCCAAATGGCGCAGCAAGCCCAGGCAGAGCTTTTTGCCAAGCAACAAGAAATTCAGCGCGGCTACGGTCTTTCCGAGAAGCAAACTACGATCGACATCTTTGCCTGATAGAATCGTCCTTTTGCCCGGAGTCCAGGCCATGTTCCTCAAAGCCCCACGCACCCTTACTTTCAAGTGCGTAAAATGCTCGAAAGCAGTCAAGGTTGCATTGCAGAAAACTTCTGCGTGTTCTCATATTACGCCGTACTATGGTGTCTGCACCTGCGGCGAAGTCAAACTGCACGCCACCGGCGCCCCGGAAGCGGTCAAGTCCTACCTGGAATCGAACGGCCTGTGGACCCATCATCATTGATAAACCTCAAGAAATCCGGAAACTTGCCGTATCAGGGATAGTGCCCTTAAAGGTTGCTTATCATGAACCCTCTGAATTCCATCGGCCCACGCCAATACCAGAACACTTCCCTGTCCCCTGCCACCTCGCAGGCGGAGAGCAAGCCCTCGCGCGCCAACGCGGTGAGGGACGTGAACTCCGATAGCGCGGTTTCCCTGTCCAGCAATGCAGTCGACCTGCAAAAACGCGTCGAGCAGCTGGGCAACAGGACTGTCGACATGGCACAAGACCTGATTGGCAGCTTTGCAAAAAGTTTGCTTGGCGACAATGCCAAGGGCGCCAGGATTTCCTTCGACTCCGTAGCGCTCGAATCGAACGCCAGTTTCGCCGCTGGTGCGCTGCATGCCGAGGGTGCTGGCGGCGTGTCTGACGCGCTGGGTTTCAGCCTGAGCGAAGACTCCCACTTCCTGGGCAAGGGCACGATCACTACCGCAGACGGCCGCAAACTGAATTTTGAAGTGGAAATCCAGTACGAAGCGAATGTGACCGCCGGCGCGGCATCCAGCGTGCCGGCGCGCCGTAAGGACCAAGCCGACCCGAATCCAGCCATGCCGTTGCCAGAGGTGGAATTCCCGGACATCGACTTCCCTGGCAGCCTGGCCGACCTGTTCCGCCTGATGGACCGCAACATCAGCGCTACCGTCAAGCAGTTGAGCGAGAACGGCCAGGAAAGCGAAGCCGGCAACCTGACCATGCGCCTGCTCAAGCTGGTCGATTCGGAATCGTCGCTGGACAGTTACCTGCCGGCGAACGCCAGCGAAAAAGCCAAAGCCTACGGCCGCCTGCAGACCGAGCCAGGCCAGGCCGCGGAACTGGCGCATGCCGCCAAGGCAGCGCGCGACGCAGCCCGCAATGGCGACATCGATCCGCCAAGCGGCGAAATCGATCCCCCGGCAACGGATATTGATCCGCCGTCGGCGGACATCGATCCACCGGCGATCGCGATTGATCCGCCGGCAGCTGACATCGACCCGCCGCAAGCCTCCGCCGCGCCGATCGACCCACCGCAGGCCGCTGCAGTGCCAATCGACCCGCCGGCGCCGGCAATCGCGCCGGCCCCTGAGGAACCGCCAGCAGCGTAAGCACGCGTATAATGGCAGCCTCCTGACGAAACCGCCTTTTCAGGCGGTTTCGTCGTTTACACATCGGCCACTATGCAAGAAATCCACTGGACAGAACAAGGCGAGCCGCGCTCCGCGCGCTGGCATTCCGAATCAGGCAACCCGCCGCCCAAGCGCGTGCAGGTCGCCGACGACACCATGAACGCCGACGTCGCCTACCGCCTCGCCTGCGAAGGCACTGCCCTGCTGTGGCGCGGCGATTTCCAGAACGCGCGCCAACTGCTGCAAGCCCTGGCGCGCCGCGCCGACCATAAGAAAGCCAAGGGCGGCAAAGGCCGCAAGATAGCCGCCGCGAAAACGCCTGCCAGCGCCACCGAAGCGTTCCACCTGCACCGCCAGGCCCAGTCGCAGCGCGCGCGTACCCTGGCCATGCTGCTGATCCCCTTCGAACCCGGCTACCGTATTCCGCTGCGCCGCGCGCCAGACGTTGCACTGGCCTGCAACGAAGCATACGGACGCGGTGAAGACGTCTTCGTGATTTCCCTGCGCGAGCTGCAAGGCCTGATCGGCGCCCACGAGTGGCGCAAGGCCGGCGTGCCGGTGGCAGCGCTGGGCGAGCGTATCCATCCGCATTACGGCGTTTTCTCGCCGGTGCGTGGCGAGTATGTGCAGCTTGTGGCCGATGCCCCGCTGCCGAAAGGCGCGTCCGAACTGGCCTTCGATATCGGCGCCGGCACCGGAGTACTGTCCGCAGTCCTGGCCAAGCGCGGCGTGAAGCGCGTGGTGGCCACCGACATGGACCGGCGCGCCTTGAGTTGCGCACGCGACAACCTTTCCCGCCTGATGCTGGACGACCAGGTCGAATTGCTGGAAGCGGACCTGTTCCCACCCGGCCAGGCGCCGCTGGTGGTCTGTAACCCGCCCTGGGTGCCGGCCCGCCCCAATTCCTCGGTCGAGCACGCGGTCTACGACCCGGACAGCCGCATGTTGCGCGGCTTCCTGTCCGGCCTGAAGGCCCACCTGACGCCGGGCGGCGAAGGCTGGCTGATCCTGTCCGACCTGGCGGAACACCTGGGCCTGCGCACCCGCGCCGAGCTGGAAGAATGGATCGCCGCCGCAGGCCTGAAAGTGCTGGGCCGCCTCGACGCTCGCCCAGTCCACCCGAAGGCCAGCGACGCCAGCGATCCCCTGCATGCAGCCCGCTCGGCAGAGCTTACTTCCCTGTGGCGGCTGGGAATCGCATAAATCGACCTTGCGGAACCTCAATGTGCGAGCTATAATGCTTGCCTCAGACGCGGGGTGGAGCAGTCTGGCAGCTCGTCGGGCTCATAACCCGAAGGTCACAGGTTCAAATCCTGTCCCCGCAACCAGATTCAAAAAGCCGTTGCCCTTGCAACGGCTTTTTTCATTTCCGGGTGCGCCAATGCGGATATTTTCATACCTCGCAGTGCTGCCCTTGCTTGCGGCATGCACGACGCCAGCCAGCTCGCCCGACCTTCTCGCGCAAAAGCTGAGTGCCGCCATCCTGGCCAGCAACAGCGCCACGCTGACGCTGGAACAATGGTGCGCCGACCACGCCATGGCCGCCGAACCGAGAATCGTGGCGCGCCTGGTGCGCGGGGCCGGCAAACAGGCCAGCCCTGAAACCCTTTCCCGCCTGGGGGCGGCCAGCAGTGAGGTCAAATATCGCCGCGTGCAGCTTTATTGCGGCGCCCATTTGTTCTCCGAAGCAGACAACTGGTATGTGCCGAGCCGCCTGACGCCCGAAATGAACCGCCTGCTGGAAGAAACCGACACACCATTCGGCAAGGTGGTGCAACCATTGGCGCCTTATCGCCGCACGTTTGCCAGCACGATGCTGCAGTCGCCCGGCGCGCTGTTCGAACACGCCGCAATGCTGTTCTCCGCTTCCCACCAACCCATTGCCGAAGTGCGCGAGACCTATCAGCGCGGCGCCCTCGCCTTTTTGTAATCGAACTGTCACAATTGCACGCGACAAGAACCGCAAGGAGCAACGCGTGAAAGACGACAAGACACCAGACGACCTGCCGGCCAGCCCTGCGCGCCGCCGCATCTTCCAGGCAGCCGGCGCCGCTGGCCTCGCAGCCAGCCTTCCCGGCGCAGCTGCTGCCCCGGCTTCGAAGGCTGCCAAGACGGCCAAGGCCATGTCGCTGGACGAAAAACTGCAGGCCAACGTCAAGAACGTGGTGGTGATCTACCTCGAGAACCGCAGCTTCAATAACCTGTTCGCCGATTTCCCTGGCCTGGCATCTCCGATGTCGGCCCTCAAGCCGGCTGATTACCAGCAGCGAGACTACGACGGCAGCATCCTGCCAACGCTGCCGAAAGTCTGGGGCGGCCTGGTACCCGTGCCGCAGGATATCGCCGGCAAACGCTATGAGGTCAAGGAAGACCAGTTGACCGCCCTGCCGAACGCGCCGTTCAAGCTGGTCGACGCCGAAGGCAAGCCTCTGCCGGAATCCGTCATCACGCGCGACCTGTGGCACCTGTTCTACCAGAACCAGATGCAGATCAACGGCGGCAAAAACGACAGCTTTGTCGCCTGGGGCAATACCGGCGGCATGGTGATGGGCTACTACGGCGAGATGGAAAAGAACCTCGGCCTGTGGCAGGTAGCGCGCCAGTACACGCTGTGCGACAACTTCTTCATGGCCGCCTTTGGCGGCTCTTACCTGAACCACCAGTTCCTGGTCTCCGGCCGCTGCCCGGTCTACCCGAATGCCGCCAACAGCCCGGCCAAGCGCAAGATCGCGGTGCTGTCCGACGGCCCGACTGGCCACACCCTTGCCCTTGATCCAAAGAGCCCGAAGTCCGCGCTCGAAGGCAAGCCGCATTATGTGAACGACGGCGCCATTACGCCGGACGGTTTCGCTGTCAACACCATGGCCCCGCCCTACCAGCCAAGCTTCGTGCGTCCCGCTCCGGGCGGCGATCCAATGCACGCCAATCCGGAAGACCCGGCCACCCTGCCGCCGCAAACCTACGACACCATTGGCGACCTGCTGTCGCGCAAAGGCGTGAGCTGGGCGTGGTACGGTGGTGCCTATCAGGCCGCACTGGATCACAAGGGTGGCGGCAGCAAACCGAATTTCCAGTACCACCACCAGCCGTTCAACTACTTCGCCAGCTTCGCGCCGGGTACTGCGCAACGCGCGGCCCACATCCGCGATGGCGGCCTGGGCGACAGCCCGATCTCGAACAAATTCCTGGCCGATGTGGTGGCGGGCAAGCTGCCTGCTGTCAGCTTCTACAAGCCACAGGGCAACCTGAACCTGCACGCCGGCTACTCGGACATCGAATCCGGCGACCAGCACATCGTCAATGTGCTGGAACACCTGAAGAAATCGCCGCAATGGGAAAACATGGTGGTCGTGGTGACCTTCGACGAAAACGGCGGCTGGTGGGATCACGTGGCGCCGCCGAAAGGCGACCGCTGGGGCCCGGGCTCGCGCATCCCCGCTATCATCGTGTCGCCTTTCGCCAAGAAGTCGACGGTTGACCACAGCTTCTACGACACCACTTCGATCCTGCGCTTCATCACGCGCCTGCATGGCCTGCCGTTGCTGGAAGGCCTGGCCGAGCGCAACAAGGCGTTCGCAGCGCGCGGCGCGTTGCCGCCGGGCGACCTGACGGGAGCCCTCGCCTTCCGTTGATATGGTTGCCCGTGTTACAATCCGCCGGTTCTAAAAGGAAGCCCGACTGATTCAGCCGGGCTTTTGTTTTCTGCGACGAATAATGAGAGATAAAAAAGACAACGCGACAATCGACCTGCCAGGCTTCGAGCCTGCCGAGCCGATGGCGCCGGAAGCCAAGCTTCCGCCGCCGCCGCGCGTTCGCCGCTCTCCGCGCAAACAGGAACAACTCGACCTGCTGGGCGAACTCGGACCGACCGACGCCAGCGGATTGCCAATCTGGCAGAATGATCCCAACCTGGACCTCACCGGCCTGCCCATCTGGCGGCGGGACTAAAAAATGACCTCTTTCGCTACCCTGCCACTGTCCGAAAAACTCCTTGCCAACCTGGACTCGCTGGGCTACCGCGAAATGACCGAGATCCAGGCACAAAGCCTCCCTTCGATCATTGAAGGCCGCGACCTCATTGCACAGGCCAAGACCGGCAGCGGCAAGACCGCGGCTTTCGGTATCGGCATGCTGTGCAACCTGAATACCGCCTGGTTTGCCGTGCAGGGACTGGTGCTCTGCCCCACCCGCGAACTGGCCGACCAGGTAGCCAACGAGCTGCGCCGACTGGCGCGCTGCGTGCCGAATGTGAAGGTGGTGGTACTGACCGGCGGCGCGCCAATGCGCCCGCAAATCGCCTCGCTGGAATTCGGCGCCCACATCGTGGTCGGCACACCGGGCCGCGTGCGCGACCACCTGTCGCGCGAATCGCTCGACCTGTCGAACGTCAGCACCCTGGTGCTGGACGAGGCCGACCGCATAACCGACATGGGCTTCTACGACGAGATCGCCGGCATTGTCCGGGCCTGCCCTAAACGCCGCCAGACCTTGCTGTTCTCGGCGACCTATCCGGACGACATCCGCCAGGCCACGGCAGCTTTCCTGGCCGATCCGGTCGAAGTGACGGTGGAAGCACAGCACAGCGGCGGCCAGATCGAGCAGCGCTTCTACGAGATCGGCTTTGATGACCGCGACAAATCGGTCGGCAAACTGCTCAAGCACTACCAGCCCGCTTCCGCCATCATCTTCTGCAACACCAAGGTGCACTGCAAGGAACTGCTGGATGAACTGCACGCGGAAGGCTTCTCGGCGCTGGCCCTGTACGGCGAACTGGAACAGCGCGAACGCGACGAAATCCTGGTGCTGTTCTCCAACCGCAGCTGCTCAATCCTGATCGCCACCGACGTCGCCGCGCGCGGCCTCGACATCGCCAACCTCGAAGCGGTGATCAACGCCGACGTCTCGCGCGACACGGAAGTGCACATCCACCGCATTGGCCGCACCGGCCGTGGTGGCGAGAAAGGCCTGTCGCTGACCTTGTGCGCACCGAACGAGAAAAAATGGGTCAAGCTGATCGAAGAATACCAGGGCGCGCCAGTCGAATGGCACGACATCAAGGAACTGGCTGAAGACGAATTCGTGAACGCCGAACCAGCGCCGATGCTGACGCTCTGCATCGCCGGCGGCAAGAAGGAAAAGCTGCGCGCCGGCGACGTGCTGGGCGCGCTGTGCGGCGACGGTGGCCTGACCAAGGAACAGGTCGGCAAGATCAACGTTACCGAATTCCAGACCTATGTCGCGCTCGACCGGCGCATTGCCCATGAGGCTTTCGCCCGCTTGAAGGCCGCCAGCACCATGCCGGGCGGCGACTTCGGCAGCTTCAAAGGCCGCAACTTCAAGATGCGGTTTATTGAGGTTTAAGCGCGGATCGAGACGCTGGCTGGGAATTGCGGGGCGCGGCGCACCATCGTCGCTTGCTCGAAAGCATAGGCCATGCCGATCAATGTTGCTTCGCTAAAGGCTGTGCCGACGAAGGACAAGCCGACTGGCAAGCCGCGCACATAGCCTGCCGGCACCGTGATGTGCGGGTAACCGGCCACCGCCGCCGGGGAAGAGAAGCTCTTGCCGTAGTGATCGCCGTTGATGAAATCCGTCAGCCATGCAGTGCCGTCGGTCGGCGCGACCAGTGCATCCAGTTCGTGCGCTTTGAGCACCAGGTCGATGCCCTCTTCCCGCGAATAGCGTCGATTGTTCGCCAACGCATCCTGGTATGCCTGACTGTCGAGGCCGGACTTGGCCTCCGCACGCTCCAGGTATTCCTGCCCAAAGTAAGGCATTTCAAGCTTGGCGTTCTGCTTGTTGAACGCGATCAGGTCGGCCATGTTCTTGACCTTCGCGTTCGGCGCATAGTCGCGCAGGTAAGCCGCCAGGTCGACCTTGAATTCGTGCAGCAGCACTTCGGTCTCACTGTCGCCGTATTTTTCGGTGTTGGGCACCTGCACGTCGACCAGGATTGCCCCCTGCGCCCTCAAGGCTTCCAGCGCCTTCTCGATTTCGGCGTCGACGCCATCGCTGCCGCCGAAGAAATTGCGGGCGACGCCCAGGCGCTTGCCGCGCAAGGCGTCGCGCTTCAGTGCCGACGAATAGTCGGCGCCCTTGCCCGCGCCATCTTGTGTGGCAGGGTCTTTCGGATCAACGCCCGCCATCGCGGCCAGCATCAAGGCGGCGTCGGAAACGCTGCGCGCCATCGGGCCTGCAGTGTCCTGCGAGTGCGCGATCGGAATGATGCCGCTGCGGCTCACCAGGCCGATGGTCGGCTTGATGCCCACCAGGCCACAAATCGATGCAGGCGAAACGATGGAGCCATCGGTTTCAGTACCGACAGCCAGCGTCGCCAGGCCTGCGGCAATCGCAGCGCCGGAACCGGAACTGGAGCCGCTGCAATTGCGGTCCAGCGAATAAGGATTGCGGGTCAGGCCGCCGCGCGCGCTCCAGCCGCTGACGGAGTGGCTCGAGCGCATGTTCGCCCATTCGCTCAGGTTGGTCTTGCCGATGATGACCGCGCCGGCCTCGCGCAAGCGCGCCGCCACGTGGGAGTCGCGCGCCGCCCGGACACCGGCCAGCGCCAGCGATCCGGCCGTGGTGCTCATGCGGTCCGCTGTCGCGATATTGTCTTTCAGGAGTACCGGAATGCCGTGCAGCGGGCCGCGAATCTTTCGCTGGTGGCGCTCGCGGTCCATCTCCCGGGCAATCTTCAGCGCTTCCGGGTTGATCTCGATAATGGAATTGATGCGCGGACCAGACTTGTCGATCGTATTGATCCGGGACAGGTATTGGGAAGTGAGCGCATGTGAGGTCAGCTTATTGGCCGCCATCAGGCCTTGCTGATGCTCAACCCCGGCATCGAGCACCGACGGCACCGCCGCCTGCGTACGCGGCAAAGTAGCCGCCCCACCGGCAGCCAACCCCAACTTCACGAAACCCCTTCGATCCATCTGGTACGCCCTCAGTCAAGAAAAGCACAAACCAGTAGAATACCAGCAGTTTGCAAGTAATCAATCGTGCACAAAAGCAAAAAGCCCGCGTCGGCGGGCTTTTTATTGCGCGTTTGCAACAGTTCGCTGCAAACGGTCAGTGCAATCAGGCGCGAACGACCTTCTTGAACTCGTGGGTACGGGTGTCGATCTCGACCACGTCGTCCTGGGAAACGAACAGTGGCACCTGGATCGAGAAGTTGCGGCCTTCGATGGCGTTTTCCAGCTTGGCTTCTTTCAGAACGTTACCGGAGGTGTTGCCCTTGACAGCCGGCTCCGAGTAAATGATCTGGCGAGCGATGGTGGTTGGCAGTTCCACGGAGATTGCCTTGCCGTCGTAGAAGACAGCTTCGCATTCCATACCGTCTTTCAGGTAGTTGACTGCGTCGCCCATGTTCTCTTCTTCGATTTCATACTGGTTGTACTCTTCGTCCATGAACACGAACAGTGGGTCAGCGAAGTACGAGTAGGTCACTGGCTTCTTGTCCAGAACGACCACGTCGAACTTGTCATCGCCGCGGAACACGTTTTCCAGCGGGGCGTTGGTCAGCAGGTTCTTCATCTTCCACTTGTAGGTGAAGCCAGTGCGGGACGAGCCGTTGACGTCGGAACGCAGAACGATGAATGGCTTGTCTTCAACCATGATGATGTTGCCGACACGAATTTCTTTTGCGAATTTCATAGCGAATATATACCGGTTAAGGGGAGTTGCAGTAACCGTGCATTATAGCACGGGGAATTGATGTATTACCTGAGCGATGCACAAAATTTAGTCAAATTCGTGGCCAGATCGCCGTTGGCCAGGATTTTTTGTTGCCATTCCGACGACTTTGCCGAAATATCAGGCATCGCCGCTGCGAGGGCCTTCCACAGGGCCGGCCAGTCGCCCTCGCTAGCGCCGTTCCAGCACAGCGAGAACTCATCGAACGCGCTGCCCGCCGCATAGCGCTGCAGGAAGGCGCGCAACTTCTTATGGTGCAGGTTTTCTTCTTGCGCATAAATGTGCCAGATGAAGGATTTTCCAGCCCACTGCGCCCTCACCCAGGAATCTTCGCCGCGCACGAAGTTCAGGTCGCAGGACCAGAGCAGCTTGTCGTAATCCTGTTGCGGCACAAAGGGCAGCACGCGCACCGTCAGCGCCCCCGCGCTGCGCACCGCCCCCGGCACGGCAGGCTGGCCGAGAAAGTTGGCAACCGCCTCACTCGCCACGCCCTCCGGCACCAGGCAGGTGACTGGCTGCGCGCCGCCGCGCCACGCCGCGAATAACTCGGCAACCGGTGCATATGGATAGCAGAACAGCGACACCTTCATTGCTGCCGCCTCGCTTTCCGTCACACCCAGCGACGACAGGAAAACTGATACCGCAGCGGGATCGGAGATATAGGCAAGGCGCTCGGCTTCAAGGCCTTTTTCGTACAAGAGCCCGCCAGTTTTGTCGGTAAAGCCGGGGAAGAAGAAATACTTCGTCAGCGGCAAGCGCGGATGCTTGGATGGCAAGCTGTGGCAGCCTTCCACCCACTCTTCTGCGCTAAGGCCTTCAAGATTCAACCACACCGGGCGCTCCGCACGCTGCGCCATCGCGGCAATATAGCCAGGCGGGATGTCGCAGCCGAAAAATTCGATCACGATGTCGGCAACGTCAGCAGGACTGAACTCGCCCTCTTGCGATGCCCAGTGACGCACGGTGATGCTGTCGACCAGTTGGCGTTCCGCAGTCACGTCGACTTGCGGGCAGATGCGCCGGAATGTAGGCATGTCATCGACCCACAGCGTGACGGCAATGCCGTGCTCACGCTGCAACTGGCGCGCCAGGCGCCAGCAAATGCCGATGTCGCCGAAGTTATCGACAACTTTGCAAAATAGATCGAGGGACAAGCTTTTTGTCATAAGCCGGAAAATGAAAAAGCCGCACTAGGCGGCTTCATTCTAATCTGTGGCGTCCCCACGGGGATTCGAACCCCGGTACTCACCGTGAAAGGGTGATGTCCTAGGCCTCTAGACGATGGGGACCCTGGACTTGCACTACGCTGATATGACTTGGCGTCCCCACGGGGATTCGAACCCCGGTACTCACCGTGAAAGGGTGATGTCCTAGGCCTCTAGACGATGGGGACGTCGTAAAAGCGTGCGCGAATTATATCAGCGTGCAAGCCTCATTTCAAGGGCGCAACGGCGAAG
>DASWTB010000380.1:0-2463 GCA_036402315.1 Pseudoduganella sp. | reverse complement strand
GAAAACGGTGCTGATCGACGAGTTCGGCAACGAGCAAGTGCTGGCCTTCCCGATGAAGGGCGACCTGATGGGGGTCGACGGCATCCACAACAAGACGTATTCGTCGGAAGCGGTGGCCTTGTCGGACTGCGACCTGGTACTGCTGCCGTTCAAGAAGCTGACCACGCTGGGCCGCACCCACGTGGAGCTGGAGAACATGATGTACGGCGTGATGAGCCGGGAGCTGGTGCGCGAGCAAGCCATGATCGGCATGCTCGGTGCGCTGAGCGCCGAAGCGCGCGTGGCGCGTTTCCTGGTCACGCTGTCGGAACGCTTTTCGCAGATGGGGTATTCAAGCAAGCTGTTCAACTTGCGCATGACGCGCCACGAGATCGGCAGCTACCTCGGCCTGACACTGGAAACCGTCAGCCGTACCCTGTCGGCCTTCAATGAAATAGGTCTGATCAGCGTGGACCAGCGCACCATCGGCATTAAGGATGCCGACGCCCTGAAGTCGCTGCGCCGCCTGCCGCCCTCGCGCACGCGCAGCAAGCTGCCCGCGCGCGCCAAGGCGGCCGCCGCGGAAGCGACGGTACCGCTGCTGGCGACCTTGTAAAGAGTACTACTCACCCAGCTTTGGCCCGCTTCGGCGGGCCTCTTTTTTTCTTCAATAATTTATTTGACAAGCATTCCCGACCTGCGCATAATGCAAATGCGAATCATTCTTATCTGAGGAAAAACAACAATGCAAACTTCCGCCGCGATCGACGCCCCCAAACCCAAGGCTGCTGCCAGCCCTGCCGCGCAGCAGCCGACCCAGCCCCTGCGCCGCTACACCACCGCCGGCCTGATGGAAGACCAGCGCGAAATCGAAATTGAACATGCCGGCCGCATTTACCGTCTTCGCATCACGCAGTTGAACAAGCTGATCCTGACTGCCTGAGGCTTACCCTCCCCAATCGCCAGCCAGCCGTCACACGCGGCAGCCAGCCACCCCTGAACTTTTGGAGTGAATCATGGCTATCGACCGCAACGACCCGATCTTCACGCACAGCGCCGCTGCCCGGCAGCCGGAACTGATGCTGTCCGCCGTACTGCACCTGATGTCGCACTACACCGCCAATGCCGCCGAAAACGGCGGCTGCGTCAAGCTGGCATCGGTCATCGAGCGCCACCTGAAAGCGCTGTCGGCGCTGCCCGACTTGTCGCCCGTGCTGCGCGCCACCTGCCAGCAACTGTGCGAACAGTGGGGTGCCGTGGTCGAACAAGCCCGTCCTCCACAGGAACGCGCCAGTTTCCTGGCGCGCCTGATCGGCCGCCCCCGCCCTGCCCCGCTACCAGCCTGAGGCTCCCCCATGTGCGACAAGCATGACACCCCGGCCGCCAAGCCAGCGGCCGCAGAACCGGCACGCCGCCGCCGCATCTGGGACCTGCCCCACACCTGCCACTGCCCGCTGGTGGGCGTCGGCCTGCCGCTTGGCGTGCTGCGCAAGATCGTCACCAAGGCCGTCGGCGGCAAGGTGCTGGCCGATGACTATGAAGTGCACGTCGGCGCCGTCAGCGAATGCGGCAGCCGCAACCGCCTGTCGGAAGCCGTGCAAAAAGAACTGGAACGCCGCTACGCCCTGGTGATCCAGCGCTTCCGCCCCGCACGCGACGCCGCGGCACTGGAAGCCCTGTGGCAAGCCGCCGTCGCCAGCGGCGACGTGCCGGGGCCCTTCTGGGCCGGCCTGAGCCACCCGCACTGCACGCCCGAACTGCAAGAGCGCATGTGCCGCGACCTGCACATGATCCAGCACCAGGCCGGCGCCGCCACGCGCGCCGACATCAGCCGCCTGCAAGCGCTCGAGCAATCCAATACCGCGCTGGAACGCGAACTGGCGCGCCAGCAGCAACGCAGCGCCGCCTGGCAAGCCGAACGCCACGCCGAGCAGGAAGCCCATGCCGCCGCCATGATGCAGCTGCGCGCACAACTGGTCGGGCGCGACAGCGTGCTCGCCTCGCTGCGCCAGCAACTGGACGAACTGCACGCCACCATTCCCGGCCTGGCCACGCGCGAACGCCTCGCCCGCCAGCTGGCCGACACCGAACAGCGCGTGCATGACTTGCGCGCCGAAGCCGCCGCCGCCCGCGCCGAAGCAAGCATGCTGGAACGCCAGCTCAGCGAAGCACGCGCCGCCCTGGCCGCAGCCACTGCGCAACCATCGCCTGCCGTTCCGGCAGCCGCCACCGCCGCAGCGGGCGGGCCGGCTGCCCGGGCAGGTACCATCGCGCAACGCGTCACGCTGCACGGCCTGCTGGCCGAACGCGTGCTCTGCGTCGGCGGGCGCGCCGGCAACGTCGCTGGCTACCGCAGCGTGATCGAAGACGCCGGCGCCGAATTCCTGCACCACGACGGCGGCCTCGAAGACAACGTCGCCCGCCTCGAAACCAGCATGGCCGCCGCCGACCTGGTGATCTGCCAGACCGCCTGCATCAGCCACA
>DASWTB010000379.1:0-4421 GCA_036402315.1 Pseudoduganella sp. | reverse complement strand
AATCGGACATTCGCTGCGCGGATGTCCGATTGCCGGAGCTGACCCCGACTTTTATCATGCCATCTGGCCGCTCTGGGCTTCGTCGGTTGAGGAGGCTTGCCTTTGGTTGGAAACAAAGGCGTCCAGGCCTTTCTGCACCAGTTCGTAAGTCTTGTCGATATTGGCGGCAATGTCGCCGCCCAGCACCTTCAGGCCCGTCAGGATGTCGCGCGCTTCCTTGAAGCCCTTTTCGATGCCGCCCTTGATGGTGTCCATGAAGCGGTTCAGGGCTTCGTCGCCTTCCAGCTCGGAATGCTGTTGCTGGAAGGCGCTGAAGAAGGCGGTCGAGAGCGATACAATGCGGCCCGCCGTGCCTTCGGGCGAATTGTCCTGCCCGGCGGCGTTCTGGATCGCATCCGGCCCGAAATCGGCCTCCAGCTGCTCGTTGATCGAGGTAATTGCCGATTTGTAGACCAGCGCCAGCGGATCATTCTCTGAATTCAGCGAAACCGAGGCCGATTCTTGCAGGATCGACACGTTCAGCTGCATCTTGGCGCGCGTGGACGCCGAAATAGCCGTGTCATTGCTCGCCGTGGCGGGCGTGGCACGGGTGTTGACGGAAATGGGATTTGACACAACAGTCCTCCTTGCCTCAGCATTCGATAACGAGAACCAACATTTGCACCATGAGTAACCATACCTTCCTGTGGCATGACTACGAAACTTTCGGCGCCGTGCCACGCCGCGATCGCCCCGCCCAGTTTGCCGCGATCCGCACCGACGCAGAGCTGAACGAGATCGGCGAGCCGATCATGCTGTTCTGCCAGCCAGCCAACGATTACTTGCCCGACCCGGTCGCCTGCCTGATTACTGGCATTACCCCACAGCAAGCTTTGCAGCAGGGCGTGCTGGAACACAAGTTCGCGGCAACTATCGAGAAAGCCTTTTCGGAGCCTGGCACCATAGGCGTAGGCTACAACACTATCCGTTTTGACGATGAAGTGACGCGCTTCTTGTTCTGGCGTAACTTGATCGACCCTTATGCGCGCGAGTGGCAAAACCAGTGCGGGCGCTGGGATTTGCTGGATGTGGTGCGGATGACCTATGCGTTGCGCCCCGAGGGTATTGAGTGGCCCCTTAATGATAACGGCAAACCGAGCTTCAAGCTTGAGCATTTGACCAAGGCCAATGGCCTGGTGCATGAGGCAGCGCACGATGCGCTGTCCGACGTGCGCGCCACCATTGCCCTGGCCCGCCTGATCCGCCAGAAGCACCCAAAGCTGTTTGACTTCTGCCTGGCCTTGCACAAGAAGGATCGCGTGGCCGAGGAAATCGGCCTGCACCTGGCGCGCGAGTTGCGCCAGCCGTTCCTGCATGTTTCGGGCATGTTCCCGGCGGAGCGCGGCTGCCTGGCGCTGGTGTGGCCATTGGCGCCGCATCCGTCCAACAAGAATGAACTGCTGGTGTGGGATTGCACTTATGACCCGCAGGAACTGTTTGCGCTGGATGCGGAAACGATCCGCATCCGCATGTTCACCCGCGCCGATGCCATGCCGGAGGGGATGACGCGCTTACCTATCAAGAGCATCCATTTGAACAAGTCGCCGATGCTGGTGTCGAACCTGAAGACGCTGCGGCCGGAACTGGCCGAGCGCTGGGGGCTGGACCTGGAGTCGGCGCGTGCGCATGCGGCGCGTGCGGCGGCAGGGCCGGATATGTCGGCGATCTGGGAGCAGGTGTTCTGGCGTCCTGTCGGCGAGCCGGCGGATGTGGATGAAGATTTGTATGGCGGCTTTGTCAGCAATGGGGATAAGCGCTTGCTGGAGTCGCTGCGGCGCGAGCATCCGGCCAAGCTGGCGTCGGCGTCGCCGCATTTCCAGGATGACCGCTTGGGTGAGCTGTTCTTCCGCTATCGTGCGCGTAACTTCCCGCAGACCTTGTCGGAGGAGGAGCATGAGCATTGGGAGCAGCACCGTGCGGCGCGCTTGTTTGAAGGCGCTGGCGGGGCGCGCACGGTCGATGAGTTGTTCTCGGAGCTCGATCGCCTGGGGGCGGAGGCCGATGAACGGGGGCAGGAGGTGTTGGCTGCCTTGTATGACTATGTTGAAATGATTGTGCCGGAGCGCTACTGAAACCGGTAAACCGGTGTCTGACCCGCAGGGTCAGACACCAGGCTCGCGACGGCCGCAGGTAAGTGTCAGACCCTGCGGGTCTGGCGGGACGGCCATCCGGCTGGTTTACCGGTTTTAAGCGCGGTGCGCGTTGATCGCGTCGCGCGTCTCTTGCGCCACGCGTCGTGCAGCGGCAGCGAAATCTTCCCCGCCTTGCGGCGCCGCGTACAGGATCGCGCGCGAAGAATTGATCATCATGCCGGTGCCGTTATATGTGCGGCCAGCCTTGACGGTCGCCTCGATATCCCCGCCCTGCGCGCCGATGCCAGGCACCAGCAGCGGCATGTCGCCCACAATCCCGCGCACTTGCGCCAGTTCCTCAGGGAAGGTCGCCCCCACTACCAGCGCGCACTGGCCGTTGGCATTCCATTTCTCCGCCACCAGCTTGGCGACGTGCTGGTACAGCGGCTTGCCGTCCACTTTCAGGAACTGCAGGTCCGAGCCGCCAGCATTCGAGGTGCGGCACAGGATGATCACGCCGCGGTCGCTCCATTCCATGTACGGCTCAACGGAGTCGGAACCCATGTAGGGGTTCACGGTCACCGCATCGGCGCCATAACGGTCGAAGGCTTCGCGCGCATACTGCTTGGCGGTGGCGCCGATGTCGCCGCGCTTGGCGTCCAGAATCATCGGAATGTGCGGATAGTTTTCCTTGGCGTAGGCGCAGATCTTTTCAAGCTGGTCTTCCGCGCCCAGTGCCGCAAAATAGGCGATCTGCGGCTTGAACGAGCACGCCAGGTCGGCGGTGGCGTCGATGATCTCGGTGCAGAACTGGTAAATGCCTTGCGGGTTGTTCTGGAACTGCGCAGGCAGGCGCGCCATATCCGGGTCCAGGCCAACGCACAGCAGGGAATCGTTGGCTGCCCAGGCAGCGGATAATTTTTCGATAAATGTCACAGCGGGCCTCTTTATTCTTTGCGTTGCAAACCCTACATTATAACGGGGCGGGTGTGTGCACTGCCGCACATGGCCGCCGGCCGATTGCGTGTATATTTCGATAATACGTTCCAAGGAGCGAATAATGCGAAACTTTCTGGCAATGGGTGTGCTGGCGACGGTTCTGTTGTCCGGCTGCGGTTACAACGAGTTCCAGGCCAAGGACGAAGCGGTCAAGGCCCAGTGGAGCGAGGTGGTCAACCAGTACCAGCGGCGCGCCGATTTGATTCCGAACCTGGTCAATACGGTCAAAGGCTATGCCGCGCACGAGCGCGAAACGCTGGAGGCGGTGACCAGGGCGCGTGCTTCGGCCACCAGTGTCCAGGTGACGCCTGAGGTGCTGAATAATCCAGGCGCGCTGCAGAAATTCCAGCAGGCGCAGGGTGAGTTGACCAATGCCTTGTCGCGGCTGATGGTGGTGGCCGAAAAGTATCCCGAGCTGAAGGCCGATGCCAGTTTCCGTGACCTGCAATCGCAGCTTGAGGGCACGGAGAACCGCATCACGGTGGCGCGCCAGCGCTACATCGCCTCGGTGCAGGAATTCAATGTCCTGGCGCGGCGCTTCCCGACCAACCTGACGGCGATGATGTTCGGCTATGAAGTGAAGCCCAGCTTCACCGTCGAGAACGAGAAATCCATTTCAACCGCTCCAACGGTGGACTTCAACAAGAAGTAAGGAGTCGCTATGGCGAGCACACCACGGCATTCGCGCGGAGGTGGCAAGGCTTCCGGCCGCGACGAGGATCGTTTAAGCGATCCTCTGCTCGATCGCGACCTGGCGCGACGCACTGGTGGCCTGCCCGAGCATGCGCGGCGCTGGATTATCCTGCCTGGCTCGCCGTGGCTAAGAGTGGTCATTGGCGTGGCGGTTCTCGTGCTGCTCGCGCTGGTCATGACCGGCGCCCGTGCGGCGGACGGCTTCGTTGCAGTGCCGGCCCATGCCGCTCGCGTAACCGACCAGGCCGGCATGCTGACCGCGCAGCAGCGCTCGGCCCTTGATGGCGTGCTGGCCGATTACGAGCGGAAGACAGGCAGCCAGATTGCCATCCTGCTGGTGCCATCGACGGCGCCGGAGGCGATCGAGCAGTACAGCATCCGGGTGGCCGATGCCTGGAAGCTGGGCCGCAAGGGTGTCGACGATGGTGTGCTGCTGGTGGTGGCCAAGAATAATCCCTCCTCGCTGCGCAGGCTGCGGATTGAGGCTGGCCGCGGCGTCCAGGGGACGCTGACGGATGCTCAGTCAAAACGCGTTTTGCAGGATGTGATCGCGCCGCACTTTCGGCTGGGGGATTTTTATGGCGGGCTGGCGGCGGGCGTGAGTTCGATCGCGACCTT
>DASWTB010000378.1:0-12279 GCA_036402315.1 Pseudoduganella sp. | reverse complement strand
CAGCACCGCCGCCTGGTAGCCGCAGCCGGTGCCGATTTCCAGCACGCGGTGCAGGTCCTGCCCGGCGCGCATCACCTCGATCATGCGCGCCACGATATAGGGCTGGGAAATGGTCTGGTGGTGGCCGATCGGCAGCGAAGCATCGATATAAGCTTGCGGCGCCAGGCCTTCGTCCATGAACATGTGGCGCGGCACGGTGTCCAGCGCACCCAGCACCACCGGATCGCTGACACCCTGCCTGGCCACCCGCTGCACCATGGCGCGGCGCACGCCGTCCGACACCAGGGCACTCTGGCGCTGCGCCGCCACGGGGGCAGGCTGCACCTGGGCGCGTTCCTGGGCGTAGGAATGGGCACGTGAAGGCGAGGCCACCGGCTGCGGCGGGCGCCAGCCGCCAGGGCTGGCTGCAGCCGTGCGTGCGGCGTTCTGGGTTGCGGTTTGTGGCGTGGCCACGGTGTTGTAGACCGGCTTTTTCGCCGGGCTCTTGTCGGTAACGGACGACAGGGGCAGCGGGAAAGTGCGGGTCTTGTCACTCATGCGATAGCCTTTGCCAGGGAATCGAGTTGTTGGCGATGGGTCAGGTCGATCTGCAAAGGCGTCAGCGACACGCGGCCATTGGCGACGGCATGGAAGTCGGTGCCCTCGCCGGCATCTTTGCAGGCGCCGGGCGGGCCAATCCAGTAGATTTCGCGGCCACGCGGGTCAAGCGCCTTGACCACGGGTTCGGCCTGGTGGCGGCGGCCCAGGCGGGTCGGGGTCAGCGGTCCAAGCTGCTCGTACGGCAGGTTCGGGATGTTCACGTTCAGCAGGTAGGGCCGCTCCAGCAGCTCCAGGTAGCGCTGCACCAGGTCGCGCGCGACGCGGGCTGCGGCATCGACATTGGCCCAGCCGTAGGAACCTTGCGAGAAGGCCATGGCCGGCACGCCGAACAGGTAGCCTTCGGTGGCCGCCGCCACTGTGCCGGAGTACAGGGTGTCGTCGCCCATGTTGGGGCCGTTGTTAATGCCCGACACCACCAGGTCCGGCACGTAGTCCAGCAGGCCAGTCAGCGCGACGTGGACGCAGTCGGTCGGCGTGCCGTTGACAAAATAGAAACCATTGGCCGCCTGCTGCACCGACAAAGGGCGGTCCAGGGTCAGGGAATTGGAGGCGCCGGAGCGGTTGCTGTCTGGCGCCACAACTACGATATCGGCAATTGGCTGCAGGGCTTCCGCCAGCGCATTGATGCCGGGCGCCAGGTAACCGTCGTCGTTACTGATAAGGATTCTCATACAGGGAATTTTACCTGAAGCAACGGGAAATAAATGGGGACGTACCCCTTTTTAGCAGGGTACGTCCCCTTTTATTTCCGCGACAAATTTACATCGCAGCGGGCATCGGCCAGTACCCCGTGCGGTCCTGCTGCAGGGGCAGGCTGTGGTGATTGTTCAGCGTGGCCGGCCCGGCAGAAGGCAGCCGTTGCCAGGGACAGAGCCCTGCGCCAAACCATTGCATGAACGCATAATATCCTTGCTGCAAGGCCAGAGCCGGCAATGGCTCGCCGCTGGCCAGGCTGGCACAGTGCGGCAGCTGGACTGCGTCGAAATAACTTTCCAGCGACAGCCAGGGCAAGCCGTAGGCCTCGCCCAGCATGCCCTCGAACCGGGGCTGGTAGCCAGGCGCCCCGCCCTCGCCGCGCCGCCACGCTGCGCATTGTTCCGGATCGCTGGTATCGATGCGCGACGGCAGCGGATACACCAGCAGCTGGCGTTGTTCATCCTCGTGGCAGCTGCGATAGCTGGTGGCACGCGCCACCAGGTCCTGCAAGCCATCAAGGTTCTGCCGGTTCGGCGCAAACACCAGCACCAGCCTGGTCGGCAGCAGGGTGGTGCAGATGGCTGCGCAGTCCGCCCGTCCGCTGCGCGCATCGACCAGCACATGGCCGAAATGGCGACACAGGCGCGCGGCAAAGGTGCGGAACAGCGCGGGGCAAGCGTCGAACAGGCTTTGCCAATCCAGCATCGCCGCGCGTTCCGCATGGCTGCCATCGCACCGCCCAGCGCGCAGCAGCCAGAGTGGCCGGTCATCGCATGCCCTTACCAGGTACTGCTCCCAGCGCACGGCGTCGACCACCGCTTCGGCCAGCGCCTGGTCGCTGGCGTAGCGGCCGCCCCGTTCCTGCAGCTGGTCGCGGCATTCCTCGAACAGGTCCAGCACACCCGGAGCCTGCGCCGCGCCGGGAAAGTAGTAATGCAATCCGGGGGCTTCCAGGTCCCAGTCGATCAGCAACACCGGCGCCGTGCGGCGGCATGCCAGGATGTGCCCAAGGTTGGCCAGCGCCATGGTGCGGCCCACGCCGCCTTTGTAAGAATAGAAAGTGGTGACTTCGCCGGCTGCGGGCAGCTCTGGCAGGTGCAGGCGTAGGTGTTCCATGGCGCTCTTTCAGTGGTTTTTCTAGCGTGGGAAGTGCGGCGGCGCCGGCGGACGCCACTCCGGCGGGACCGGCGGCAGCACGAATTGCCTGCAATCGTGGTCGGGCGGGATGCTCGCCTTCAGGCAGTGGTAGTGCATCGTGATGCGGTCCACGATGCGCCGGATATCGGGCAGGAATTCGGGGTTGGTCTTCAGGTCCCCGGTTGCCAGCGTGTAGCGCGAAAAATCGACATACATGCCAGGCTCGCTGATCTGGCGCGGCAGGTTCAATGGATGGCGGGTCATGATGACGGGGATGATCAGGTGGCTGGGCAGCTCGTACCAGCCGCTGCGCTCGGCCTCGATCATCTGCATGGCGGCGAATTCGCGCCGGGTGTATGGGTGGGCCTCGTACTTGGGCGTGTAGATCACGATCATCGTGGCGCTCTGGCACATGGCCAGGGCCAGACGGCGGTCGATGTCGTCGCCGCCACCCAGTTGCTCGCTATCGACAAAAAGTTCGGTCTCGTTGTCGAAATGGGGCTCAAGCTAGCACTTCAGGGCCTCGACCAGGTCGTCCTTGAAGTGGCTCATATATGCGTGCTGGCCATGCGCGTAACTGAAAAAGCAGCCGTACCGGATACTCATGGCAATCGCCTCCCCTGCCAGCCAAATGTATTCCCGGCCCGCGCGTTAAACTTTGTTCCGGCGCAAAGTGTTCTGGGACATAATCGCACGATCGTTCGATAATAATGGAGGCCATAATATGAAGGCTATCGTTTGCAAGGAGTGGGGCTTGCCCGACACGCTGGTGCTGGAAGAAGTGCCGGACCCGCACCCCGCCCCCGGCCAGGTGGTGCTGCAGGTGAAGGCAGCCGCAGTCAACTTCCCCGATGTGCTGATCATCCAGGGCAAGTACCAGTACAAGCCTCCCCTGCCCTTCACACCGGGGAATGAGGTCTCGGGAGTGGTGCTGTCGGTAGGCCAAGGCGTGCAAGGCTTCAAGCCGGGCGATAAGGCGATCGCCTTCTCCGCGCATGGCGGCTTTGCCGAACAACTGCTGGTGCCCGCAGCCTCGCTGATGCCGATGCCGCCGGGGATGGACTTCGATACCGCCGCAGCGATCACCCTCACCTATGGCACTTCGCACCACGCCGTGGTGGACCGCGCGCAGTTGAAGGCCGGCGAAACCATGCTGGTGCTGGGCGCCGCCGGCGGCGTCGGGCTGGCCGCCATCGAGATCGGCAAGGCGCTTGGCGCACGCGTGATTGCCGCCGCCTCCAGCGAGGAAAAGCTGGCGGTGTGCAAGGAGCACGGCGCCGACGTGCTGGTCAACTACAGCGCCACCGACCTGCGCGAGGCCATCAAGGCCGCCACCGACGGCAAGGGTCCGGACGTGATCTACGACCCGGTGGGCGGCGAGTACGCCGAGCCGGCCTTCCGCTCGATCGGCTGGCGCGGGCGCTACCTGGTGGTGGGATTTGCCAACGGCGAGATCCCGAAACTGCCGCTGAACCTCACGCTGCTCAAGGGCGCTTCGCTGATGGGTGTGTTCTGGGGCGAATTCGTCAAGCGCGAGCCGAAGGCCAACCTGGCCGGCATGATGCAGCTACTGGGCTGGCTGGCCGAAGGCAAGATCCGCCCGCACATCTCGGCCCGCTACGCGCTGGCCGACACCCCGCGCGCGCTGGAAGCGATGGCCGCGCGCAAAGTCACCGGCAAGGTGATCGTCAAGCCTTGAGCCATCGCACGAAGCGGATGGCAAGGTAGATCGCTGCGCCGTTCGCAGCAAGCATCGCCAGCAGGTGCAGGCCCATCGCGGCCAGGGCCTGCAGAAGCGGCCCTGCGGTGCCTGCGGCGCCGACTCCGCCCGTGCCGCAGATCGTCATCAGCGCCGGCATCAGCACCAGGCCGGCGCCGTGCGCCGTGGACATGATAAAAGTCCACAGCGCCATGCCGGCCTGGCCCGCCAGCGCGTGGCCTTGGCGCAAGCTGTAGGCCAGCGCAGCGGCCAGCAGCACGCCCGCGCCCCACTGCAGCGCCGGGTGCTCCAGCGGCAGCCGCAAGGCAACCGCCCCCGCCACCACCGCCATCGACGCCATATGGCCGCAAGCGATCGCCGTCACGGCCCGCCAGGGCCGGAAGCTCGACATGGCATCCCCGCATCAGGCGTGGGAGGAGCTGCAGCACGACGCGGCCGGCTGCGCGTAGCGGTCGTGGTGTTTGACCCACGCCATCGTGTAGGGCAAGCCTTCTTCATGGCGCCCCAGCGGCGTGATATCGAGGAAGCGATAGGTATGCATCATCACTTCCACGCCGCGGCCATAGGTCGAATAGGTGTGGTAGACCACGCCCGAGGCATCCTTGTAAAACACGCTGACACCGGGCGCATCCTCGTGCGGGAAAGCTTGTCCGGTGTAGTTGTAATAGACCTCGCCTTCCGCCATTTCTTCCGGCGCGAAGCTGACGTGGAAGTCATAATTGAAATCGCTCTCGCCGGACGACACCCATTTGAACTGCCAGCCCATTTCCTTGCGCATGCGCTCCAGGCTGGCCAGCGGTGCCCGCGACACCACCACCAGGCTCACATCGCGCTGCGCCAGGTGCGCCAGCGCGCCGTCGGTATGGTCCGCCATATAGGAACAATGCGCACAGCCTCGTTCCTGCCCCGGCGCGAACATGAAGTGCTGCACCACGAGCTGGCTGCGCCCTTCAAACAGGTCCGACAGCGAACGCTTGCCTTGCGGCGTATCGAAGACGTACTGCTTGTCCACCCGCACCCACGGCAGCGCGCGGCGGGCACTGGCCAACTGGTCCTGCTGGCGCATCAATTCCTTCTCGCGCACCAGCAACTCCTTGCGCTGCGCCACCCATTGCTCTTGATTGACGATGGTATTCATGATCATTCTCCTCGTGGACGACGCACTGCACGCACTTTGCCGCTGTTCTCGCCGCCGGCGTAGAACAAGCCGGCGCCATCGGATTCCAGGCCACTGACGAACACGCCCGGCGGCATTTCCAGCAGCTCCAGCACGGCGCCGTTCTGCGGGTCGACGTGGCGAATGTCGCTCTGCTCGCCCTCCCAGGTGCCATGCCACAGCTCTCCGTCCACCCACGTCACGCCGGTCACGAAGCGGTTCGATTCGATGGTGCGGATGACGGCGCCGGTTTCAGGATTGATCTGGTGGATCTTGCGGTCGCGGTACTGCCCTACCCACAGGCTACCTTCGGCCCAGGCCAGGCCCGAGTCGCCGCCCTTGCCGGGGGCGGGGATCGACGACACCACCGTGCCGCTGGCCGGGTCGATCTTGTTGATGCGTTCGGCCGCGATCTGGTACAGGAACTTGCCGTCGAAGGCCGTGCCGGCATCGGCGGCGACCTCCAGCGCGCGCGCCTGCCTGCCGCTTTCAGGATCGAAGCCGATCAGGCGGGCTCCAGTCGCAGCCCACACCAGGTGGCCGTCGTAAGTCACGCCGCCGACTTTGCTCACGCCGTCGAACGGGCCGTATTCGCGCAGGATTTCAGCCTTGCGCACCTTGCTTGAATTGCGGGTCATTGCTTGCTCCTTATGAGGCGCGCCGCGATCGGCGCCGCAAATGAACTTTATTCCAACGGCAGTGCAGCAGGGAGTAACAAGATTGTCGTGAATCCGGCCAGCGGTGGCGCCAGCCAGCGCCGCGTGCGGGCATTGCCGATCGAACGCACCCGGCCGGCCGCTTCCAGCTCAGCCAGCGCGCGCTGGACGGTACGCTGGCTGGCATCGAGCGCCAGCGCCAGCGCGGAAGTCGACCAGGCAGCGCCATCGGACAGCAGCGCCAGCAGCGCGGCCTGCTCGCCATCGATGGGCGGCTCCAGCACGGCCAGCGCGCGGCCATCCAGCGGACGGATGGCGAAACCCGATGGCGTGGCCTCGATGCTGGCCAGGCCTTTGACCAGCGCACGCAGGCGGCCGATCTCGACCCGCAGGCGCGCGCGGTGAGTTTCGTCGGGGCGCCGCGTATTGAAGGCTTGCCCGATCAGCAGGTCGCGACCGGCGTCGCCCGGCCAGGCCTCGGCCAGCGTACGGGCCAGCGCGAACAGCACCGGCCTGCGCGCCAACGGACGCCAGCTGCCGCCGCTGCCCAGGCCGCGCCGGCAGGCATCCAGCACCAGCGTGTCGGAGGCCAGCAGCGACGCCACATCATCGAGCGACATGGGAGCCTGCGCCGCACCGGCGCCATGCCGCCGCGCGGCGGGGCGCTGCAGCGCGGCAGCCGCTTCCATCACCTCGGCCAACAGCTCCGGCACGCCCGAGCGCATGGCGGCCGCTTGCGCATGCGCGAGCGCAGCCCGTGCCGGCGCCGGGCGCAGCGAACGCATCGCCAGTTCGGCTGCCGCCAACTGCGCCACGGCCGCCAATGCAGGCGTCAGGGCCCGCATGTCGAGGCGGGACAGTTCCGCAGCGGCGGACTCCAGCCGGCCAAGCAGGAGGAATTTTCTGGCGGCGATCAGGCGCGCCTGCAGCGCATTTCCGTAATCACCGTGCGCCTCCAAAACTGCCAGTGCGGCCGCCAGTGCGCGCGGTGGAGCGGCGAAATCGCGCATGGCCATCGCCACCTCGGCCTCGGCGACCACGCAGCGCGCGCGGGCCAGTTTTTCATGGGAGCCAAAGCCACGCGCGGCACGCCGCAGCAATTCGCGCGACTTGGGGAAGTCGCCCAGCCGCGCCATGGCAATGCCGCGCAAGGCCAGCGCAGACGGATCGTCGCGCAGCGCCACATGCTTCAAGGCCCCCAGCACATCACCGCTGGCAAGGGAACGGGCCGACGCGGTGATCAGCGAGTCCATCGAGCGTCAGGCCCGCAGCACGCGGGCCGCGGCGGCGCGCAGCAGGATGCGCGAGTAAAGCTTATGGAAGCCAAGCAGTGCGCGAAACACGCCGCCCTGCCGCGAGCGCACCACGGCCGAACCGAAATACAGCCGCGTGCCCTGCCCGGCCGGAGAGGCCATCAGCCATGAGCGCGTGCTGCCGGCGAAATCGCACATCAGAAGCTGGCCGGGCGCACGGCCTTCCACCGACCAGGCGGCAAACTGCTGGCGCTGGCCGCTCGCCAGCTCGCGCGCTTCCGCATCGCGCGAAGGGCGTGCGACGAACAGCGCCAGCAACAGGCGCTCCAGCTTGAAAATGGTGGTGGTGTAGAACGCTTCGACAAAGGCCGCATGTGCCACCTGCCCCGGCACATCGATGGCAAAGCAGTCTGTGTAGGCGCCCTGTTCACGGTAGCGCTGCAGCAAAGCGTCCTGTGGCAGTTCGGCGATCATAGGTAGGTCCAGGTGTCGGCGCCGTCGAACTTGCGCACTTCCAGCGTCGCCACCACATCCGGCTCGAAGTTGGCCATGTTGACGCCCATGCGGCCATCGCCATCGGGCTGCAGGGACTTCCAGTGGGTGACGCAGCCGCAGGAGCGGCAGCGCACCGTGCGCAAGGACTTGTCGCCCCATACGTAGTCCTCGGTACCCGATGGGTCACCCTCGACGCGTACGGCATCTTCGGGGTAGAAGGCCCACAGCGCCCGCGTGCGGCGGCAGATCGAGCAATTGCAGTCGATCAGGTAGGCCGGTGCGCCTGGCACCTCGATCGTTATTGCGCCACAGTGGCAGGAGCCGTTAAGGATAGTCATTTGACAAGCATAACACCCCGCTCGTCGTCCATGCTGTGCTGGAAGGCCTGCGTCATCGCTCTCACCCGTGCGGGCTTGCTGCGTGAACGGAGGCTGGTGTTGATCGAATTGTTGTTCAGCACCGCCATATTGGCGAAGTTGATCAACGGCGCGGTCGTCGTCGCGTAGTCCAGGCCCTGGCCGACATAACCCTGCGCACGGGCCGCCGGCGCCGCCAGCGGCGCGGCGTACAGCATCACTCCCAGCAGGCGGCTCATGCGCTCATCACCTGGCTTGGCAGCAGGTCGGACATGTTCTCCGCCACGCTGCGCGCGTTGAAGCAACGGAAGCGGAACTCGCCGCCATCTTCCAGCTCGACCACCACGATGCCCGTCAGGATTCCAAACTCGCGCCGCACCGATCGCACCTCGCGCAAGGGAATGTGCACCGGCTGCAAATCATCGTGCACCGCCTTGTTCACGATGTTCGGCACCCAGTCCAGGGAGTCGGCCGATACGGTGACAATACCGCCCACCCATAAACCGCCAATCGCAGCGCCGATAGCTTCCACGTTGCGCCCTGCTGCCCCGCCGATGCGGCGATTGACGACAGCGTCCGTGATGAAGGCATTACATAATTTCTTGATGAAGATCGTCATTGGAACCTCATGCCGTTTTTATCGATTGACAGGTTGGCCGGATCGCCCTTCAGCACCAGCTGCAGGTTTTCGCGCGCCGCGTTGCGCAAGTTTTCGTACACGGCCGGCGGCTGCGGTTGCTGCTGGTGAGATTTGTAGGCCAGCGCCATAAAGGCGCCGATCATTGCGCTCTGTTCGAAGACGTCGCGCACCTTGGCCGCCTCATTGCGGTCGTTGATGTTCTGCAGCTTGTTCTGCGCGCGAATCTGCCGGGCAACGGCGTTGAAGTCCTCGTCGGTGACTTCGGTATTTTTCAGCACCATGTAGTTCCCGACCAGGAAAGCGGCCAGGCCGCCGGCCATGTCACGCGGGGCCCAGCCCATTTTCTTCTCGACCTGGAGATAGATATCCATGCTTTGCAGGTAGAGCTTCTCCATCTCCGCGCGCTTGTCGGGCGGGAAGTGCTGCGCGAGCTTGTGCGCGTTGGCCTGCACGGCCGGCTTGGACTTCGGCAGCACTGGCGGTGCCTTCTTCGTGTTGTTCGCCGATGGGACGGGAATGCGCAGGTCCGGCTGCGGCCAGACCACCACGTTGTCGTAGCTCATGCCAAAGCCGCAACACTGACTGTGCGCGGCGGGCGCCAGCGCAAGGGCCAGCGCTCCCAAGATCAAGTTGCACCTCATCGCATCACCTCGAATTTGCACAAAACGTTGTCGAAGAATATACAATTTTGAACAATGCGCCAATTGAATCGCGGTGCGTGAAAGTCACTCGTCACGGGAGGCATGGCAAATGGCGTTTCGCAAGCTGGCGCTACTCACACTTGCCCTCGCGCTGCACAGCGCCGCGCGGGCGGGCGAAGTCCTGCTGGATATTCCGGCCCGGCCCGGCGCCACGGTGCGCGTGCTGGAGATGACGGGCGAGCGCGCAGCCGGCCACGTGGTGCTTTACCTCGCAGGCGGTTCGGGACAGCGCGGCTTGCAAGGTGCCTGGCCCGGCAGCCTGCCGAGCGATCCGGATACCCTGTTCGGCGCACAGCGCCAGTTGGCTGACCAGGTTGGAGCCATGGTGGCCGTGGATACCGCCAGCGACCATGAAGTGCTGGACATGGATGACCGCCAGGGAGTCGCGCACCGGCGGGATGTCGCCGCAGTCGTCGACTTCATGCGCAAGCGCCACCCGCAAGCACGCATGGTCCTGATGGGCAGCAGCAATGGCGCCTTTTCCGCCGCCCACATCGCAAACCGCCTGCCGGCTGTCGATGCGGTAGTGCTCATTAACGGCAGTGCGGATGCCTGGGCCGAAGTACCGCACCTGAAGCGCCCCGTGCTTGGCGTGCACCACCGGCGCGACGCCTGCCTTCCCTTCCGCGACAGCTATCCCAAGGCGCGCTTCTACCCGTTGATCGCAGTCGACAGCGAAGCATTCCCGCCGGTCTACGCCGGCACGCGCCGCGACTGCAGCCGTGAAAGCGCACACGGCCTGCAAGGACAGCGCTCGCAAGTCTACCGCGCAATCGGGAACTGGCTACTGACCGGCGAGGCGCGCCACCCGAACTGCGCTAGCGCGCCGCTGTCTCAAGCCGCACGGCGTTCAACCAGCAGGCGCAAGGGGTCGGGCAGCCATTGGCGCAGGCTGGCGCCGATGGCCGCCTCGCGGCGCTGCCAGAACACGCCGGCGGCGATGATGGCGATGCCGATTGCTGTCAGGGCGACCGGGAACAGCAGGCTGTCGCGGAAGACGGTGTACGACAAGTGGCCCAGGTAGCCCGCCAGGCCAAAGCCGCCAAACACGGCGAACACGCGGCGCGACAGGGCTGCGCCGATGCCGATCATCAGGACGTTGATCAGGCAGTAGACCAGCTTACCCAGTTCGCTGCCCGAGTTCATCGACGACAAGGCGCCCCAGAACGTCAGCACACCCCAAATGTACAGCCAGAATGCGTAATCCTTGCTGCTGCGGTTGCGCAGGTCGATCCACAGCGCGAGCAGCATCATGGCGATGCCGAATACCGCCGAGATGATCTTCCCTTCGTGCGAGAAGAAACCGGCGCTGCCGCCCAGCAGCATGTCGGTAACGTCCATGCTCATGTACCACAGCGTGACCGCCAGCGGCATCACGGTGAACGGCATGCGGTAGCGCCACAGCACCACGGCGCCCCCTGCCAGCGTGGCCAGTTCCATGAAGATCCAGCGCCAGTCGATGTAGTAGTGGTAGTTGCGGTAAGAGTTGCCGGGTCGTCCATCGGACCAGAAACCAAGCATGTGCTGCAGGCCATAGACCGCCAGCGGCACCAGCACCACGGCGAAGGCGGCCAGCACGCCCGCCGGCAGCTCCAGGCCGCGTGCCCGCAGCCATTCGACCGCGCCGAGAGCCGCCACGATGTAGCAGATCGAAATGAACAGCAGGCCGCTGCCGCCGAACGATTCCCAGCCCAGCGTCATGAACAGCGACATGGCGCCGATCGCGATCAGGCCGCCCAGATAGTAGAGGATGTGCGCCGGCTTGAAGCCGGGCGTGTGCTGCTCACGCTCCACCAGGAACTGCCACAAGCGCCCCGCCTGGCCCTCATCCAGCAGGCCCTGGCCTGCGGCTTCGTCCAACATTGCGCGTGTCAGCTTCATTGCGTCTCCTGGTGGTTAGTGGCCTTTGAAGAATTCTATGACATCCGCCGCTTCGCGCGTGCGTTTGAACGGCGGCAGGCTTTGCCAGATGCGGCGGCCGTAAGGCTTGGAGATCACGCGCGGATCGCACAGCATCAGCACCCCGCGGTCGCCTTCGTCGCGAATCAGGCGGCCAGCGCCCTGCTTCAGGTTGATGATCGCCTCCGGCAGCGTATGGCCCATGAAGCCGTTCAGGCCCTGGCGCTCCATCACTTCGATGCGTGCAGCCAGCACAGGGTCGTCAGGCGGCGCGAACGGCAGCTTGTCGATGATCACCAGCGACAGCGCATCGCCACGCACGTCGACACCTTCCCAGAAGCTCTGCGAGCCGATCAGCACGCCGTTGCCGGCCTTGCGGAACTGGTCGAGCAGCTCGGTGCGGCCACGGTCGCCCTGCACGAACAGCGGGAACTTCAGGCCGCGCTTGTCGAATTCGTCGCGCAGGCGGTCGGCCGCGCGCTTGACCGCACGCAGCGTGGTGCACAGCAGGAAGGTGCGGCCGCCGGCCGCCTCAATAATCGGCAATGCCGCATCCAGCACGGCATCGGTGTAGCCCATCGAGTTCGGGTCCGGCAAGCCTTGCGGCACGTACAGAATGCCCTGCTCTTCGTAGTTGAACGGGCTGGGCCAGTTGCGCGCGACTTCATTCTCCAGTCCCAGTTGCTGGGCAAAGTGGGTGAAGTCGTTTTTCACCGCAAGCGTGGCGGAGGTGAAGATCCAGCTGCGCGGCACGCCTTCGCGCTGGCCGTTGAAGATCGGTGCGATCGACAGCGGCGTTTTATGCAGCTGCAGCGAGCTTTGGAAGGCTTCCACCCAGAACACCGCTTCTTCGCCGGGTGTCACCTTGGCCTTCGGGTCGAACTTCCAGGCTTCCAGGCGGGCCGACAGCTCGTTGCCGCGCACGCGGCACTGCTCGATGGTCTCGGCGCGCTCGGCGTTCCTTTCCAGC
>DASWTB010000377.1:0-4929 GCA_036402315.1 Pseudoduganella sp. | reverse complement strand
GTAGCGGTGGATCTGGCCCTGGTTGACCGCGTCCACCGTGTGCTCCAGCTCCGAGTAGGCGGTGGTCAGGATGCGCACGATGTGCGGATAGCGGTCCCACGCATAGAACAGCAGTTCGTTGCCGTAGGCGCCGGGCATGCGCTGGTCCGACACCAGCACGGCGATCTCGTCGGCATGCTCGTCGAGCATGCGCTTGCCCTCCTCGACCGACTCGGCCACATACACGGGCGCCAGCGAGCCGAGCGCGCGCTGGAAGTACTTGAGGGCGGTTGCCTCATCATCGACGTAAAGGATCGCCGGGGCTTGCTTGGTCGGTTGTTCTGTCATGCTCGTTCCTTCTCTCAATCCGGGAAATTCATGGTGACGGTGGTGGAGCAACCCTGCTCGGACTGCACGCGCAGGTGCCCGCCGAAGGATTGCATCACGCGGTTGCAGAAGATCAGGCCCCAGCCGCTGCCGCCTTCGCTGCCGTGCATGGACACCGGGTCCAGCAGCAGGCGGTTGAGCAGCGCCGGCGCGATGCCGGGGCCGTTGTCTGCGACGATGATGTACGGGCGCTCTGCCACGCCGACGGTGATCTTGATGCGCGGATCAGGCTGGCCCTGCAGCGCGCGCAGCGCATTGCTGAGCAGGGAGGACAGTACCAGCGCCACGCAGTTGGGCGAGGCGCGCACGGTGAAGTCGGCCTGCACCGCCACTTCGATCGTGTCGCGCTGGGCGGGCGCCAGCGGGTACACGCCCAGCAGGGCCGTGACCATCTGCTGCGCGCTGCCGCTGGCCAGGCGCGCGGCGGGCACCACGCTGGCGCGCCTGACCGATTCGACAAACGAGGCCAGCACCGACAGGCAGTAGCGCGCATTGTCGTTCATGTGCGCCGCCGCGTTACCGATGTCGGCTTTCAGCGGCAGGCCGTTGTCTTCGGCCTGGCCGCCGACGCGGCGCTGGATATTGCGCGCGAAATTGGCAATGGTGGCCAGCGGCGTGTTCAGTTCGTGCGCCAGGAAGGCCACCGTTTCCTCGATCGCCAGCAGGCTTTGGCGGCGCATGGCGCGTTCGCGCGCGTTCTCGCTGGCCAGGCGCAGCGCGTCGCGCACCGTGTTGGTGTCCAGCGGCTTTTCCAGGATGCGGAAAATGTCGCCGCCATTGATGGTTTCCAGCAGCACTTCCTTGTCGGCATAGGCGGTCACCAGGATGCGCACCAGGTGCGGGTAATCGCGTTCGACCTGGCGCAGCAGCTCGCCGCCGACCCGGCCCGGCATGCGGTAATCGGTCACCAGTACGTCGATGTCGCTGTCGGGCTTGGCGAGGATTTCCAGCGCCGCGTCCACGCTGGGCGCGGTCAGCACGGTGAAGTCGTTTTCCACCGCCCGCGCAAAGTACTTGCGCGCCAGTTCCTCGTCGTCCACGTACAGCACGGTTGCCGGCTGGCCTGGCTCGCTCATTTCTCGCCTCCGGTCACGCGCGGCAAGTCAAACGTGAATTTGGTCCATGCGCCCGGCACGCTCTCGGCCGCCAGCAAGCCGCCGTGGCGCTGGATCACGCTATAACAGATCGACAGGCCCAGGCCCAGGCCCTGCCCGACCTCGCGCGTGGTGAAGAAGGGCTCGAACACGCGGCCGATATGCTCCGGCGCAATGCCGGGGCCGTTGTCGCGCACCGTGATCTTCAGGCGGTCGCCGCGCGCTTCCGCATAGATATCGATGGTGGGCGTGTGCGTGGCGCCCTTGCGCATGGCCAGCGCCGCGTTGCTGAGCAGGTTGATCAGCACGCCGATGATGGCCGCTTCGTCGCCGCGCACCAGGGTGTCGGGCTGCAAATGGCGGTTGACCTTGATGCCCTTGATCTCGTGGCCCACCAGGCGCACCGACGATTCGAGCGCGCGCTCGAACAGGAATTGCGCGCTTTCGTGGTCGCTGCCGGACTTGCGGTAGGCGAAGGTCTTCAGGTCGGACACGATGTATTGCACGCGCTGCATGCCCGACTTGGCGTCGGTCAGGCATTCGTGCAGCACTTCGCTGCTCTTGGCGCCCGGTTCTTCCAGTGCGATGTCGATCGCCATCATGCAGAAGTTGACCGGATTGTTCACCTCGTGCAGCAGGCCGGCCGCCAGGGTGCCCAGCGCCGCCATTTTTTCCTGCTGCAGCATCTGGCCCTTGATCTCGGCCAGGCTGCGGTTGTTGGCTTCCAGCTGGGCGTTCTTGTCGGCCAGTTCCGCCTTCAGCTGGAACAGGTTGAAGCGCGCCTGCTCGTTGTAATAGGTGCACACGGCGCTGGCGATGGCGCTGAAGGCCAGCAGCAGCGAATTGACGGCAAACGCGCCGCCGGCCGGCGGCTGGCCATCGTGCACCCAGCAGGCTGCCGCGTACAACAGGTAGGTCAGCAGGCCAAGCGTCAGGTTCTGCCACATGCGGAAGGCAAACGCGATGGCCGAAGCGAACACGCCCAGGTTCAGGCCCGCGTAATAAATCGAGGAGGCGCCTTCGGTCACGGCAATCATCCAGGCGATCATGATCTGCGGCAGCATCAGCCAGGTGAAGCTCATCGCCTCCACATGGCGCGCGCCCCAGGGCTGGCGCATGACCCCGATGATGCCGAGGATGGCCAGCGACACCAGCACGCGCGCCAGCGTGAATTCGCCCAGGTGGGCCGGATACAGGCTGAAATCGAGGCCGATGCCCAGCAGCACCAGGCCGATCGCGGTCCACGCGCCGCCGCGGCTAAAGCGCAGGCGGTAGGCGCGCAAGTCCGACTCATAGGCCGAATGCAGGTGCGGACTCACGTAGGGCGCCGGTCCGGTCATGGCAGCGACGCTTCGGCAAACACATTGACGCCGGTCGCATCGACATAGGTGCTGCGTTCACGCGACTGCGGCGGCAGCAGCTGTTCCATCTTGGCTTCATCGCGGTAGATCAGGTACCACTCCAGCAGGTGTTCCATGCCGGGCCGTTCCGGGTTGCTGCTGTGGACATTGGTCACCAGCAGGCGGCCGCCGCGCTTCATGCACGAGGCGAAATAGCTCAGCAGGCGGCTGCACACCTTGTCCGACAGGTAATCAAACAGGCCGGCGCAGTACACCACGTCGAAATCGGCGCCCACTTGCGGACCGTCGACGCGGCGCTTGAGCAGGTTGTGCACGGAATCCTGCACGAAACGGATGTCCGGCTGGCGCGCCAGGCCGGCGCTGATGCCGGCCAGCTGGCCGCGCGTCCAGGCCAGCGTTTCTTCGCTGAAATCGACCAGCTCGAACGACAGCCAGTGCGGCTCGTCATATTCGCGCAGGAAGCGCTGGATCTCTTGCGCCGGGCCGCAGCCCACGTTCAGCACGCGGAACGGGCGGCCGACGCGGCGCGCGGCGTCGGCATGGCGTTTCAGGAAGTCCACCAGGATATCAATGCGGTTGCGGTGCGCCACCGCCACCGCGGTCTGCAGGAAGGCGGCATTGACGATCTGGAAGTAGGTGCTCGGCCCCTGGCGCGGGTCGCCCAGGATCTGGTTCACCATTTCATAGTCGCCGGCGTAGCCCAGCGGCTTGCTGAAGGTGCGGAATACGAATGGCGCGCGCAGGATCAGCGGATGCAGCGCCGCCTGGGCAAAAGCGCGGTGGGCCGCGGCCGCGTCGGCCTCGACCATGCCGGCTTCCTTGTTGAGGTCGTCGAAATAGCGGCGCACGCGCCTGATCAGCGGCTCGGCCAGTTCGGCGAACACATCGGCGCGCAGGCGCCCGCCCTCTTTCGGCAGCGAATCGGACAGGTCGACCTGCTCGACCCAGCGCGCCACCTCGGCCAGGTAGGCGCGCGATTCGTTGACGGCAATCTGGTAATCGCGCCGGATGCGGAAGCGCTCGTCCCAGTCGAGCACGAACTTGCTCGCTTCGCGGCCCACGGCGCCCGGCAGCATGACCACCTCGCTCAGTTCGCGCCACTCATCGATCAGGGTCACCGACACCACGGCAGTCAGGCCCGTGTTGACCATGCTGATGACGACGGCCTTGCCAATGTAGGCGCTGGCGGTGCCCATGCGCACGGTCAGCTCACTCAACACTTCGCTGACCTGCACGATGGAATACGGGTTATACACATCCATCACCAGCGATTTGCGCTCCAGCGTCACGATGGTGCCGCACACTGCTTAGCCTTGTGTGTTCAGCAAACTGACGACCGGATCGATTTGGGCCTGTGAATACACTTTTTTATGTCGGAACTAAAAGGTTGCCGTGAATTAAATTGAGTGTACTGACTTGTGGCGCAAATCGCAACGTTTCACTCTGAAGAATTGTCTGGCAGTCAGTAGGGCTTATTCAAACAACAATTTGCCAATACCCCAAAGTTCGCTGCCGCACAGACGCGACCGTTGCTCCAGCTCACACTGGTCCAGAGTCTTGGAGATCACGATGGAGCACTTACGCAAACCGACTGCCGCCGAACTGGAGCGGGCCGCATTCCACGAGCGCTTTGCGCGCACCTTTACCGATGCACGTTTTGACGGGCTGCGCGACGCGGTCGCCGCCCTGGAAGAACTGGCCTGGCGCCAGTATTGCGAACAGCGCCGGCAGCCGACCCCGCATTAGGCGCTCGCTGCCAGCAACTCCAGCCGGGCCGCCAGCCGATCGGCCATCTGCACCGGCGTAAAGCCGGCGTAACGGTTGGCCACGCCGCGCGCCGCCATCAAGGTCCGGCCGTCCATCAACAGGCTGCGCACCACGCTGCGCCAATCCACCGTCCCCGGCAGGCGGCCGCCATTGACCGCCACCCCGGCCTGCTCCAGCCGCGCCGCCAGCAGGTAGCGTTCGAGCTGGGTCGGCAGCAGCAGCATCGGCACGGCCGCCAGCAGCGCATGCGCCACCGTGCCCTCGCCGGCCTGGCTGACACAGATGCGCGCCTCGGCCAGCGCCGCGGCCAGGTCGACCGGGCCGCGCGCGTACGCCAGGCT
>DASWTB010000376.1:0-7596 GCA_036402315.1 Pseudoduganella sp. | reverse complement strand
GGCGATTGCCTGGGGCGCCTTCCAGCGCCTCCTGGAGCCGACGCCGGTGGCGGGGCTGACCGTGTCCGTCGTGGCCGGCATCGGCATCGCCGTCAACGGTATCTCGGCCTGGCTGTTCATGAAGGGCAGCAAGGATGACCTGAATATCCGCGGCGCCTACCTGCACCTGGCGGCCGATGCGGCCATCTCGCTGGGCGTGCTGATCGCCGGCCTGGTGGTCATGTCCACCGGCTGGGCTTGGATCGATCCGGCCGTTTCGCTGGTGATCGTGGTGCTGATCATGAAGAGCACCTGGTCGCTGCTGCGCGAGGCGCTGGATATGACGCTGGGCGCCGTCCCGGGCAATGTGGATGCCGGCGAAGTCGAGAAGTTCCTGCTGGCCAGCCCTGGCGTGACCGGCGTGCACGACCTGCATATCTGGTCGATGAGCACTACCGATGTGGCGCTGACTTGTCACCTTGTCATGCCGGGCGGTTATCCGGGCGATGCGGCCATCGATGACATCGCGCGCCAGTTGAAGGAGCAGTTCGGCATCCACCACACTACCTTGCAAACCGAGCAAGGTACCACCCAGCATGAGTGCTGCCTGCAGGGCCAGGGCCACGCAGCCGAGGAGAAGCACGATCACGATCACGATCATCATGATCACGACCACGACCATGGTCATGCCCATTAAGGCCCAACAAGCCGCCTGACCAAGAAGCCGTACAAAGCCCTTCCCACCCCGTCCAATCATTCAGACGGGAACCTTGCCTGTCAGCATCATTGATATGCTGACAGGCTTATAAATCAATCACTTACCGATCTCCAGCCCGCCAAATTACCGCGGGCACGCGGCTTGCTGTTGAGCCTGCACCCCGCCAGACGCGCGGGGGGCCTATACAACGGAGACCGGAATGCAAAAGAAGCGCCCCCTTACCCTCTACATCCTGTTCGCGATGCTGCTTGGCATCGCCGTCGGGTATGCCTGTCACACGGTATTCCCTGACAAAAAAATCACGGCTGACATTTCGGCCCATATCTCGCTGGTCACCGACATCTTCCTGCGCCTGATCAAAATGATCATTGCGCTGCTGGTGTTCTCCACCCTGACCGTCGGCATCGCCAACCTGAGCGATGGCAAGGCTGCCGGCCGCATCGGCGCCAAGGCTTTCGCCTGGTTCATCGTCGCTTCGCTGGTCTCGCTGGCACTGGGCATGGTGCTGTCGAACCTGATGCAGCTCGGCACCAACCTGGGCCTGCCGCTGCCCGCCATCGATGCCAGCACCGGCTTGAAAACCTCGGCCTTCACACTGAAGGACTTCATCACCCACGTGGTGCCGAAGTCGCCGATCGAGGCCATGGCCAATAACGAGATCCTGCAGGTGCTGGTGTTCTCGATCTTCTTCGGTTCGGCGCTGGGTGCGCTGGGCGAATCCGGCAAGCACCTGCTGAATGTCGTCGACGACCTGGCGCAGGTCATGCTGCGCATTACTGGCGCCATCATGAACATGGCTCCGCTGGCGGTATTTGCCGCGATGGCTTCGGTGGTCACCACCAACGGTCTTGGCATCCTGGCCACTTTCGCCAAGTTCATGGGCGGCTTCTACCTTGGCCTGTTCTGCCTGTGGGTGCTGCTGATCGGCGCCGGCTTCGCTGTGCTGGGTCCGCGCGTGCTGCGCCTGGTGGGCTTGATCCGCGAACCGTTCCTGCTGGCCTTCTCCACTGCCAGCTCGGAAGCGGCCTATCCGAAACTGCTGATCGCGCTGGACAAGTTCGGCGTGCAGCGCCGCATCTCCAGCTTCGTGCTGCCGATGGGCTATTCCTTCAACCTCGATGGCTCGATGATGTACTGCACCTTCGCCGTGCTGTTCATTGCCCAGGCCTATGGCATCGACCTGTCGCTCGGCACCCAGATCACCATGCTGCTGCTGTTGATGCTGACCTCCAAAGGCATGGCCGGCGTGCCGCGCGCTTCGCTTGTAGTGATCGCCGCCACCCTGACCCAGTTCCACATTCCGGAAGCCGGCCTGCTGCTGCTGATGGGCGTGGACCAGTTCCTCGACATGGGCCGCTCGGCCACCAATGCCGTCGGCAACGCCATTGCCACCGCCGTCGTGGCGAAGTGGGAAGGCGCGCTCGGCGAAGAACAACAAGCGGATGAGCACAGCTACATCCGCGCTGCATAACAACAACGACCTCAGGAGAAACCCCAATGAAATACACTGCTACCACCTTGCTGGCCCTGGCCTGCTGCAGCGCGCACGCGCAATCTTCCGTAAAAATCTATGGCGTGGCCGATGCTGGCATCGTGCTTGAACGCGGTGCCCCCGGCGGCAATACCACCAATGTGAGCAGCGGCGTCGCTTCCGGTTCGCGCATTGGCTTCAAGGGCACGGAAGACCTGGGCAATGGGCTGGCGGCCGGCTTCGTCATCGAGAGCGGTTTCGCGATGGATACCGGCGCTTCCGGCCAGGGCGGCCTGACTTTCGGCCGCCAGTCCTTCGTCTCGCTCAGCAGCCCGCTGGGTACCATCAGCGCCGGCCGCCAATATTCGCCGTACTACAAGGCGCTGCTCAATATCGCCGATCCGTTCGCCGACGGCCTGGCGGGCCAGGCCACCAACCTGATGGTGCCGAATCGCCGCATGGACAATTCGCTGCGCTACGCTTCTCCCAAGCTGGCAGGGTTCTCGACCGAGCTGGCTTACAGCGCAGGTGAGGTGGCAGGCGACAGCACCCGCAAGCGCTCGCTGAGTGCCTCGCTCGATTACGAGAATGGCCCGCTGGCGCTGTCGGCGGCGCACTACCGCCGCGAGAGCACCACCGCCGGCCTGCATGCCCATAACAGCCTGCTGGCGGCGCGCTACAAGATTGGCGACTATCAGCTGCACGCGGGTTATGCCTTCAACCGGGGCATGGGTACCGTGGGCGGCGGCGGCAGCAGCACCTTGTCGAATGGTGCCACCGGCACGGTGACCAGTGCGACCGGCGTCATCACCAACGCCACCATCGGCCTGCCAGGCGCATCCAGCCGCGACCTGGTGCTGGGACTGTGCGCCACCTTCGGGCCGCACAGCTTTGCCGGCTCGGTCGTGCAGCACATGGACCGCAGTGCGGCCAACCAGGATGCGCGCCAGTACGGCATCGCTTACTTGTACTCGCTGTCCAAGCGCACCGACCTGTATGCAGCCTATGGCCGCATCAACGGCGAGAATGGCGCGCCTTTCACTGTCGGCAACGCGACCGACGACGGCAAGGGCACCCGCGCTTTCAACCTGGGGTTGCGCCATCAACTGTAAGCGAGGTTTGCTATAGTTGGCAGTAATGCCAGTACAGTCCGACACCACCACCAGCTTCCAGGCGCAATCGCGCCCGACCCAACACGTCCGTACTTTATGGGGGCTGGTGCTGCTGGCCGGCCTGGCCCTGCCCTACCTGGCTTACTGGTGGGCCGACAGCGCGACCACCGAGCGCCTGCGTGAAGCGGGCGCGCAGCGGCTGGAGGTGTATGCCACCAGCCTGGAAAACCTGCTCGACAAGTACGACCTGGTGCCGCGCATGCTGGAGCTGGACAAGGACGTGGTCCGGCTGCTGGAAAATCCCGCCGACGAGGATGCGCGCAACAGCGTCAACGAGTACCTGGAAGGCCTGAACAAGAAGGCCGAATCCAGCAATATCTATATCGTCAACCTGCAGGGCCGCACGCAGGCTGCCAGCAACTGGCGCCAGAAGGACAGCTTCATCGGCGACGATGTCAACTTCCGGCCCTATATCCGCAATGCGCTGCGCGGCCGCCCTGGCGGCTTTTACGGCGTGGGCACCACCAGCCTGGAGCCGGGCTACTTCTACGCCCACGGTATCTACAAGAACGGCCGCATGCTGGGCGTGGCGGCCATCAAGGTCAGCATCGAAAGCCAGCAGCGCAGCTGGACCCAGGGCAACGACAAGGTGGCGCTGGTCGACCCGAACGGCGTGATTTTCCTCAGCTCGAACCCGGAATGGAAATTCAAGGCCCTGAAGCCGCTGTCGGAAACCGTGCGTGCCGAACTGGCACAGACCCGCCAGTACTTCGCGCAAGCGCTGCCGGCGCTGACGCTGAAGCACGACGAGGCGCTGGCCAACGGCAACCGCCTGCTGATCATCCGCGACAGCAACGCGCCCGGCGCCGCATCGACGCCGCTGATGCTGTCGCAAACCCGCCCGCTGGCGCCGCGCGACTGGACCTTCATCTACCTGTCGGACCTGAACGCGGCGCGCGGCAATGCCAGCATCGCTTTCTTGTTTGCGCTGCTGGCCTATGGCTTCCTGGTGCTGTCCTTCCTGTACTGGCGCCAGCGCATGCGTTCCAAGGAAGACCTGGAACGCATGGTGGCCGAGCGTACCGCCAGCCTGGCGCGCATGACGCAGGACTTGAGCAAGGAAGTCGAAGTGCGCCGCCACGCCGAGCAGCAACTGCAGATCACGCAGAACGAATTGTTCCAGGCCGGCAAGCTGGCGGTGCTGGGGCAGATGTCGGCCAGCATCACGCATGAACTGAACCAGCCGCTGACGGCGCTGCGCACCATGTCCGACAACGCCGTGCTGCTGTTCGAGCGCGGCCGCATGGACGATGTGCGCAACAACCTGAAGACCATTTCGCAGGTGGTGGCGCGCATGGGCACCATCACCGGCAAGCTGAAAGGTTTCGCCCGCAAGTCGAATGCGGAGCTGGGGCCGGTATCGATCCATACCTCGATTTCGAATGCGCTGGTGCTGGTCGAGCGCCGCATCCAGCTCGACCAGGTAGGCTTCCAGCTGCGCATCGACAAGGCCGACATCTACGCACTGTGCGACAGCAACCGGCTGGAGCAGGTGCTGCTCAACCTGATGACCAATGCGCTCGACTCGATGGCAGGCTGCGCGGTGCGCGAACTGGTGCTGGAAGTAAGCAGCAAGCCGGGCTGGGTGCAGATCCGCGTCGCCGACAGTGGCCCCGGCCTGACGGAGGAAGCGCGCGCACGGCTGTTCGAGCCTTTCTATACTTCGAAGCCGCAAGGCGAAGGCCTGGGGCTGGGCCTGGCCATTTCAGAACAAATCATCCGCGATTTCGGCGGAAGCTTAAAAGCGGAACAGGCCAGTGCCGGTGCCTGTTTCGTGATCGAACTCAAAGCGGCGCAGGAGACATGATGGACAAGATAGAGGTGCTGCTGGTCGAAGACGACCCGACGGTGCGGGCCGGCAGCGAGCAAGCACTGGAATTGGCTGATTTCACGGTGAGCAGCTTTGAATGCGCCGAACCCGTGGCCAAGCTGCTGCAGCCGAACAGCCCAGTGGTGCTGGTAAGCGATGTGCGCCTGCCCGGCATGAGCGGGCTGGAACTGCTGGAAGCGGCGCGCGCCATCGATCCCGAGCTGCCGGTGATCCTGGTAACCGGCCACGGCGACATTGCGATGGCGGTGCAAGCCATGCACGACGGCGCTTACGACTTCCTCGAAAAACCCTATTCTTCGGAACAACTGGCCGACGTGGTGCGGCGCGCTACCGACAAGCGCCGCCTGCAGCTGGAAGTGCGCGCGCTGCGCCAGAAGCTGGAACACAGCGAAGGCATCGAAGCCTGCCTGCTGGGCAACACGCCCGCGATTCAAGCCTTGCGCCGGGTGATCCTGGACGTGGCAAGCCAGCCGGCCGACGTGCTGATCTACGGTGAAACCGGGACCGGCAAGGAACTCGTGGCGCGCTGCCTGCACCAATTCAGCGAGCGCAGCAAGCATCACTATGTGCCGGTCAACTGCGGCGCCATCCCGGAAACCATTTTCGAGAGTGAACTGTTCGGGCACGAGCAAGGCGCCTTCACCGGTGCGGCCAAGCGCCAGGTCGGCAAGATCGAATACGCCGACCATGGCACGCTGTTCCTGGACGAGATCGAAAGCCTGCCGCTGGCGATGCAGGTCAAGCTGCTGCGCGTGCTGCAGGAGCGCTCGGTCCAGCGCCTGGGCTCGAACGCCCCGGTGCCGCTGGACATCCGCGTGATCGCGGCTTCAAAGGAGGACTTGAAGGATTTTTCCGACCAGGGCAAGTTCCGCAGCGACCTGTACTACCGCCTGAACCTGATCGTGCTGCACATCCCTCCGCTGCGCGAGCGGCGCGAAGACATCCCCCTGCTGTTCGAACACTTCATGCTGGACGCCGCGGCGCGCTACAAACGGCCTTGCCCAGTGGTGCCGCCCGCGCAGATGCAGCAGCTGATGGCGCAGGACTGGCCTGGCAATGTGCGCGAGTTGCGCAATGCCGCCGACCGCTTTGTGCTGGGGCTGTCGGCTTCGACGGAGAGTGCGGCGCCGGCTTCGCTGGCGGACCAGGTCGGCGCCTTCGAGCGCATGCTGATCGAGCAAGCCTTGCGCGCGGCCGGCGGCAACGTCGCCACCGCCTGTACCGCGCTGAGCCTGCCGAAGCAGACCATGTACCACAAAATGCAGAAGTACGGCCTGGCGGCCGAGGACTACCGCTGATTTACTTCACGTCCATCAGTTCGACGTCGAAGATCAGGGCCGAGTTGGCTGGAATTCCTGGCATGGAGCGCGAGCCATAAGCCAGTTCCGCCGGGATGATCAGGGTGCGCTTGCCGCCCACTTTCATGCCGACGATGCCCTGGTCCCAGCCCTTGATCACTTTGCCGGTGCCCAGCTTGAAGTCGAGCGGTTCGCCGCGCGGGATCGAGCTGTCGAACTGGCGGCCGCGCTGGTTCTTGGCCAGCGGACGGTACAGCCAGCCGGTGTAGTGCATGTAGACAGTGTTGCCGACATTGGCTTCGGCGCCCTTGCCGATCTTGTGGTCGGTGACAATCAGTTGTTCAGCGGCTGGACCTGGCTGGGCCGAACCCGGCACGATCGGGCCTTGCTGGGCCGGCGCTGCGGCGTCGGCCTGCTGCGCTACCGGTGCGGCTTGCTGCGCCGGGGCTGGTTCTTGGGTAGGCTGCTGTGCCTGCGCCACGCCGGCGGCGCACAGGAATGCGAACAGGATCGAAGTGCGTTTCATGTATATTCGTTAAGTGGTTTTAAAGCGGCTGCCATGATAGCAAAACAAGCTGTGCACAAACTGTTTTTTGCGCTCTGGCCGGACGACCGGGTCCGCCAGGCCCTCGTGCGCTTGCAACAGCCGGTAAGCGGACGCTTGATTCCGCCGGAGAAACTGCATCTCACCATGGCGTTTCTGGGCCAGCAGCCGGCTGAGGCTTTACCTGTTTTGCTCGACATCCTGCAAGCAACGCATGTGCCGCCGTTGCAGTTGACCGTTGATTGTTATGGCTATTTCAAGCGGCCGCATATTGCGTGGGCGGGGATGAGCACGGTGCCGACTGGGTTGGTGGCGGCGCAGGGGGAATTGATGGCGCGGCTGGAGGCGGCTGGCTTCAGTGCTGCCACGCACGGGGAGTTCAAGCCGCATATCACTCTGGCGCGGGAGGCGAAGGAGGCGCCGGCCGGATTCGGCGGGGAGCCGGTGGTGTGGAATGTTGCGGGACTCGCGCTGGTTGAGTCCCTATCGGATGGGCGTTATGTGCCGCTCGCCGAAAACCGGTAAACCAGTGTCAGACACAAGTGTCTGACACTTGCCTGCGGCCGCCGCGTATCAGTGTCAG
>DASWTB010000375.1:0-12496 GCA_036402315.1 Pseudoduganella sp. | reverse complement strand
GAATACGAGCAATGAAAAACGAAAAACTGAGCACCGACGAGTTCAACGCGCTGGAAGAGATTGCCCGCGGCATCAAGGGCAAGCCCAGCGCTTGCGTCGGCCGCAACAGCAAGCGCCTGTCCGGCATCAAGTTCATCAAATTCGAGCGCAGCGGCGCCATCATCCTGACCGATGCCGGCCGCCAGCAGCTGTTCCTGCGCCGCTGCGTGATGGCGCTGCGCGCGCTGGCCGAGGCGCCGGGCAAGGTGGCGGACCAGGACGTGGCCCTGTTCCTGGGCAAGAAGTCGCACATCGTCGCGACGGCAGACGGGTTTGCCATCACCGAAAAAGGCCGCGAGTCGCTGGCCGACATCGAAGCGCAGGGCATGTAAGCGCTTATGTCCAGCCACCTGCTCAGCGAAGGCCAGCCCAGCCGCAGCGCGCTGATGGTGGCGCGCCTGCGCGCCGCCCACCAGTTGCTGGACACTCCCGCCATTTTCGACGATCCCCTTGCGCTGCCGGTGCTGGGACCGGAGGACTGCGTGCAAGTGCAGTCCAACGCGCGCGTCTACGACGCCGGTTTCAGCCGCATCCTGCGCGCTGCCATGGCGGTGCGCAGCCGCTTTGCCGAGGACCAGCTGGCGCGCGCCGCCGCGGCGGGCGTGCGGCAATACGTCGTGCTGGGCGCCGGCCTCGATACCTTTGCTTGCCGCCGCCAGCATGACGCGGCGCTGCAGGTGTTCGAGGTCGACCATCCGGCCACCCAGGCGTGGAAGCGCAAGCTGCTGGCTGCCAGCAGCATCACCGTGCCGGACAGCCTGCGTTTCGTGCCGGTCGATTTCGAACGCGACACGCTGGCCGATGCGCTGCGCGCAGCCGGCTGCCGGCTCGATCAGCCGGTGTTCTTCTCCTGGCTTGGCGTCACCCTGTACCTGACCGAAGCAGCGATTTTCGATACCTTGCGCCTGGTAGCCAGCCTGCCGCCGGGCAGCGCCATTGTCTTCGATTACGGCGTCAAGCCCGAGCTGCTCGACATGATGGAACGCTCCGGCGTCGAGTATTTTGCGCGCCGCTATGCCGAGCAGGGCGAGCCGTGGCTGTCGTTTTTTGACCCGGCCGAGCTGTGTGCGCGACTACACGATTTAAATTTTTCCACAGTGCAAGATTTCGGGCGCGATGCCCTGGAAACCCGCTATTTTGCTGGGCGCGGCGACAATTTGCGCCTCGGCGGCGGCACCCATTTGATGCTTGCTGGCAACTAAAGCGTTAATATTTTTGGAATGTTTCTTCTACTAGATGAAGTTTAGTTTCATGCTACCTTCCTGAGCGGTCGTGCCCGATGCGGATTCCGCATTTGCTTATGCTGGTTTCGCATATGGCGCGTCCATTCTCTTAAAAAACTCAAAAGGAAGCAGAGAAATGACCATTCTGATTGAAACCACCCACATCCAGATCACCGACTCCACCGAGCCGGAATACCTGATGGACGACATGAGCGGCGCCCTGGCCGACGTGAGCGTCTCCTGCTGCACCTGCTCCTGCTCTTGCTGCTGCTGATCGGTTAAGTCCGGACACCGGCGCCGTTGCCTCGCGCAGCGTTGCCGGTGCCATGCCTTTTTTCTGTGATGGGTTGAGAGAATGAGTGAGTCCCTGTACATCTCGCCGCTGGCCGAAGTGACCACGCTGGGCGAAGACAAGATTGCCATTTCCGTCGTCGGCCGCCGCTTTACGGTGGAAGACCGGGTCGGCATCCTGAAAAGCATCCTGGCCGACGCCGCGCAAGGCGTGACGCTGAAACAACTGCTCGATGACCGCGCCGAGAGCTTCCCGCCCGAAGCGGTGGAAGCGGCGGTCAATGCGCTGGTCGAAGCGCGCGTGCTGCTGAAGCAGAACGGCCGCCTGGGCGGCGACGCCACTTTCCACCACCTGCAGCACCGCCGCGAGCAGGATGGCATGTCCGGCCCGGCCCAGCGCCCGCAATACGACAAGTCGAACTGGGTGCTGGCGCTGGCCGGCAGCGGTTCCTGCGCCGATGCGCTGGCCGCGTCGCTGACCGAACTTGGCGTGCAGGTCGAGCGCGTGGTGCGCGACGGCCCCCTGCCGGACAAAGGCGAACGCCGCGCGCTGCTGCTGGTGGCGTCCGACTTCGACGATATCGCGCTGTTCCGCGCCATGAATGCCAAGGCGGTTGGCGCCGGCTGGCCGGCGCTGTTTGTCGGCATCGACTGGAACACCGTGCATTGCGGCCCGCTGGTGCTGCCGAAAGCCACCGGCTGCTACGAATGCTACTTCCACCGCGTGCGCTCGACTCGCAAGTTCGTGGCCGAATTCGATATGCGCAGCCGGTCCGAGAACATCCTGTACCACGCGCTGCCGAGCCGCCTGGCCGTGCAGTTCGGCGTGGCCGAAGCTTCGCGCGTGGCGCTGCAATTCCTGGCCGGCACGCTGGAAGGCTTGCAGCAAAGCGTGTTCAGCGAAATCGACAGCGCAAGCGGCGAAATCGTGCGCTCGCGCGTGCTGCGCCTGCCGCGTTGCCAGGTGTGCGGCACTGCCAGCACGGAGCGCCCAGTGGGCAGCGTGTTCCAGCAGGCGCTGTTGCGCCGCAGGGCCTGAGCCATGGAGCGCTTGTCCGATGCGGGGCAACTGGCCCTGGTACACGACGCCCTGGTGCACCGCCGACATGGCATCATCACGTCGCTGCTGGAAGAAACCGAGCACCCCGATGCGCGCGGCCTGTTCGTCTTCAATGCGCTGATGGTGGACATCAAGAGCATGATGATCGATCCGGCGCGCGGCAAAGCCAATAACCCGAACACCGACCGCGCCAGCCTGGCCGGTTCCGGCGCTGCCTTCGACCGTACTTCCGCCATGTGGGCGGCGTTCGGCGAAGCGGTGGAGCGCTATGCGGCGGCTGCGCACTTCGACGACCAGCTGCTGTACGCCTCGCAGGATGCGCTGGGCGAAGCTGCAGTCGGGCCCGGCCAGTTCGTGCTGTTCGCACCCGGGCAATATGGCGAGGGATTCGAGTTTGCGGCCGACGACACCTCAGTGGTGCGTGCCTGGGCGCCGGCGGCCGACCTGATGGACCCGGCGCGCGAGACCTATGTGCCGGCGCAGATGGTCTATCTCGGCATGCAGGTCAAGGACAAGCGCGAGATCGTGATGCAGTCTTCCTCCACCGGCCTGGCGACGGGCATGGACGAGGGCAGGGCGCTGCTGAGCGGACTGGCGGAGGTGATCGAACGCGACGCCTTCGCCGCCATGTGGCAGATGAAATATGCGCCGCGCAAGCTGGTGGTGGCGCCGTCCACCATGGAGCGCCTGCTGCCCGGCGTGCGCCGCCAGCTGGCGCATCCGAGCCTGGACGTGCACCTGTGGGATATCACCACCGATGTCGGCATGCCGGTGGTGCTGTGCCTGGCGCGCAGCCGCAACGACGGCACCATGTCGCTTGGCGCCAGCGCCCACCTAGACGTGGCGACCGCCATCAATAAGGCGGTGGTGGAAGCCTTCCACGGCTATGTGTGGGGCAGCTCGATCCTGGCGGCAGGCACGCCGCTGCCGGAGCAGAGCGCGATTCGCAATCCGGGCGATCACTTCGCCTATTTCCTGGACCGTTCGCGCCAGGGGGCGATGGACTTCCTGTTCACCAGCGCGGCCACGGTAGCTTCCGACGATCCTTCGCTGCGCCAGCTGTCCGGCATGGGCGACCTGCTGGCACGGCTGAAGGTCATGGGCCTGCGTGCGCTGGCGGTGGACGTGACCTCCGCCGACGTGGCGAGCCTGGGCTTCTGCGTGCTGCGGGCCTTCATTCCCGGCCTGCATCCGCTGTTGTTCGGCGACGGCCTGGTGAGCCGCGATGAGCGCCGCCTGCGCGCCATCGCTGCGCACTGGGGTTTGCCGGGCGTGCCTGAACCTAACCTCGATCCGCATCCCTTCCCATGATGAACAAGACTCTCCAGGAATTGCTGCCGCCGCAGGCCATGGCGGGCCAGTTCGACATCGACGACCCGGCCGAGATCCTGCACGAGCAGACCAAGTTCCACCGCGCCACCTTGATGGGGCAGGTGAAGAACATCGTGCGTTTCCTGCGCCATCCGGCCTATATCGCGCGCGGCGCAGCGGGCTACAACGCTTATCCATCCTGCCCGGCGATCGAATTACCGGAGCCTGTGCTGGCATTGGGCGAGCTGGCGCAGGCGCTGGAGCAGCGCAAGAGTGCGCGCGCTTTCGCCGGCGCCATGACGCTGCAGGAAATTTCCAGCCTGTTGCACCATGCGCTGCGCGTGCGCCGCATGGCGAAGAGCGACATCGCTCCGCATGTGAAACTGGCGTTCCGCTCCTACCCCTCGCCGGGCGGACTGTATCCGACCGAGTTCTACTTCTTCCTCAATGATGTTGAGGGCATCGCGCCTTGCATTGCGCATTACGATGCCCGCAATCACCTGCTGCGTGTGCTCAAGCCGCAGCAGGGCGACGCTTTCGGCAGCGCGGAAGTGAAGTCGGGCGAATCCGGCGTGAAAGCACCGGTGGTGTGCGTGATGACCAGTGTGCCGCAGCGCGCGACCGCCAAGTACGGCGCGCGGGGCTACCGCATGTCGCTGCTGGAGGCGGGACACGCTTCGCAGAACCTGTGCCTCGCTGCGCAAGGCCTTGGCCTCGGCTCCCTGGTCTACGGCGCCTACTATGACGACGAGTTGGCCGCGTTGCTTGATATCGACGGTGTGACGGAGACCGTGGCTTCCGTCATGTTGCTGGGCCGCGAAGCGCCGCCTGCACCTGCCGCCAGCGAGGACGAATGAACGACGCGCCGGGCTGGCAGGATAGCGAGTTGTGGCTGCGCGATACGGCGGGCGCCGTGTTGCGTCAGGCCGCGGCCGGCGACAGCGAGGGCGCCACGCAGGCGCTGGAACGCCTGTTTGCCTTGCGCGGGCGCTTCCATGCCTATCCGATCCTGCAGGACATGCTGGCCGGGCGGCGCGCCTGGCGCGCTTGCGGCAGCGTCCATGTGCTGGGCGGGGATGTGGTGCCGCCTGCGCTGTTGCGTAATTTCGACGAAGCGGTATCTGCCTGCGCCGCCTTCCTCGGCTTGCCGCCGCCATGTATCCTGCTGCAATGCGTGCCGTCCGAGCGCGACATGCACCTGACGTTGGAGAGCTTGCCGGGGTTGGCGATGGTGCGGCTGTCGACCCAGTCGGAAGGCTATGACGACGGCCTGCGTGCGGTCGTTTTCCATGAAGTCGCGCATTGTTTCCTGACGTGCGGCGTGCGCTTGCTCGACGAAGGGTTGGCGCAACTGTTTGCCAACCGCTTTGGCGGCGCTACGCCATTACCGCAGCGGCCGGAATTCGCGCCACCATTGCGTGCCATGCTTTCCCGCGATGGCGACGCGATGTTCGGCGCCTCGGCTGGCGGCAGCGTGGACGCATATCGCGCCGCATGCCGCCTGGGCGCGGATTTGCTGGAGGCAGTCGACGCACGCGGCGGCGCGCAGGCGATTGTTTCTCTGTTCCGTGCTATCTCCCGTGCGGCGACTGACGCCCAGATTGTCGAGCTGGCGGGGCAGGCTAGCGGGATGCCGATTCCCCAGGTAGCTGCGGCGGGCCGAGGGCAGGATGACGGTGACGGCGCAAGCCACGCCGCGTTGGTCGCGCAGGTGCAGCAAGCCATTTTCGCAGGTTGGAGCAGCAAGCGCGCCGACGACCTGTTGGCCGGCATTGCGCTGCTTGAGGCGGAACCCGTGTTCGCCCAGCCCGCCTTGCTGGACGCCTTGCTAAGCGCCCGCCTGAACCAGGCACTGCTCCATGTTCACAGCGGCGCCAGGCTGCCGGTGGAACAGGAAGCCGGCATCGATGCCCTGCTCAAGGCAGCCGACATCCTGCCCGCCGGCCGCCAATGGCTATGGCGCGGCGTACGCGCTATCCTCGCGATCCTGCTTGCGCAGCCCAATATCATCAAGGTCGCGACTGCAGGGCAGAACGCCTTGCACGCCTTCGGCAAGGCGCAGGAACTGATTGCCGGCGACCCGGACCTGCTGATCCACCACGCCTCGCTGCTACTGCATGCACCGCCGAATTACGGCGGTGACCGTGACCGCGGCGCCGGCATGCTGCGCGAAGCGATGCAGCACCCGCTGTACCGCGCCCACGCACGTGAGATGCTGCTCGATAACGGCATCGACCCCGGCGATGAAGTGATGGCAATCGCGCCGTCGCCAGCCGCCGCACCTGCTGCCGCCGAGGGCGCTGCCGATCCGCAGCATGCCGATGCGCATGCGGCCGGCGCGGCGCCGGGCGAGGGGACATCCGGCGATGCGTCTGCCACCGTCGCTCTCGAAGCACGCGGAGTCGAGTTGCGCCTGTCCTCCGGCTTCACGCTGAAACCTGGCGACCTGGCGCTGCGTCAAGGCGAGCGCGTCGCCATAGTCGGCCCCAATGGCAGCGGCAAAACCATCCTTCTGGAGACTTTGCTCGGCTTGCGCACACCCGACAGCGGCACGATCCAGTTGGCAATCGGCGACCCGCGAAACGCCAAAGTAAGGCAACGGCTGGGCGGCCTGCTTCAAAGCGCCGACCTGCCAGGCCAGATGCGCGTGAGCGAAATCATGACGATGCACGAAACGGTCTATGCTCGCACCGAGCCAGCCGTAACCCGCGCCCTCGGCATGGAAGAACTGCGCACCAAGCTCTGGCAGCAGCTTTCGCGCGGCCAGAAACAGCGCGTCATGCTGTGGCTCGCGCTATCCCATGTGCCGGAGCTTGCATTGCTCGACGAACCATCGCTCGGCCTCGACGAATGGCATGCCCGCGCCCTGCGTGAACTGTTGGCCGGCATGCCGACGACCGTGCTGCAAATCTCACATGTCCCGGCCGACTTGCTCGGCATGGACCGCATCCTCTGCATGGAAAAGGGCAAACTGGTCGACGGCGGCACGCTGGACGAACTGCAGGCCCGTCGTGTCGGTCGCTTCAAGGCCCGCATCGGCCAAGCGCTGACGGGCGAAGCCGAGCAAGCCATGCACGCGTTGCCTGCGCTGGTTCGCGCCGAAGCAGGACAAACCGGTTGGCAGCTCCAGGGCGCCCAAGGCTTCGACGCAGGATTCCGCCGCTTCATCGACCAGCACGGCATTGCCAATTTCAGCCTCGAAGCATCGACCATCGAAGACTTCCTGGCCGACCTGACCAAAGGTGAAACCGCATGAAGAACCTGCTGCACCTGGTGCGCGCCGACCTGGCGCTTTTCCTGCGCGGCCGCCTGGCCCTGTTCTGGACGTTCGCCTTCCCCTTGCTGATGCTGATGATGCAGATGGCCCTGTTCGGGCAGGAAGCAAAACTGGGTCCCGTCACGCTGGTAATCCACGACATGGACCGAAGCACGGAAAGCGCAAGCTATGCAAGCGAGCTGGCGCGTGGCCTGCGCCTGCAAAACAGCGTCGAATTCCACGTCAACGCACCGGCCATCGGCGTCAAGCCGGAGCTGGAGCTGACCATCCCCGCCGGATTCGCCGAATCCGTGCGCGCCGGCCACAGCACCGAGATGAAGCTCGAAACAACGCTTACCGCCGGCCCCACGCTGGAGGCCAGCTACGGGATGCTGCGCGGCTTCAGCGATGCTTACAACCTGTCCGGCCTGCAGGACCAGCCACGCGTGGTGCTGCCTGCGCCACCCACAGCGGCAGCCGGCGCGCTCGATTACCGCCTGTTCCTGGTCAGCGGGCTGGCCGGCCTTGTCATCCTGTCGACAAGCCTGATGGGCTTTGCCGGCCCGCTGGTGGCCGCGCGTGAGGGCGGCATGTTCCGCCTGTACCAGCTTTTCCCGATGCCGACCGGGGTTGTGGTGCTGGCATGGTGCCTGTCGCGCCTCGTCGTCATCGTTTTGGCCAGCGTCGTCATGTTTGTTGTCGCCTGGGCCGTGTATGGCGTGAAGCTGAATGCGGGAGCAACTGGCATCGCCGCGGCAGGCGGCATGCTGGCCCTTGGATGCGCTGCCTTCCTCGCGCTGGGCCTGTTGCTGGCAGCCGTCAGCCGCAGTGTGGCGGGTGTCACCATGGCCAGCAACCTGCTGTACTTCCCGCTGCTGTTCTCGGGGAACCTCATGATTCCACTGGGAGGCTTGCCGCCGTTCTTGCGCGATGCACTCGAATACTTGCCACTCAACGCAATGATGGCAAGCATCCGCCACGCCCTGACCGGCAGCATGAGCTGGCAGGCCGAAGGCTACAGCATCGTCGTCCTGGCTGTAATGATGTGTGCCTGCCTGCTGATGGCGGTGCGCCGCTTCGGCTGGACGCCGCGCGACCTGCATTGAAAGGAGTCCCGGATTGAAGAACAAGAACGTCCTGATGATTGCTGCCGCATTGACACTGGCTGGCGCCGCTGCCGCTTATGCCGTCGGCGTCCGCCAACCGGCGGCAGCCGGCACGGCAACTGTGACCGTCACCCTCGGCGGCGTCGCGGGGCAGAATGGGGCGCTGATGGGAGCCATCTGCAACAAAAGCTCCTTCCTGAAGGCTTGCCAGTACTTCGCGGTGCAGCCAGCCGCCGCCGGCAACGTGCTGAAGTTCCCCGGAGTGACTCCCGGCAGCTATGCGGTTATGGTCTACCACGACGAAAATCTTAACGGAAGGCTGGACAAGTCGGCCAACGGCATGCCACAAGAAGGGTGGGGCTTCTCGCGCAACGCTCGCGGCCATTATGGGCCGCCGACCTTCGACGATGCCCGCATCGACATCAATGCAGGCAACAATGACGTCGCACTGGATATGGTGTACTGATGGCGCCAATCGTCGACGTCAGGCAAGTCAGCAAGCATTACCGGCGCGGCGAGGAACGCATTGCCGCGCTGGATGGCGTTTCCTTCCAGGTGGCGAAGCCCTTGGTGGTGGCGATTGCTGGTCCATCCGGCAGCGGCAAGAGTACGTTGCTTGGCATGCTGGCGCGCTTCGAGCAGCCTGACAGCGGCAGCATTCACCTCGATGGCGCCGCGCTGAGCATGCTGCCGGAGCATGAGATCGATACTTTCCGCAACCGCAAGCTCGGGTTCGTGTTCCAGAACTTCAACCTGGTCGGCACGCTGACCGCGCAAGAAAACGTGGAGCTGGCGCTGGCCACCTGCGCCTTGCCGAAACGGGAACGGCGCCAGGCTGCAAGCGAGGCGCTGGCAATGGTCGGCATGGAAAACCGCCTCGGCCACACTCCGGCGCAATTGTCCGGGGGCCAGCAGCAGCGCGTGGCAATTGCACGCGCCCTGGTCAATCGCCCAAAGCTTGTGATCGCCGACGAACCCACCGGAAACCTGGACAGCAAGACCGCGCAGCAGATGCTGGAACTGGTCGACCGCCTGCATCGCGACCTGGGCACGACCTTCATCATCGCCACCCATGACCAGCGCGTGATGGACATGGCAGGCCAGGTGCTGCGGCTGGAAGACGGCAAGGTGTCAGCATGATGCAATGGCTGGTTCTGGCCCATCGCAACGTCCTGCGCAACGGCCGCCGTTCGCTGCTGCTGGGCGGGACCATTGCCGTCGGCACGTTGGCATTGCTGCTGTTTGCCGCTTACATCGCCGCCGCGCTCGACGGGCTGCGCGAGAGCACCATCCGCGGTGGCCTCGGACATGCCCAGATCAGCGCCGTGCCGCCAGCGGACGGTTACGCGGAACAGCAGCTCCAGTATGGGCTGGATGACTCCGAGCGCACTCGCATCGAAGCGCTGCTGGCGAAATTGGATGGCGTGCGCCGTATCGCGCCGCGCCTGCAATTCAGTGGGCTGGTTTCCAACGGGCCGCGCACGCTGACCTTCGAAGCCCAGGGCGTCGACCCGCTGCGCGAACGCCAGGCATATGGCGCCTTCCAGGTGCTGGCGCAGGGCGAACCATTGCGTGCGGGTGAAAACGGCCGCTACCAAGTCCTGATCGGTAGGGAGATGGCGCGGCGCCTCAGCGTGCGGCCCGGCCAGTCGCTGACGCTGATGACCACCACCGTGCAGGGCAGTGTGAACGCCATGGATGTCGACGTGGCGGGCGTTATCGCCACCGGCATTCCGGAGCGCGACCTGTACACGCTTCAGATACCAATCGACACCGCGCAGGAGCTGCTGCGTACGAAAAAGGTCTCGCACCTGTCGTTGCTATACCAGGACACGGCAAGCGCCGATGTACTGTCGGCGGCCATCGCGCAAGCGATTGGCGGCAAAGTGCGCCTGCAGCGCTGGCAGGAGCTGGCGCCGCTTTACCCGCAAGTGATGGCGCTGTTCCGCAACCAGTTCATCGTCTTTGGCGCCATCATCGGCCTGATCGTCTTCCTCGGCGTGGCGGCCATGACGCTGGCGACCATTTACGAGCGCGGCAAGGAAATCGGCACACTGCGTGCGATGGGCATCCCGCAAGCGATGGTGCGCCGCCTGTTCATGTTCGAAGGCTTGTTGCAAGGCGCATTTGGCGCGCTGGCCGGCGGCACGGTGGCGTGGCTTGCCACCATGGCGATCAACGCAGCCGGCATTGAACTGGCGCCGCCCCCGGGGCGCAATGTCGGCGTCCCGCTGCACCTGCTCTGGCTTTACCAGCCAAGCCTGGCCATTGTGGCAGCGTTGCCGCTGCTTGCCATGGCAGCGGCCTGGCTGACCAGCCGGCGCATCGGCCGCATGCAGGTGAAAGCCATCCTGACTTCCAACTAAACCATGCTGAAACGATTCCTGATCCTGATGATGGCCGCCGGTGCAGCGCAAGCATCGGTGCCAAGCGCCGCCGAAATCCTGCAACAGGTTGACCAGTACCGCATGCCGGTCAACAGTTTTGAAGCCAACGTGCGGATCGATGCCGGCAACGGCCAGGAACCCGGCACCTACGTGATCCGTGGCGCGAATTACAACCAGGTGCTGGTGGAAGCGACCAGCGCCGACCAGCGTGGCCAGAAATTCCTGACCACCGACAGCGGCCTGTTTTTCTACGCCCCGCGCACGCGCCGCGCCATCCGCCTGACGCCCCTGCAAACCCTGCTGGGCAAGGCCAATATCGGCGACCTGTCGCGCATTCGCTTCAGCCACGACTACGATGCTGCCGTGATGGAGGGCGACACTGACGGCTGTCCTGCAAAGGCCTGCGTCGCGCTGGAACTGCGTAGCCGCAACGATGCCGCCACCTATGCGAAGATTACGCTGCTGGCAGCACGCCAGGACGGGCGCTATGTGCCGCTCAAGGCCATGCTGTACGTGGCCAGCGGCAAGTTGCTGAAGGTCGCCACTTTCGATAGCGCGAAAGGCGGGCTGCCGCCGACAACCCGCTATGCCGATCCGCAGCGGCCGGACGAGGAAACGCGTGTCGTTTTCGAAAAGGTGAGGGCAGCCGAATTCCCGGCGAATATGTTCAACCCGCGCACGCTGGAACAATGAAGGGTTTGCAATGCCTGCCCCTGGCGGCGGCCGTCGCTGCCGCCATGCCGGGCGACGCGACGGCGGGCGAGGACTGGACGGGTGGTTTCGTACTCGGAGCGCAAGAGCGGACCATCCTGCAGGACACGCCGCTGAACCGCGACAACTTCCTCGGCATCCGCGGCAGTGGCACACGTGCCGTCGCATTGTTCGAAGGACGCCAGCTGGACTTCACCTGGCGCGTGCGCACCGAAGCGCTGCATTCGGATCTCAACGGCACAAAGGGCAAGGCAGTGCTGCAAGAACTGAACCGCGTGTTCCAGCTTGGCGAAGGCGCATCGCTCTCGCTCGGCAAACGCCTGTACGCGCTGGATCCCGCATACATCAACCAGCCGCTCGGCTTCCTGCAAAAACGCACGGACCTGAGCGACCCGCTGGACACGCTCGGCAACTCGGAAGGCATTCCGATGGCGGTGCTGTCATGGAGCGGCGCGCGCGCCAGCGCGGCGGCGTTGCACGCAAGGCAGGCTGGCGGCCGCGTGCAATCGATCGTCAAGTTCGGCTATGAATTCGACGGCATCAGCGCGAGCATGGTGCTGCGCCGGGCGCATGGCGAACATGCCGGAATCGGCGCCACCATCAGTGCCGCACCGGCCGATGCCTTGTCCTGGTACGCCTCCGCCTACCGCTCAGGCGGCGCCGAACGCTACACCCGCGCCACCGCCGGCATTGTACTGACGCCACCGTCGCTACCGAAGCTGCAGCTGGAATACGCCTACAACGGCCAGGGCATGGCGGACGCAGAATACGAAGCGTTGCGGCAGCAAGCGCAATCAAACTTGCCGCCGCACGTCCTGGCAGCACTGGCCAGCCGCCTCCCCAACTTGGGCGCAAGGCAGCACTACGCCAGCCTCACGCTATCGAAAGCGACGGGCAGCTGGGATTGCGGCGGCGGAGTATATCTGGGATTGGACGACAGCAGCCGTGTGTGGCACGGCCAGGCCGACTACGCACTCAGCACGCGCACGCACCTGATGCTGTCGGCAATGCGCCAACAAGGGAAGGCAGGCAGCGAAAGATTCCTCTCTCCGGTGAAGGAAACACTGGCGTTCCGCCTGCGCCATGCATTTTAGAAGTCGGGGTCAGCTCCG
>DASWTB010000374.1:0-7379 GCA_036402315.1 Pseudoduganella sp. | reverse complement strand
TGTTGGCCGGGGCGGGTAAATAATATGTCCTATATTCTCGAAGCACTGAAAAAAGCGCAGGCCGAACGCCAGATCGGCAGCACCCCGACCATCCATGCCCCCACGCTGGCCAGCGCGCCGGCAGGGCAGGGCGCGCGCGGCAACCGCACGCCAGTGATCGTAGCGATGGCGCTGATGGCCGCCGCCATCGCCGGCCTTGCGACCATGCTGGTCCGCCAGCAGCCAGGCGCCAGCCGGCCACCAGCCGCCGCGTCTCCCGCGGGCGCCGCAGCTGCCGTTACTCCCGCCGCTACAGCCACCGCCACCCCCGCCGCAGCATCCGGTGCTCCAGCCGCAGCCGCCACCGGAGCAGAAGCGGCAGATGTCGCTCCAGCCGTCGCTGGCCCCCCGGTCGCTGGCACCACCCCTGCCGCTGCCGCCCCAACCGCTGGAGACCCCGATGCGCCAGTCGCTTCCCCGATCTCATCTGGAAGGACCGCGCCCGCAGCAGCGGGCCAACCAGGTGTCCAGCGAACCGTCCCGCAATCGCCCACCGCATTGGCAAAGGCATCCGCCCGGGATGAAAGCGCATCCCCGGCGCAGCGAGGCGCCAGCCTGCCAGCAGCCAACCAGCGCACCGCCGACGCGAGAACAGCGCAGCAGGTCGCAGCGCCCACCGCGAACCGCACAGCGGAAGCCCCTCAACTGGCAGCCACAAAGCAAGCCGGAACTGCGGCGCGCGGTGCAGACATAGCGCAGGCCGCTCCCGTCGCAGCGCCGCCCGCAGCCCCGGCGCCAGCAGAAGAGCAAGTGCAATTTCTGCGTGAGCTCCCCGAACCAATCCAGCGCGCCATCCCCCAAATCACCCTTGGCGGTTATATGTACTCGAAAAACCCCGCCGATCGCCTGCTGCTGATCGACAAAGTCCTGCGAAAGGAAGGCGAGGAGGTCGCCCCCGGCCTGATCCTCGACAAGCTCCAGCCCAAGCAGGCAATCTTCAGCTTCCGCGGCTACCGCTACCGGGTTCCGCTATGACCGACAAACAGAATGTGATCGGCGTCACAGGCCCCTCGGGCAGCGGCAAAACCACCCTGATCGAATACCTGGTCACCGAGTTGGCCGCGCGTGGCTGGAAAGTCAACGTCATCAAGCATAGCCACCACGACTTCGAGCTCGAGCCGCCAAGGAAAGACAGCGCCCGTTTCCGTCACGCCGGCGCCGCCGAAGTGATGATCGCTTCGCCATACCGTTTCGCCATCATCCACGAACTGCGTGGCGCCGAAGAGCCAGGCGTCGACGAGCAACTGGCCCGCCTGCAGCCTGCCGACCTGACCCTGGTCGAAGGCTTCCATGCATGGCAAATCGACAAGCTGGAAGTCTACCGCGCCATTGCCGGCCAGCCGCCGCGTTACCTGGATGACCACACCATCGTCGCCGTCGCCTCCGACCAGCCAGTCCCGGACGGCCTGCCGCCCCGCCTGCAATGGCTCGACTTGAACCGCCCCGATACCGTGCTGGCATGGCTGATCAAAAAAATCGCGCGCCAAGCCTAAAGTTCGCCCAATCCCATCCGTAATTAAAGATAGATACGCGTGGGAGGATCGAATGGACGCAATGAGCATTGCAAAGCTGGCAACGACAATGGCCGATACGAGCAATCGTACCGAGATTGGTTACGCCGTGATGAAAAAAGCAATGGACGTGCAAGCCTCCAGCGCCCAGGCCCTGATCGAAGCGATCCCGCCAGCGCCGGCAGCCGCCAACCTGCCATCCCACCTCGGCCGCAACATCAACACCACCGCCTGAACGCGCATCGCCAACGCAGGCCACAAGAAACCCGCCGCACCGCACTGGTGCCAGCGGGTTTTTTTATGGTCTAATCGCACACCTGCAAACCTACAGAGGAGACCCTGCATGAAGAACCGTCAAGCGCTGATCGCCGCCGCCCTGGCCACCGTCTGCGCTACCGCCAGCACCGCCGCATCCGCAGCCCAGGACAAGCCAGCGGAAAAAGAAAAGTGCTACGGCATTGCGAAGGCTGGCCAGAACGACTGCGCCACCAGCACCCATGGCTGCTCCAACCAGGCCAAGTCCGACAATATGCCGAGCGAATGGAAATTCGTCGCCAAGGGCACTTGCGAAAAGGCCGGCGGCAAGACCAGCGCACCAGCCAAATAATTAATGACACGACACGCCGCGGTTCATGGAGTTGGCATTGGGTTGCGCGCACCGCACTACCGCCAATTCCTCGAACAGCGGCCGCGAGCCGCCTGGCTCGAAGTCCACACTGAGAACTACCTCGACCAGGCCGGCGGCGACTTCCACGTATTGCAGGAACTTAGGCGAGACTACGCGATCAGCCTGCACGGCGTTGGCCTCGGCCTCGGCTCCGCACGCGGCTTCAGCGCCGGTCACCTCGCACGCGTTGTGCGCCTCGCCCAGCGCATCGAACCCGCGCTCGTTTCCGAGCACCTGTGCTGGGGCGCGGTCTTCGACCGTCACCTGAACGACCTGCTGCCGCTGGCGCTGAACCACGCCGCGCTCGACTTGATCGAGGAGCGGGTAGGGCGCATGCAGGATGCACTTGGCCGTACCATCCTGCTGGAAAGCGTCTCCAGCTTCGTACGCTTCGCCGACGACGCGATGAGCGAAGCCGAGTTCCTCGCCGCCCTCGCGCGCCGCACTGGCTGCGGACTGCTGCTGGACGTGAACAACCTGTACGTCAACCAGTGCAACCACGAAGAGGACGCGCTGGCGGCGCTGCACGCGATCGCTCACGGCACGGTCGGCGAAATTCACCTCGCCGGCCACCTTGTCACGCCAGATGCCGTAGTCGACCATCACGGCGCAACCGTCGCCGGCCCCGTCTGGCGCCTGTACGAAGCGGCACTGACCCGCTTCGGCGCCGTGCCCACGCTAATCGAATGGGACACCGACATCCCGCAGCTGGATGTCTTGCTCGGCGAAGCAAGCAAAGCGGCCGCCATCGCCTCCCGCTTCCCCCCGCCAAATGTCCACTTCGGGGTCAGGACGGTACCGCGGGCGGGCAACGGTGGACATTTTCCGAGCAGTAGCAGCGACGCGTTGGCTGCGCAACAGCAGTCTTTTTCGGAAGCCCTGTTCGCGCCGGCCGCCGAAGCAGCCTTGCAGCTTAAGCACGCCGAGCGTTTCGCCCTGTACCGGGGCAACCTGACTTCGACCTGGGCCAAGGCCCTGGCAGCGGCTTATCCCGTCATCGCGCAACTGGTCGGCGAAGAGTTCTTCACCGCCCTGGCCCGCGAATATGGCCGTTCCCATCCCTCGGACAGCGGAGACCTGAACCGCTTCGGCGCCCATTTCGAGTCCTTCCTGCGCAGCTTCGAGCACGTACAGGACTTGCCCTACCTGCCCGACATGGCCCGCCTGGAGTGGCAACTGCACCGCATCCACTACGCCCACCACGAGCCGGCGCCGCAAGCCACGGACATCGACCCACAGGCAGTGGAAGAACAAAGCTTCCCCTGGCAGCCAACCGCCGAGCTCTTCGAATCGGATTGGGCAGTCGTGCCCCTCTGGCTGGCCCACCAGGGCAAGCCATTTCCTCCAAAGATGGACGAAGCAAGCCGCGCGCTGCTCAGCCGCCCCGAATGGACCGCCCAGGTCACGCCACTGCAAGCGCCGGACTACGCCGCGCTGCAAGCACTACAAGAAGGGAAAACATTCGGCGCCGCACTGGACGCCGCCTTTGCGCTGGATGAAGACTTCAATGTCGCCGCCAGCCTCCAGCAATGGCTGCAGCAGCAAATCCTAGTGAAACGCCCGCATTAACTTATCCTCGCCGGACAAGTCCCTATGCAGCAGGTTGGCGCGATGGGTGGCCTCGATCATGCGCAAGAGCTGCGCATCCTCACACCGCTCCAGTTCCTCGTTCGCCGCCAGCAAAGCCTGCGCGAGCTTGGCGCGTGCCGACTGATACAGCACGCTGGTGTAGTGATCGGTATTCTTGAGCAGCTCCTCGGCATTCTCAATGACCTGGCGCAGGTCACCGATCAATTGTTCCTGGGACTGCACATGCTTCTGCTCGGGACCATCCATGGAGCTAACCCTCCGCGCGGATCAATCAGGCCGCGCTGCCCTCGGCATGAACGTCGATCTGCACGTCGCCCAGGCGAACCCGCTGGCCCGCCCGGATCTTCGCCGTCTTGCGCAACTCCTGTTTGCCGTCGACCTTGACGTCGCCGCTGGCCACGATCTGCTTGCCGGCGCCGCCGCTGTCGCACAGGCCGACCACTTTCAGGAGCTGGTTCAGCTCGATGTACTCGCCTGTCAATTCGAAATCTACTTTCTGCATTTTAATCCTCTTTCTGTTGGGTTGGCGCGGGGGTGTTGTATTCCCACCTGGCATTAACCCTTGCCGCCTGGCTTGGTCATCTCCAGCGGAACAATCCACTCATTGAACTGGCTTTCGTTCACAAAACCGAGGGCTAACGCCGCCTCTTTCAAGGTAGTGCCCTCATGCTGCGCCTTCTTGGCAATTTGCGCGGCGCGATCATAACCGATATGCGGGGCCAGCGCGGTCACCAGCATCAGCGACCGCTCCATCAGCTCTTCGATGCGGCCCAGGTTCGGTTCGATGCCATGGGCGCAATGTTCGTCGAAGCTGCGCATGCCGTCCGCCAGCAGGCGGGCGCTTTGCAGGAAGTTGTGGGCGATCAGGGGCTTGAACACGTTCAGTTCGAAATTGCCGGACGAGCCGCCAACCGTAATCGCCACGTCGTTGCCGAACACCTGGCAGCACAGCATGGTCAGGGCTTCGCTCTGGGTCGGATTGACCTTGCCCGGCATGATCGAGCTGCCCGGCTCATTCTCAGGGATGCAGATTTCGCCGAGGCCGGAGCGCGGGCCGGAAGCCATCCAGCGCACGTCATTGGCCAGTTTCATCAAGGCGGTGGCCAGCGTCTTCAGCGCACCGTGGGCGGAAACCAGGGCGTCATGCCCGGCCAGTGCGGCGAACTTGTTGCCGGCAGTGCGGAAGGGGAGCTTCAGGCGGCTCTCCAGTTCGGCGGCGATGCGCGTCGCATACTCTGGATGCGAATTCAGGCCGGTGCCGACCGCAGTACCGCCGGCAGCCAGCTCCAGCACCGCGGGCAGGGTGGCTTCGATGGCTTTTTCGGCATAGTCCAACTGGGCGACGTAGCCTGAAAATTCCTGGCCAAGGGTCAGCGGCGTCGCATCCTGCAGGTGGGTGCGGCCGATCTTGACGATACCCTCGAATGCCTGCGCCTTGGCCTGCAAGGTGGCGCGCAGCTGGCGCAACGCCGGCAGCACATTGTTCGCCACGGCCTGCGCCGCCGCCACATGCATCGCGGTGGGGAAGATGTCGTTCGAGGACTGGCCCTTGTTGACGTCATCGTTCGGGTGCAGCTTGCGGGCTTCGCCACGCTCACCGCCCAGCAGCTCGGAAGCCCGGTTGGCCAGCACCTCGTTCATGTTCATGTTCGACTGGGTGCCCGAGCCGGTCTGCCACACAGACAGGGGGAACTCGGCCGGATGCTTGCCATCCAGGACTTCATCGGCAGCCTGCATGATGGCATTGGCCTTGGCGCTATTGAGCACGCCCAGGTCGACGTTGACCTTGGCTGCTGCGCGTTTCACGCTGGCCAGCGCGGCGATCAGTTCGACCGGCATGCGTTCGCTGGAGATGCGGAAATGCTCGAGCGAGCGCTGGGTCTGGGCGCCCCACAACTGGCTGGCTGGAACTTCAATCGGACCAAAGCTGTCGCGCTCGGTTCTGCTGTTCATGTAAGGCTCCCTGTTGGAAAGTGGTGTCTGAATTCTAACGCCAATGCCACTCACTCTGCCGAGGCCTACAAAATCGGGATATTCTGCCGTTAATGAGTACATTGAAGAAATAGGCCTGTCCTCCATGCTAAGCAAACGATTGACCATTCGCGCCCTTGCGATGCCGGTACTCGCCGCCGCCTTCTGCGGTTCGGTGCGGGCGGCTGAACTGGGCGAGATCAAGGTCAATTCCCACATTGGCCAGCAGCTTTCGGCGGATATCGAACTGGTCGACCTGACAGCGGCCGACCTGGCCGATATCCAGGCAAGGCTGGCAAACCCGGACGTCTTCAAAGGCGCCAACGTCGCCATGCCACCGGCACTGAGTGGCCTGTATATCTCGATCGCCAAGCGCGACAACAAGCGCTTCCTGCACCTGACCACACTGCAACCGGTGAATGCCGAGGCTTTGCACCTGTTCCTGGAGCTGAATAGTGGAGGGCGCCAGGCGATCCGCGCTGCCTCGCTGTGGCTGACGCCCGAACCGCCGGTCCAACGCGCCGCCAATTTGGCTGCAATGCCGGCGGCGGAGCCGATCCCTGCTGCCCCTGCCGCCGCGAAGCCCGCCGTGCCCGCGCCAGTCACCGCGAGTGCGGCAGCGGCTGACAACGGTGAGGCAGGATTGAACGAAGCGGCGCAACGCGCCTTTGCGCATCGCCAGCAAGTCGCCTTGGCAAAGGCCCAGGAGCGAAGCGCAAATCCGGTACCGCAAACCGCACAAGCTACTGCCCAGAAGGTCGAGCCCCGCCGTGCATCCGAGGTGACGCCGCCACCGCCCAAGCCGACGGCAACGCCTGCCGACGCCACAGCTGGCATGGCGCCGCCCGCCGCCACTCCAAAGGCGCCCGCAAAGCCTGCCGCCACTACTTCGCCGGCAGCGATCACCTCGCCGGCTGCCGGCCCGGCTCCGTCCTGCGCGCCTGCAAAGCAGGTGGAAGCCCAGCTCCGCCAATGCGAAGCCATGACCAGCAAACTGGCCGATATCGAAGGCAAAGTGCGGCGCCTTCAGACCGCCATCGTCGCGCCGGCCCCCGCAGCGGTCAGCGCCAATCCCGCCGCACCAAAAGCCGAAACCACCCCCGCCAACCCGGCCAAGCCAGCTTCGGCGCCGGCCAAGCCCGGAGTCACGCCGGTCAAACCAGGTGTCGCAGCCGACCTGGCCGCCAATCCACGCCGCAGGCTGTTGATGATCGGTGGCGGAGTCCTTGCCGGCCTGGCAGCGCTTGGCGGCCTGATCTACTTCCTGCGCAGGCGGCAGGCGAAAGGCCCATTAAAAATCTGGCAATCCTTCCGGAAGAAGAATGCAGAGGATGACGTACCAACGCTGGAAGACGCGGTGGAGGTTGCTGCACACTAGTAACCAGCGTTGCACCTCCGCTCTGGACAAGAATTTTTTACCTGCGTTATACTGGGCTCACACGGACCGGGTTCTGCCGCAGTCACCACCGATAGCGTGACGCGAACCGCAGAGCGACGTTGAAGAAACGACCCCGTCTGGAAGCTGTTCATAGCCGACTGAGGCGATATGAACGCCGGGTGCAACCGGCGCTGAGGCGACGCCAGGAGATACCTGGTGCTCG
>DASWTB010000373.1:0-3674 GCA_036402315.1 Pseudoduganella sp. | reverse complement strand
ACGGCGAAGTCGATGGTGCTGGCAGCGGCTACCGAGGTGCCGCCCGGGCGGGCATGCAGCGGCGAGGCGATCGGGGACAGGTCGTTGGCCAGCAGCAGGGTGTCGCCCAGGTTTTCGGGCGGCAGGGCGCGCATGCCTTCCCACATGGCTTCCACCGCCTTCATCACATTCTCGGGGATCATCAGCTTTTGCAGCACGCCGCGGCCGATCGGCACTTCGCCGTAGGTGGTCCAGTCTTCCGGATCGCCTTCCATCGCTTCCGGATAGGCTTCGGCCTGCGACAGCATGTAGAAGCCGCCCACTTCGTGCACGATGCCGGCAAACATGGCGGTGTCGGGATCGACGTGGGACACGCGCCGCGCAATGACCTGCGCCAGCGCCGCCACGTGTGCGGTGTGTTCCCACAGCTGGTTGGCCTTGGCCTTGAGCAGGGGATTGCGGATCTTGGTGCCGAGCTGGCGCACGATCACCGAGGTCACCAGCGATTGCAGGGTGCGCACGCCAAGGCGCTGCACCGCCGTCTTTACGCTGGAGATCTCCATGCCGGAACGGTTGTAGGCCACCGAGTTGGCAATGGCCACCGTGCGCGCCGCCAGCAGCGGGTCGGCCTGCACCAGCTTGGCTGCCAGGTCAATGTGGCAATTGTCATCGTTCAGCGCGCGCTGCAGCTTGATCGACGCGTCGATATTGGTGGGGAAAGTAAGCTCACCGCGGCCGGCTTGGGCTGCAATTGCTTTGAAGGCTTCCAGTCTGTCCATGCGAAAATTATAAGCAGAATTTGCCCTGCGGAACTAGGACAGGGTGGTTATTTTGATGAAAAAACTGGCGATATGCCCAGCTTAGCCTTCGCCGAAGATGGCGTCGCACCCTTCCACGGTGCCTTCGACATCTCCCAGCTCGTCGACCAGTTCCAGGTCTTCGAGTTCTTCCACAGCATTGGTGAAGCTGTTGTGCTTGGTGGCGCCGATCAGGCGGTAGATCTCGCCGTCTTCATTGCGGATGCCAATCAGCAGTTTTTCCTTGCGCACCAGGTCGGCGCTGGTGTTTTCCAGCAGCAGGTTGCCGGTGATCTGTTTGTCGAATTTGGCTGGCTTGATGCCGTCCAGCAGGGTGGTCTTTAACATTCTTCTGGTTCTTTATAGTGGTGTACCGGCACTGATCGTGGCCTTCAGCCCGGCCAGGGTGCGTTCCAGGGCTTCATAATCGGCGTCGCTATAGTCGGAAAACAACTGCACGCCTTTAGCGACAATAACAGGAAACACCTCGGCAAACAGCTGTTCGCCCGCCGGCGTCAGGCGGACGAAGAAGGAGCGCTTGTCGTCGGCATTGCGTTCCCGTTCCACCAGGCCCTTCTGCTCCAGGCGTTCGATGACGCCGGTCAGGGTGCCTTTGGTGATCAGGGTGCGTTCGCCCAGATCCTTGTAGCTCATGCCTGCGGTGTTGCCCAGTGTTGCAATGATATCGAATTGTGCGTGGGTGAGGCCAAGCTGGCGGACATGTTCGCCGGACCATCTCTCAAACCCCTGCATGCATTCGGCCAGCAGCCGGATGCTTTTCAAATATCGTTCGCCCATGACACCGGATTATAGCGCCCGCCAGCCCCGGCCTCCATCGGTTACTATATGCAAACTTATAACAAGATGGTGTTTTCGCCCATGCCCCTACACGCACGCGGTATCCTTGCCCTGCTGGTGGTGACCGTTGTCTGGGGCACCACCTTCCCGGCCATGAAGGATATGACCGACACCCTGTCGGCAAACTGGATCGTGGTGTCGCGCTTCGCGATTGCCGGTGTGCTGTTATCCCCTTTCCTGCTGCGCGCGAGCTGGCGCGACCTGCACTACGGTTTCCTGGCCGGGGTGCTGTTGTTCTTCTGTTACCTGACCCAGGTCGAAGGCCTGAGCCTGACCTCCTCCAACCGCAACGCCTTCATCTGTGGCCTGAATGTGCTGGTGGTGCCGCTGCTGGGCATTGCCATGGGCAAGTGGCCGGACAAGCGCATCGTGCTGGCCCTGCTCCTGGCGGTGGGCGGCCTGTTCGCCCTATGCTGGGAGGGCAGCTTCACCTGGAGCCGCGGCGATTCGCTGGCACTGGCGGCGGCTTTCCTATTCGGCCTCTACATCAAGGTGATGGAACAGTTCTCGCGCAAGGTGGACCGCCTGATGACCCTGACCGTGGCGCAGATCTGGACCGTGGCCCTGTTTGCCGGCCTGTGGATCCTGCTGCGCGAAGTGCCGCGCGGGGTAATCGATGTGCCGCATGATGCCAAGGACTACTACACCTACATCTGGAGCGGCCTGGTGGCCTTCAAATGGAACCTGATTTACCTGGGCCTGATTGCCACGGCGGCCATTATTTCCCTGCAAACCTGGGGCCAGAGCCATGCCACTGCCAACGAGGCGGCGGTGATCTATGCCTTCGAGCCCGCCAGCGCGGCCATCTTCGGCTATTTCTGGCTGGGCGAGACGATGGGCCCGATGCAGCTGTTGGGCGCGGTACTGTTGATCTCCGGTATGATTGTCAGCCAATGGAACACCCCTGAGCGCCCGGCGTCGGCGCTCGTCCCTGAATAGAAGATGTCATTTGCTCAACTTAGTCGCCTGACCCGGGAGCAGCCGCTGCGCATGCTGCTGGTGAATGCGGGCGAGCCGGATTGCCTGGCCTGGTCCGGCTTGGCGCAGCCCTTGCGGCTGGCCCAGCGCCTGCTGAATGGCAGTTTCCTGCTCGACATTATGACGCCGGCGCAAGCGGCCGCCATGGCGGGCGACTGGCAACTGGCGCTGCTCGTTGCGGACGAGGGGGCGGCGCGTCCGGCCGAAGCGGAACTGCGCGCCGTGATCGAGCGGTGCCGCGAAGCGGAGTATTGGGGCGGGGTCGGGGCCGGGGTGCTGTGGCTGGCGCAGACCGGCGCGGCCGGCGGCGCCCGCATTGCGCTGCCATGGGCGCTATATGCGGAAACCGAGGATGTGACCGAGCGCGCCATACTCACACCGAATTTGTTCGAGATCGATGGGCGGCTGATTTCCTGCTGCGGCGGAGCGGCTTCGCTCGATTTTTCCCTGACGCTGATCGAGGCGCTGTTTGGCGCCGATGTGCAGGCCGAGATCAAGGAAGCGCTGTGCATCGACCGTGTGCGCTCGTCGGAGGAGCGGCAGCGGGTGGCCCTGCAGGCGCGTTTCGGGGCGCTGCAGCCCAAGCTGTCGGAGGCGGTGACCTTGATGGAGGCGAATATCGAGGAGCCGCTGTCGACCGACGATATCGCCGGGCTGGTGGGGCTGTCGCGGCGCCAGCTGGAGCGCCTCTTCAAGCAGTATCTGGGCTCGCTGCCTTCGCGCTATTACCTGGAGCTGCGCCTGCAACGGGCGCGGCAATTACTTTTGGAAACAAACCATTCCATAGTGCAGGTTGGGCTGATGTGCGGGTTCTCGTCGGGGTCGCACTTTTCTACCGCGTTTGGCACCTTGTTCGGCAATACGCCGCGTGAAGAGCGGCAGCGCAAACTAAACCGGTAAACCGGTCGGATGGCCGCCCCGTCTGACCCGCAGGGTCAGACACCTTGGCCCGCGCCCGTCGCGTAACCGTGTCTGACCCTGCGGGTCAGACACGGGGGTACCGGTTTGGACTTTTTTGAAAATCCTTGTCGCAGATTCAAAAGAGTTTTAGCATCCCCGCTT
>DASWTB010000372.1:0-9887 GCA_036402315.1 Pseudoduganella sp. | reverse complement strand
CTGTTGGCCGATAACAGCCGGCTGGTGTTCATCCGTACCGTGCTGTCCGAGAACACGGCTTCGCAGCTGCAGGTGGTCAGCTACGTCATCCGCGACGGCGTGCTGTCGCGCAGCGAGTCGGCCGGCGCGCGCGACCTGCAGCAGCTGGACGCGCTGTGGAAGGCCGCGCTGGAGCAATCCAATACGCAGGCCACGATCGGCCTGCAGTCCGGTGTGAGCGCCATGGAATTCAGGTTGTGGGAGGGCGGCGGCTGGCGCCAGCCGAACAGCTCCGCGACCTCGCCTGCCGAGCCGCCGAAGTGCGCCGATCCCGACCCAAGCAAGTGCAAGGATTTCAACCCGAAGACGGCGACGGCCAACAAGGCGGAAGGCCCGACCGGGCTGGAAATCTCGCTGCAGATCGAGGGCCAGCCGGCGCCGCTGGTCAAAGTTTTCCTGTTGGGGGCCGTATGAAACGACGCTTCCGGGCGCGCCAGCGCGGCGTGGCTGTTGTTACGGCGCTACTGCTGACCACACTGGCGGTGACCATCGTGGCCAACCTGTTCTGGCAGCAGCAGGTGCAGGTACGCTCGATCGAAAACCAGCGCCTGCATTCCCAGGCGCGCTGGCTGCTGCGCTCCGTCCTTGATTTTTCAAGGCTTATCCTGCGCCAGGACATGCTGGACAACCGCACCATGACGGTTGCCGACCGCATCTGGGCCACCCCTGTGGCGCCAACCCGGCTCGATGACCTGATCAAGCGCGAGCGGATCGAAGGCGAAAGTTTCGATGCCAGCTTTTCCGGACAGAATTACGACGCGCAATCGCGCTACAATCTTGCGAATCTGGCCAGTACGACCGGGGCTGGCGGCATCAACAAGAAACAGGTGGCGGTCTTTGCGCGCCTGCTGCAGATCCTGCAGCTTGACCCGTCGCTGGCCAAGGCCGTTGCGATCCAGGTTGCGCGCAGCGAGGGCGCCGGCCTGCTGCAGCAGCCGCCTGGAACCGCGCCGTCGCCCGACATCGAGCCGGTGCCAGCGGGCGGCGGGCAGCCGATGAAGATGTTGCGGGCGGAAGACCTGCTGTCGGTGTCGGGATTTGACCAGAAGGCCATCGACAAGCTGCGCGACTTCGTCATCGTCCTGCCGGCTGCGACGCCAATCAACGTCAACACGGCTTCGGCGGAAGTACTGGCGGCCTTGATCAACGGCTCGTTGTCGGAAGGGCAGAACCTGGTGGTGGCGCGCAAGCGCGCCCCGTTCATCAACGTTGGCACCTTCAAGCAGAATGCGGGCAAGCCGCCGCTGCTGCAGGACAGCGATATGGATTGCCGCAGCGACTACTTCCTGGTGATGAGCCGGATCAAGCTGGACCGGGCGGAACTGGTGTCATGGTCGCTGATCCACCGCGACCAGAACGGCACCGAAGTGGTGTGGATACGGGAAATTTAAGGAATAGGGAAGGCCAGCTTTGACAACACTCTACATTCGGTATCCGGCCCGCGCCGCAGCAGCCGACAATGGCGTGCCGGCCAGCTGCCAGTTCGCGCTGGTGGGCGATGGCGGCAACGTGATGCAGCAAGGCGCCGGTGCACTGGGCAACCTGGGCGAGCTGGTGTCGACCGCGCGCCGCGTGGTGCTGCTGCTGGCCGCCGCCGATGTCTCGCTGCTGAAAGTCAAAATGCCGCCGCTGTCGGGCGCCAGGCTGAAGGCCGCCTTGCCCAACCTGGTGGAAGAACAGGTACTGGGCGACCCGGCCGACTGCGTGCTGGCCCTGGCGCCGGCCAGCGGCGATAGCGACGAGCGGGTGGTGGCGGTGGCCAACCGCGCCTGGCTGGAAGTGCTGGTCAAGGCCCTGGTGGCGCAAGGCGCGCATGGCGTGTCGGCGCTGCCGGTGCAACTGAGCCTGCCGCTGGCGCCGGGCAGCGTGTCGGCCGCCCTCGGCGTGGACGATGCCGGCCTGGAACTGACACTGCGCACCGCCCCCAACGAAGGCCTGGGCCTGACGCTGCCCAATGCCGCCGAACCGGCGCTGCATACCCTGCGCGCACTGGCCGGCGAAGCGCCGGTCACGCTGTACGTGGCGCCGGCCCAGCGTGCCGAATACGCCGCCGTGGCAGCCAATGTGCCCGGCATCACGCTGGAAGAAGACAACTGGGTGCACCGCGTTGCCGCCGCCAGGGCGGTGCCGTTCGACCTGGCCGCCGGCCTGGGCGCCGTCAGCGGCGCCAACGCCCGTGCCTGGGCGCGCTGGAAATGGCCGCTGCGCATCGCCGTCGTGGCGGTGCTGGTCAACATCGTCGGCCTGAACTGGGAGTGGATGCGCCTCAAGCGCGAAGAGGCCGCCGTGCGCCAGAGCATGACGCAGGTATTCCGTTCGGCCTACCCGAACCAGCCGATGATCGGCGACCCGGTTGAGCAAATGCGCCGCAATATTTCAGTGGCGCGCGCCAGCACCGGCGGCGGCACTGCCGACGAATTCACCAATATGAGCGCTGTGCTGGGCGAAGCGCTGGCAGTGCTGCCGAACCGCGAGGCGGTGGCCGGCATCGAATACAAGGAGCGCAGCATGACGGTCAAGTTCAAGCCGAACAGCGTTGACGGCAACGCGCTGGCGCAGGTGCAGGCCGCGCTGGCCCAGCGCAAGTTCAGCGCCACCGAAAGCGGCCCGGGCGTGTGGCTGGTGAAAGCAGGGGGCAAGTGATGGCGAGCCTGAGCGACAAAATCAACGGCTACCGCGCCGCTGCCGCCACCTGGTGGGACGCGCGCAACGAGCAGGAACAGCGCATGCTGACCATCGGCGGCATCGTGGTCGCCCTGGGCCTGGTATGGGGCGTGCTGGTCGACCCGGCCCTGAGCGGGCGCGCCAGGCTGGAAAAAGAGCTGCCGCTGAAGAACCAGCAGCTGGCGGAATTGCAGGCGCTGGCCGGCGAAGCGACCCAGCTGGCGGCGCAGCCGCCGGTACAGCCGCAGCCCTTGAGCAAGGACGGTGTGGCGGCGCGGCTGCAGGCGGCGGGCCTGACCACGCAAAACCTGGCAGTCACGGGCGATTACATTAAAGTGGAATTCAAGGGCGTGCCGTTTGCCGGCCTGGTGACCTGGCTCGATGCGATGCGCCGAGAGCAGCGCGTGTCGGTGCAGGAGGGCAGCGTGACGCAGCAAGGCCCGGCCGGCCAGGTCGACGCCAACCTGACCCTGCGCCAGGAGTCGTCCGCACGATGAAGCGCGCAGTGTTGTGGTTGCTGGCAATCGTGCTCAGCGCAGGCCTGACGGTGCTGGTTTTCCTGCCGGCGAGCTGGATGGGGCAGCTGGTGGAGAGCCAGAGCGGCGGCCGTTTGACCCTGGGCGACGCGCAGGGTACGCTGTGGCGCGGTTCCGCCTTCATCGGCGGCGCCGCCAGCAAGGATGGTGCGGTCACGCCGCTGCTGCCGGGACGCTTCAGCTGGCGCCTGTCGCCGCTGGTGCTGTTCGGCAGCGTCGACGTGCAGCTGGAGAACCCGGACGCGCTGACGCAGCCGGTCTCGGTGCGCGGCGGCTGGAGCAGCTGGGAAGTCAGCCCGGCGGCCCTGATGCTGCCGGCCGATGGCCTGGCCGGCCTGGGCGCGCCATTGAACACGCTGGCGCCCAGCGGCCGCATGAAATTGACCTGGTCTTCGCTGCAGCTGGTGCGCGAAGGCCAGGCGGTGTCGCTGAACGGGCGCACCACGCTGGAAATGCAGGACATGTCGTCGCGCCTGACGCCGGTGAAGCCCCTGGGCAGCTACCAGCTGGCCTTCGACTGGAAAGGCCAGCAAGCCGCGCTGGCGCTGGATTCGCAGCGCGGCCCGCTGCTGTTAAGCGGCGCAGGAAAGTTCGAGCATGGCCGGCTGCAGTTTTCCGGCCAGGCGGAAGCGGCAACAGGATTTGAAGACCAGCTTGGCGGCTTGTTAAGCATGCTGGGCCAGCGTAAGCCAAACAGCGTTAAAAACGTCATTGCACTAGAGTTCCGATAATGAAAACACACACTGCAAGCCCAACCCCCTTCCCGGCACTGCGCCGACTGAGCGCCGCCGCGCTGCTGTGCTGTGCGCTGGCGCCTGCCGCCGCTCCGGTTACGGCCTGGGCCCAGCCCAATGACCAAGCCGCGCTGAATTTTGTCGGCGCCGACATCGAATCGGTGATCAAGGCCGTCGGCCACTACACCAACATCACCTTCCTGATCGACCCGCGCGTCAAAGGCACCTTGACCCTGGTGTCGGAAAAATCGATCACCAAGTCGCAGGCCTTCCAGCTGCTGGCCTCCGCGCTGCGCCTGCAAGGCTATGCCATCGTCAGCGGCGACGGCTACGCCAAGGTGGTGCCGGAAGCGGAAGCCAAGCTGCAGGCCTCGCCGACCGTGATCGGCGGCCAGAAAAGCCCGCAGGGCGACCAGATCGTGACCCAGGTGTTCCACCTGAACCACGAGAACTCGGCCAACCTGGTGACCGTGCTGCGTCCCCTGATCACGCCGAACAACACCATCAACGCCAACCCGGGCAACAACACCCTGGTCATCACCGACTATTCGGACAACCTGAAGCGCCTGGCCAAGATCGTGGCCTCGCTCGACGCGCCATCGTCGGCCGACCTGGACGTGGTGCCGGTGCGCTACGCCATCGCCAGCGACCTGGCGGCCATGATCAACAAGCTGATGGAACCGGGCGCCGGCGGCGATTCCGGCCGCGTGACCCTGGTGCCGGACCCGCGCACCAATTCGCTGGTGGTGCGCGCACCGTCGGCGGCACGCGCCAACCTGGCCAAGTCGCTGATCGCCAAGCTGGACCAGCCGACCGCGCAGGCCGGCAATGTGCACGTGGTCTACCTGAAAAATGCCGAAGCCACCAAGCTGGCGGAAACCCTGCGTTCCGTGGTGTCGGGCGACGGCGGCAGCAGCCAGTCGGGCAGCAGCAGCGGCAGCCTGAACTCGCTGGGCGGCGCCGGCGGCGGCGGCAGCCAGATGGGCCAGTCCGGCCTGGGCTCGTCCTCGCAATCGGGCACCGGCCAGTCCGGCCCGAGCAATCCGGCGCTGCAAAGCGGCAGCCGCAGCGGATCCCAGTCGCCGGGCGCCGGCGGTTCCGCCGGCTTCATCCAGGCCGACGCCACCACCAACACCCTGATCATCACCGCGCCGGAAGCCGTGTACCGCAACCTGCGCGCCGTGATCGACCAGCTCGACGTGCGCCGCGCGCAGGTCTACATCGAATCGATGATTGTGGAGATCAACGCCAACAAGCTGTCCGAATTCGGCGTGCAATGGGCCGGCCTGAGCGGCAACGACGGCAGCACCTACCGCGTCGGCGGCGGCACCACATACGACAGGGCCGGCAACAACAGCATGGTCAACCTTGCCGCCCTGATCGACGGCAGGGACAGTGCGAAGCCGCCTGGCGGAGGCCTGACGCTGGGTATCTTCAAGCAGCTGGCGAACGGCAAGCTGGGCCTGGGCGCCGTGGCGCACGCGCTGGGCACCGATGGCGACAGCAACATCCTGTCGACGCCGAACATGCTCACGCTGGACAATGAAGTGGCCACTATCAAGGTCGGCCAGAATGTCCCGATCGTGACCGGTTCTTTCACCACCACCTCCGGCACCAACAACAACCCGTTCCAGACCGTCGACCGCAAGGATATCGGCATTACCCTGAAGGTGCGGCCGCAGATCTCGGAAGGCGGCACCATCAAGCTGGCGATCTATAACGAGAGTTCGAGCATCGACGACGTGACCAACAATGCGGGCTTGATCCTGAAGAATCGCGTCATCGAAACCAATATCATTGCCGATGACGGCCAGATCCTGGTGCTCGGCGGCCTGATCCAGGACGATTCCAACGATGGCGTCGACAAGGTGCCGGGCCTGGGCGATATTCCGCTGATCGGCCATTTGTTCAAGTACCAGAAGCGCGAACGCAAGAAGACCAACCTCATGGTGTTCCTGCGGCCGGTGGTGGTGCGCAACCGCGAGCAGGGCATGAGCCTGACCGCCGACCGCTACGACTTCATGCGCGCGACCCAGCAGGCGGCTGCGCCGGAGCCGAGCATCACGGTCAAAAACCTCGGCGCGCCGATGCTGCCGGAACTGCAGAACGGCCAGCCGACCGGCGGCGGCCAGCTGGCGCGCCCGATTGCCCCGGCTGCACCGTCCGTGCCTGAACAGAAGCAACAGCAACAGTAAAAGCGATGACCAACCTCCTGCCTTACGCTTTTGCACGCGACTTCCTGGTGCTGGCCCAGCCGAGCGCCGAAGCCGAGCACGCGGTTGATGTGATGATGTCGGCGGCCACGCCGGCTTCCGCGATTGCGGAAGTGTCGCGCCGCTTCGGACGCATCAACATCAAGCACCTGTCGCGCGCCGACCTGGAAGCCGCCATCGCCGCCGCCTACGCCAATGCCAGCGGCGACGCTTCGCAGGTGGCGGAAGAATTCGACGCCGACCTGGACCTGACCAAGCTGCTGCAGGACGTGCCGGCCATTGAAGACCTGCTGGAATCGTCCGACGATGCGCCGGTCATCCGCATGATCAATGCGCTGCTGACGCAAGCCCTGCGCGACGGCGCATCGGATATCCACATCGAACCGTTCGAGCAGACTTCGGTGGTGCGCTTCCGCGTCGACGGCGCGCTGCGCGACATCGTGCGCCCGCGCAAGGCGATCCACGGCTCGCTGATCTCGCGTATCAAGATCATGGCGCAGCTGGACATCGCCGAAAAACGCCTGCCGCAGGACGGCCGCATCACGCTGCGCGTGGGCGGCAAGCCGGTGGACGTGCGCGTCTCCACGCTGCCGACCGGCCACGGCGAACGCGCCGTGCTGCGTCTGCTGGACAAGGAAGCCGGCCGGCTCGACCTGTCCCACCTCGGCATGAGCGAAAAGATGATGGGGCAGTTCAACAGCCTGATCAACCAGCCGCACGGCATCGTGCTGGTCACCGGCCCGACCGGCTCCGGCAAGACCACCACGCTGTACGCCGCGCTGTCCATGCTGAACAACACTTCCACCAACATCATGACGGTGGAAGACCCGGTCGAATACGACCTGCAGGGCGTGGGCCAGACCCAGGTCAACGCGCGCATCGACATGACTTTCGCCAAGGCCCTGCGCGCCATCCTGCGCCAGGACCCGGACGTGATCATGATCGGCGAGATCCGCGACCTGGAAACGGCGCAGATCGCGGTGCAGGCATCGCTGACCGGCCACCTGGTGCTGGCCACCCTGCACACCAACGACGCCGCCGCTGCCGTGACCCGTTTGCTGGACATGGGCATCGAACCGTTCCTGCTGTCGTCGTCCCTGCTGGGCGTGCTGGCGCAGCGCCTGGTGCGCAAGCTGTGCCCGAGCTGCAAGACCTTCGACGGCAGCCAATGGAAAGCGGTGGGCTGCGAGCATTGCGGCCACACCGGCTACCAGGGCCGCGTCGGCATCTACGAGCTGCTGCAGACCGACGAGCATATCCGCGCCCAGATCCACGACCGCACCTCGGAAGCGGAAATCCGCGTGACAGCCCAGCAGCAGGGCGGCATGATCACCATGCGCGAAGACGGCGAACGCTGGCTGCAGCAGGGCGTCACCACGCCGGCTGAACTGCTGCGCGTGACGAAGGACTAAGCGATGCCGGCCTTCCGTTATGAAGCCGTCGATGCGGCAGGCGCCACCAAGAAGGGCGTGGTCAATGCCGACAGCGCCCGTTCCGCGCGCGCCGATCTGCGCTCGCAGGGCCTGGTGCCGATCAAGGTTGACGCCATCGAGTCGCAGGTCGACGCCAGCGGCGCCACCGCGCGCCGCGGCTTCGGCGAAAAGCTCAGCACCACGGAGCTGGCGCTGTTCACGCGCCAGCTGGCCAGCCTGCTGGAAGCCGGCCTGCCGCTCGAGCAAGCCTTCACCGCCTTGCTGGAACAGGCCGAGCGCCAGTACGTGCGCGACCTGGTGGCCTCGATCCGCTCGGAAGTGATGGGCGGCTCCTCGCTGTCCGATGCACTGTCGCGCCACCCGCGCGACTTCCAGGAAATCTATCGCGCACTGGTCGCATCGGGCGAACAGATCGGCCAGCTGTCGCGCGTGCTGTCGCGCCTTGCCGACTATATCGAGCGCCGCAACGCCCTGGTGCAGAAGGTCAAGCTGGCGTTTACCTACCCGGCCATCGTGACCGTGGTGGCGTTCCTGATCGTGATCTTCCTGCTCACCTATGTGGTGCCGCAGATCGTCTCGGTGTTCGCCAACACCAAGCAGAAGCTGCCGCTGCTGACGGTGATCATGCTGGCCATTTCGGACTTCGTGCGCAGTTACGGCTTTGCCGTGCTGGGCATCCTGATCGCCGCCGGCTTCGTGGTGCGGCGCATGCTGCAGAACCCCGACATCAAGCTGCGCTGGCATACCTGGCTGCTGACCGCGCCGCTGTACGGCAAGTTCGAACGCAGCCTGAATACCTCGCGTTTCGCCAGCACGCTGGCGATTACCACCGGCTCCGGCGTGCCTATCCTGCGCGCGCTGGAAACCAGCCGCGATACGCTGTCCAATGTGGCGATGCGCCAATTGGTCGAGCAGGCCAGCGACTCGGTGCGCGAAGGCGCCAGCCTGGCCCGTTCGCTGTCGGCGCAAAAACACTTCCCGCCGATGCTGATCCACATGATCCGCGCCGGCGAAATCACCGGCGAACTGCCCGCCATGCTGGACCGCGCCGCCAGCGCGCAGGAATCCGACCTGGAGCGCCGCACGCTGACCATTGCCGGCCTGCTGGAACCGATGCTGATCCTGGCGATGGGCGTGGTGGTGCTGTTAATCGTGCTGGCTGTGCTGATGCCGATTATCGAAATCAATCAGCTCGTGCGCTGAACCTGGAGAATTGAATTGAAACGTTTGCCTTTGATCTGCAGTGTGGCCGCCGTCGCGGTGCTGTCTGCCTCGCTGGCCTACTGGGGCATGCAGCTGTTCAAGCCGAAGCAGCGCCCGATCGCAGCGGTGCCGGTGGCGCAGGTGCCGGAAGCGAACATGGATGCGGCGCGCGGCCTGTTTGGCGGCAATACTGCGGTGGCTGTGGTCAGTAACTACCAGTTGCGCGGCGTGGTGGCCGATACCCGTGGTCGCGGCAGTGTGGCGATCATCTCGGCCGACGGGCAGCCGGCCAAGGCTTTCCCGGTCGGTTCCGAACTGTCGCCGGGCGTCAGCGTGAAAGAAGTTCAGCCGCGCCATGTGATCCTGATGGAAGGCGGGGTGCAGAAGCGGCTTGACCTGATGAGCGACCAGGGCGTGAGTTCGTCCGGCGGCATCGTCGGGCCGGTCGGGGTGGGCGGGCCGCAGGAACCGCCACCGGTGCCGCTGCCGCAGCAGGCCACGCCGATGGCCCCGCCGCCGGTGCAGATGGCGCCGGCCCAGCCGCCGAGCACCTCTGCGCAGCCTACCGGTGGGGCGCCGCAAGCGCGATGAAGCGCGTTGTCGTAGCCCTCTTATTCTGCGCTGGTTTTGCCTGCGCAGCCGAAAACCGGCAAACCGGCCGGATGGCCGTACCCGTCCGACCCGCAGGGTCAGACCCCGCCATGCAAGCGCCGCAGACAAGTGTCAGACCCAGTGGGTCTGACACTGGTTTACCGGTTCAAAAGCGCCCTAGAGTCGCCCTGGTCCTGTCCGGCGGCGGCGCCCGCGGCTTCGCCCACGTCGGCGTCCTGCGCGCCCTGCAGGAAATGCGCATCCCGGTCGACATCGTGGTCGGCACCTCCATGGGCAGCGTCATCGGCGGCGCCTGGGCCGCAGGCGCCTCGCTGAAAGACCTCGAACGCATGGCCGCCACCACTGACTGGGACAGCGTGGTCGCCGACCGTCCCGCGCGCGACGAACTGCACTTCCGCCGCCGCGACGAAGACATCCTGCTGCCCTCCCGCATCGAATTCGGCATCACCTCGA
>DASWTB010000371.1:0-2791 GCA_036402315.1 Pseudoduganella sp. | reverse complement strand
GGTACTCGACCGGGTCTTCGACGGTGATCAGCTTTTTCTCTATCGAATTCAGTTCGGCCAGCGCGCAATACAGCGTGGTGGTCTTGCCGCTACCGGTCGGGCCGGTTACCAGCACCAGGCCGTTCGGGCGGGCGACGATAGCGCGGAATTTTTCCAGCAGCGCTTTCGGCATCCCGATCGCATCCAGCCGCAAGTTCATGCCGCTCTGGTTCAGCAAACGCATGACGATGGATTCGCCATATTGCGTCGGCATGGTCGAAATACGGACGTCGATGCGGGCATTCTTCACGCGCACGGCGAAGCGCCCGTCTTGGGGCAAGCGCTTTTCGGAGATGTCCAGGTCGGACATCAGTTTCAGGCGCAGCGCCAGCGCAGGCGCAATCTTGATGTCAGCTTCCGTCTGAAGGTGCAGCACGCCGTCGATGCGGAAGCGGATTTGCAGCCGGCCTTCCTGCGGTTCGATGTGGATGTCCGATGCGCGCACCTGGGCGGCATCGTCGAAAAGCGATTGCAGCAGCTTGACCACCGGGGCTTCTTCCAGCCCGGGGCTGGCGGCCGCCAGTGCGCCGAAGTCCACCGACGCCTCGCCCATCTCCTGCTCCAGCTCGCGCGCCAGGCCGGAGATGTCTTCCGTGCGGCGGTAGATGCGGTCGATGGCAGCCAGCACCTCGGTCTCATTGACCACGGCCAGCTCGATGGTCTGCTTCAGCAGGCGCGAAATCTCGTCGTACGCGAACAGGTCGGTCGGGTCGGACAGGCCGACCAGCATGGTGCCCTTGCGGTCTTCCAGCACCAGGGCGCGGAAGCGGCGCGCCTGCGTCTCGGGCAGCAGCCGCACCAGGTCGGTATTGATCTGGTAGAACTTGAGGTTGATGTAGGGGATATTCAGCTGTCGTGCCAGCGCGCCGGAAATCTGTTCTTCGGTGACGAAGCCGTGTTCGACGAACACCCGCCCCAGCTTGCGGCCACTGCGCTTCTGCTCCGCCAGCGCCATGCCCAACTGCTCTTCCGACAGCAGCTTTTGCTGCACCAGGATTTCACCTAAACGAACCTTTTCCGGCCTCGTCATGCCCTCTTCCCCGAATCCATATAGTCGCTGGCATTGTATGCGAATGTATCGTGCAAGCCTAGCAAAAGGCGTTAATAGTTTCACCACACACGGCGGGCGTGGCTGACGGGCGACGGATTCTTGCGATACGTGATCCAATTGCAGGGCCCAAACCGTCCACCGAATGCCTGCACGCCGCCATGTACCATCAACATTTTGGCCTGCACGAGGCCCCTTTCGGCATTACGCCGAACCCTGCCTTCTTCTATGGCGGGAATACGCGCGGGGAGATCCTGTCTGCCCTGCTTTACGCCGTCACCCAGGGCGAAGGTATCGTCAAGGTGACCGGCGAGGTTGGATGCGGCAAGACCATGTTGTGCCGCATGCTGGAAGCGCGCCTGCCGCGCGGCGTCGACGTGCTCTACCTCGTCAATCCGACCCTGGGGCCGCAGGAAGTCCTGCACGCCATTGCTGCCGATCTAGGGCTCGATACCGGCGGCCGCCGTTCCGATGAGGTCGTGCGCGCCCTGCATGCCGAGCTGATTGCGCGCCACGCGGCCGGCCGGCGCGTCGTGTTGCTGGTCGAGGAAGCGCAAGCCATGCCGCTCGACACCCTGGAAGAAGTACGCCTGCTGACCAACCTGGAAACGGCCAGCAGCAAGCTGCTGCAGATCGTCCTGTTCGGCCAGCCGGAACTGGACGAACACCTGTCCCTGCCGCGCATGCGCCAATTGCGCGAACGGATCACGCACAGCTTCAATGTGCCGCCCATGCCGCGCGACCAGATCCCCTACTTCCTGTCGCACCGGTTGCGTGCGGCCGGCTACCACGGGCCGGAACTGTTCAGCCGCGGCGCGGTCAAGCTGATCGCCCGCAGCTCGCAAGGCATTGTCCGCCGCATCAACGTGCTGGCAGACAAATCGCTGATGGCAGCCTTCGCTGATGACTTGCCATATGTAAATTCCTACCACGTACGGCAAGCCATCGAGGACAGCCGCTATTCGTGCGCGGCAGTGCTGGGCAATCGCAGTATGATCGTTTTCGATAGACTCCTGGCAACTTGTTTCCCGCGGCGATAAGCATGAAGAACCTTGCGGCTACCCTGTTATGCGTCCTGCTCGGAGCTTGCGCGGCACCGAAGCTCCCCTTGTCGCCGACCCATATTGCCGACGCCACCACGCCACCCGGTGCAATCCCCGAACCGGTGCAGCAAAGCGCAGCGCCGCCTCCGCCACGCCCCGCAGCGCGGCAGGAAACCTATAGCGTTTCAGTCCACCGCGTGCCGGTGCAATCGGTGCTGTTCGCATTGGCCCGCGATGCCGGCTTGAACGTCGACGTCCATCCCGCCATTGAAGGAACCGTGACGCTCAATGCGCTCGACCAGACCTTGCCGCAGCTGCTGTCGCGGATCGGCAAACAGGTCGACATGCGCTATGAGCTGCAAGGGAATAACCTGGTGGTGCTGCCGGACCAGCCTTACTGGAACCATTACAAGGTGGACTACGTCAATATCGCGCGCAGCACCAACAGCAGCGTGAGTATCGCGACGCAGATCTCGACCACCGGCGGATCGGCGGCCGGCGGCACGCCATCGAATCCGGTGCCGACGGCCAGCCTGTCGCTCGGCGGCGGCACCAACAATTCGACCACGTCCGTGGCCAACCGCTCGGACAACAATTTCTGGTACAGCCTGGAGAAAAATGTCCGCGACATGCTGCGGCCCACCACGCTGAACGATCCCTT
>DASWTB010000370.1:0-3317 GCA_036402315.1 Pseudoduganella sp. | reverse complement strand
GTCCACTTGCTCAACGCCAGCGGCGGTGAAGCGGCAGAACTTCTTGCGCTTGAACAGAGGGTTTTGTTGCTTGCGCTTTTCTTTCAGCTTGAGCTTGTTTTTGTCGAACTTTTTACCGAATGCCATTTTAGGCTCCTGTATTTAAAAATTGCGCTGTTGTGACAGCACGAAAATCAATGATGTGAAACACCAGGGTTCTGCTATTGCGGTTCTTCTTGGCCAGGAAACCGGTGAACTCGTACAAGCCTCCAAGGGGCGCCTGACTGAATCGTTTTGACAACTCACCTGCCGCAACGGCAGGGATCTCAAACTCGGTCAGTCGGGCGATACCTGCCTCCGTCTGCTGCGAACTGTGCTGCAAGCTTGCATTCACAATCGGCAGGCCGGCGGGGGTGTATCGAATCTCATCCCGTTCGGCGATCAGGGCGGTAACCCGGAGCTGGTTGTACAGACCGTCTCCTGTCAGGAATTAGGCCGCTGCAGGAGCTGCTGGAGCTTCGGCGCGATGGCTCTTGGCCGCGTCTTCACGCTGAACCGACTTCATCATCGGGGAAGGAGCGGTTTCCGCTTTCTTCATCTTGACGGTCAGGTGACGCAGCACGGCATCATTGAATTTGAACGCAGTTTCCAGTTCGACCAGAGTTTCGTTGTCGCACTCGATGTTCATGCAGATGTAGTGTGCCTTGGCCAGTTTCTGGATCGAGTAAGCCATTTGACGGCGGCCCCAATCTTCAACACGGTGCACGTTACCGCCGCGCGAGGTCACGCTGGTCTTGTAACGTTCGATCATCGCGGGCACTTGCTCGCTTTGGTCCGGGTGGACGATAAATACGATTTCGTAGTGACGCATTAATAACTCCCTTAAGGACTGTGAATATAGCCCACCCCGGCGTCAAGACGGGTGTGGGAAGAGGTAAGCCCGCAAGCATAGCAGACTTTGCCGGCCGGCTCAAGGTTTACTGATGGTGCGCAAGGCGCCCTGCCCCGGGCGCTGGCATGCTGGGCCATGGACCGCCCCGACCTCGCCTGGAAGCTCTTGCTGCGCCGCCGCCTGCCGCAGGTGCTGGCGCGCTTATTCCCGGATGTCCATAGCACCATCGATTGGCCGCAAGGGTATGACCTGCCGGACAACAATATCCCGCCAGTGACAGCCGATAGCCGCACCGGCGACCGCGCAGTGGATTTCACAGCGATCGTCTCGCTGCTGGACGGCACGCAAACCTGCCTGCATGTGGAAATCCAATGCTGCCGCCAAGCCGGTTTCGCGGACCGCATGGCGCTCTACCACGCACGTTTGCGTGACCGTTTCGACATACCTGTGATCAGCCTGGCAATCTTTGGCGACGCCAGTCCGGCCTGGCGCCCCGACTTTGCCACCGACCTGTGCTGCGGTTACGGCACCACATTTCAATTCCGGATCGCCAAATTGCTCGATTTTCGCCCGCACATGGACAGGCTGATTGCTAGTCTGGAACCAGTTGACCTGGTACTGGCGGCGCATTTGCTCGGCCTGGGCACGCGCCGCCGCATGGACTTGCGTTACCCGGCAAAACTTCGCCTGCTGCAATCATTACACGCCCACCAAAGCACAACGCGGGAACTTAATGAACTGCAGACGATCATAGACTGGTTGATACCGTTACCCGCCGAAAGGCAAAGGAGACTGGCTATGGATATCGAACAATTTATCCTGGATCACGAGAAAGAGGATAAGAACAGCCTGAACTACCTTATCCCGGAGCTGATCCTTCAGCGATGCAAAAAGCAGGCCGCCGCCGAGGGGGCCGCCGAGGGTGAGGCAAGGGGGCGAGCGATTGGGGAGGCACGCGGGCAGGCAATAGGCGAGGCGCGAGGAGAGGCGCGAGGCGAGGCCAGAGGAGAGGCTCGAGGAGAGGCCAGAGGAGAGGCCAGAGGCCAGCGGCAGACACTCAAGCTCCAGCTCGAAGTCCAGTTTGGCAAGTTACCGCCAAAATTACTGCGCGCACTGGACCGGGCCGATCCAAGGCAACTGGAGCGCCTTGCCATCGCCCTCCTCGACGCCAGCTCACTGGAGGGAGCATTAAGTTCCGCCGGCGTGAACTTCTGAGGAATTGGCGACCGCATTTGGCTCGCCGCGCGCCGACCGCAGGATGCCGACCAGAAAGCCCAGGCCAGCGGCAAACCAGATGACGGAAGCGACCACGTCGAAGGTCCAGAGACGGTCAGGGAATTTGTACAAATAAGGCAACACCAGCAGGCCGCGCAACAGGCAGATGGCAGCCACCGTCCCCTGCACCATCTGGGCAAAGGGCAGCCAGCGCAGCAGCCCCGCGCCAGCCAGCGCGTACAAGGCGCACACAAGCATCAGCAAGCCAATTGCCAGCGCCCCGGCAGGCGCGAGCAAGCCGCCGGCCTGCGCCGATGCCACCACTTTCGGCGGCGCCTGCAGGAAGGCATACCACTCCGGGCCCAGCCAGGGCGCCGCGAAATGGATCAAGGCACCGAACAAAGAAATCCCCGCCGCCAACAAGAAAGCAAACCGTCCCATCCTGCCCTCCAAGTGGTTGTCGAATCGACATTAAGCCGAATATTTTCCGCACTTGCAAGAAATTTGCTTGCAATTCCTTTCATACTGTACAAAAATACAGACTGTCTATATCCACAGTCCACAATAGTGACCATAGCGCCATGATCAAGCTCACAGCACGACAAGAACAGATCCTCAACCTGATCAAGGATGCGATCGACAGCACCGGCTTTCCGCCCACCCGCGCCGAAATCGCGGCGGAGCTTGGCTTCAAATCCGCCAACGCCGCGGAAGAACACCTGAAAGCCCTGCAGCGCAAGGGCGCCATTGAAATCACCGCCGGCACGTCGCGCGGCATCCGCCTGACCGGCAACTTCGGCGGCGCCGCCACCGGCACCGCCGCGCCGCGCCAGGCGTCGCGCGCCAGCGTCGAATTCGACGACATGCCTGCCGTACCGGCCGGCATGCTGGTCTCCCTGCCCCTGATCGGCCGCGTCGCCGCCGGCTCGCCCATCCTGGCGCAGGAAAACCTTGAAACGACCTACAGCGTCGACCCCAAGCTCTTCTCCGCCAAGCCTGACTTCCTGCTGAAAGTGCGAGGCGAATCGATGCGCGACATCGGCATCATGGACGGCGACCTGCTGGCGGTGAAGAAAACCGACAGCGCCCGCAACGGCCAAGTCGTTGTAGCCCGCATCGGCAACGATGTTACGGTCAAGACCTACCGCAAAACCGGCAGCAAGATTGAACTGCTGCCTGAGAACCCGGACTTCAAAATCATCACCGTCAATCCTGAAGACGACTTCGCGCT
>DASWTB010000369.1:0-28557 GCA_036402315.1 Pseudoduganella sp. | reverse complement strand
GTACTTTCGGCTGGCTGGATTTTTGCGCCGATCTCATTGCAAAAACGCTCAAACTGCTTTGCCGTAACTTTTGAGTTGCGCCGCGCAATGGCATATAGCTTAATGAAGTCCATCTTGACGGCCTCGGGCCAGTCGCGCACGAACTTCGGCAGGTTTACCCGGCTACGGAAGGCTGTCGTGAAACTACGCGGGTAGTGGTAGCCGTTATGGACGCGTGCCTGGTTATGGTAGGAAGCTCGGCCAAGGAGCTTAGTTTCACGCTCGAGCAGGACAACGCGCCTGAGACCTCGCTGTTTTGCCAGGTAGATTGCTATGGCAGCGCCGTAAAACCCGCCGCCAATAACTACCGCATCAACTTCCCTCGTGCTCACTATCAAGTACCTACGCTTGCGGCTTGATGCTCGAGGCTCTCAGGATGAGTGCGTACAGTCTCAATGTTCAGTTTTTCCTTCCGCGTCATGCGCGCGCTAGTAAATTCTTGTCCTACGTGGTAGAGCGGGCCTTCATTCGACAATGTGGCCATGTGCAGGATGTATTCACCCAACACTAGCAGCACGAGCGAGATGAGGAAAAACATGCCGGACTGCTGAAGCGAAAGACTGATCCAGCCTGGCGCAACATCCGATTTGAAAATGCCGATTGCGACGACATAGATCGAATATCCCAAGTTGGCCATTGCCCCAAAGAGCGACAAGGTAGTTACCAGCCGCATCGGCGCCTGTGTCGTCGAAACGAGTAGGCGCATGCCGCGATCAATGCTTTCACCAAGCCTTTTCACAGTTGTAGCGATCGGCTGGGCGCTGTATTCCATATTCACCCGTGCGAACCCGCCCGTTGCAGGCAGATGCCTATAGGACACGGAAGGCTGAGGGTGCTGGAGGATGAAGTTGATTACCCGCTTGCTTAGCAACCTATAGCTCGGAGCTTCCTTGGCAAGATGAATGCCATTGAAGCTCTTGTATATTGCCTGGAATGCGCTGTTTGCCAGGCGGTAAGGGACGCTTTGCCGTGGTTTTTGACGGTTGTTCGCGAACACTACATCGGCGCCGCTGACAGCTTTATCCAGCATTTGTGGCAAGAAAGCAATGTCATCGGTCAAGGGGTCGATGACCGCGACAAAATCGCCCAGCGCGTTCTCCAGACCGACCCAGGCAGCAGTATCGCTGCTCACTTCTTTGGTCAATGCATACACCTGAAGGTTGGGTAACCCTTGCTGGTTGGTAAGCATCTTGAGTACGTTCACGCTCTCGTCTTCAGAGGCGTTGTCAACAATGATTAACTCGTAATCGCTGGCGTAGCTAGTCACCTGCTCGCTGGCTGTTTTGAGAATCTCTGCTAATTGCTTGTCCTGGTTGCGGACTACGAATACAACCGATAAAAAGACAGGATATAGAGCCATGCTTACGATTCCCCGGGAGCTAGGCGTTGCTACCGCCTGACGTTGATAAACCCCTGATTATAAGCCGCGGGTGACGGAACGTCATGTGTTTTGTAATATGGCATGCGTGCCCCGCACGCCACATTATTGGTAATTGAGCTCGCCGGGTCAGTTGCTGAGCCGAAGAAAAGTCACTGAATGGGGATCAGTAGATCGCTCAGCTCGGTTGGCCAAGCCGGAAATCCGTGACGGCAGGATCTCGGCCGCGCTCAAAGTACCAATGCTCGACGAAACGATACGACAGCCATGCGACAGGGACGGTCAAAACGCTGGTCAGGGCGATATAACAGATTCCCCAACCCAGCGATGCTCGGCGCGTGTCAAGGTAGTTGTCGCCTGAATCAAGCAGCAATTTGCTGAGTATGACTCTCCTTCGCAGCGAGGGAAACGACGTGATCGCGTTCGGGGTTCAACGTGACGGCGGCGCACGGCGTCCAGTTGCGCGTATGACCCGACCAGCGAGCCGGATGGCGAGCCTGGGCGGCCAGATAAAGGCGATGCCGCGCTGCCAGAATGGTGGCGCCCAGTCTCGCATGGCGCTGCGCCGGACTAACATAGCGAATGCCACTATGCCGATGCTCGAGGTTGTACCACTGCACAAAGTGCCGGCACTTTCAATCAGCCTACGTGCAGGGCGTCGCGGGTGCCATGCGCCCGTATGTCTATTTACGTGGTGGCGGCAATACGGTGGACGTCTGGAACATTTACACTGTCCAAAAGGTGCGTAGTGTAACCCTGGGCGTGGCGCTGGGTGGTATGGCTGTAAGCCCGAATGGCGACCGTTTGTATGTGTACGATCGGGCTAACCATAACGTCTATATCCTGGACACCCAAACTCTGGCAACGCTGAGCACTTGGGTGTTGCGCGGCGATCCGAATGGGTGGGGGCAGTTACTTGCAGTACGTTCCAATGGTGAAGAATTATTGGTAACCAACAATGGCGACGTCCTCAGGGTGGCCGGCTTCCAAACCCTCCCGTCAATGCAGATTGAACCGGGCTCATGGCTGCAACGCTCGATGGCAAGCGCATGTGCTGAGCGAATCTGGCGCAAACCCGCCTGTTCGCGCCTATGACATCGATTTCAGCGCGAACCCTGGGAGTTCGCTGCGAATGGCGTAGATGGGTACGCTTAACGTCCCTTATTCAACTGGCGTCGCTGACGTTGCGGCCAGCCCAGATGGCAGCCAGGTTTATACGGCCTCTGCGATTCCATTCTTTTGCCAGGCTGGCGACGCCGCCAATGTTGAATCGCCCAGTAGGCTGCTGAACACCGTAAGATCGTGGGATGATACAACGCCAGACGCTCGCACATCTCCGAACAATGTAGAAGTTGATAAGTTTGGCCGTGTGTTTTGTGGTAGTGCCACTGGACCGATGTACAACGTGTGGATGTATATAAATGGAACGCAATCGCGTTCTCTTAAGCTTGTCTACGACGGAATGGAGCCGCGCCAAATGGTGGTGTCGTCGGACGGCAAAGCATTGATCGGGTTGACAGACAACCAATCATTCATGTCAATCACTTTGATAAGTAGGTGACAACCGAGCAACTGGCCGGCATGGTGACGTTCATGAGTTGTGGAAGAAAGTGCAGCTACCGGGAGAATTTAAGTTGGCGCGGACCGAACTGCTGACTTTGGAAAAGACCATCGCCCCGCGAGTAAAAACCAGCGCCGCCTGTGCGCCTAGCGTGCAAGCTCGACCTCGCCGTCGGCAAGCAGTGCCTTATAACCGGCATAGTCGCCCATCATGAGATGGCTGCGCCACTGCTCCATGACGGCGCGCGCATGAGCAGTGGCACGGAAGGGGTGATCGTCGAACACAATGATGGGCTGCCCTCGTCAAAACTGTTCGAGCTCAGGGGCAGCCCTTTCCTGGCATGCCAGGAACCCCGATTCAAGTTGCTTGGTTCAGTGCCTCGCGCTTTACCGCGCTACCGAGAAGCCCTGTCGAATCATAATAGGCGACTGCGCCGTCGGCGAAAGAATGGATCACGATCGATCGGCGTTCTAGCGCGGTATTTTTGCGAACAGAGCCCGCATGAAGAAGGTTCTCGTGCCAGACAAGCACCGTGCCTTTCTTCGGCCTGTATACGAATGGCTGGTAACGCGGCAGCATCTCCGCCCATTCGGCGCATACGGTTCGCCCAAACTCTGACCAGTCGCCATTCACTTTTGCGCAGCCGGTTTCGGACAGGCGAACGCGTTTTTCACGATGACTGCCCGGATAAACGATCAGTTCGCCACTATCGGGCACCACGTCCTGCAGTGCAATCCAGGTTCCGCACATATAACCGGCCGGGAAGGGGGTCAGGTGGATGGTGTCCTGATGCGCATCCTGTTGGCTGCCGAAGACATAGGTCAAGGTCTGGCATGGACGGGCTTGGGCGCCGAAAATGAGATCCGCTACGCGGCGATGGCGCGGGTCGAGCCACAGCTTGGCGACGCCTTCATAATGCATGTGCAGGTGTTCGATACGCTGGCTCGAGCCGATCTGGTAGCCTTGGTATCCCTTGGCAACCGCGTCATCGATCTCGGCATTCACCTGATCGATCAACTGCTCGTCGATCAGGTTCTCGAAGACCAGGTAGCCTTGCTCCACGAAGAATCGAAGCTGGTCGGCTTCAACCTGCGTGATCTTGCCGGACGCCAGCAAGTGGTCGATGTGCTGTCCTGCATCGGGGCGATCAAACCATGCAGTATGCGCAGTATAGGGGTATACGCTGGAGTCGCATGGGCCGACGAAGAAGGTCGGCACCCGCGCTGCGCGCAGTAGTTTCGCCGTTTCGCGTGCCAGTTCGCCGAAGTTGTCGACTGGCAAGGTGGCAATGACTTTCGAGATTGCGCCATTCGGTTCTTCGAGCTCCAGTTCAATATGGCGCTCGCCATTCTCGAGAAGGCAAAAATGGACCCCGACCGACTGTGTCTCGCCAGGAACAACCGAGCCAAGCATGACGCTCGATTCGGCAACGGCAAGCTCTCGGGCAGTGAGCTTCGATCCCGCCAAGGCTTCTGGCGACACGGCAACGTCAATTCGCACAATACCGCCAAAATCCGCGGGGTTCCCTACCCCGCTCAACGTTAAATGCCCAGCGTCAGCCTGGATTTTTTCTATCGTTTTTTTTCGAAATAGAGACAGCATCAATGACCTCGAGTCAGTGGGGAGCGCGCGATTATATCCCGGAATATCAATCTGATCACGCTTCCTCGTTGTGTTTAAGTTGCATTTGACATCCATTCCGCAAGCAATGCCGTTCGCTTGTAATTGTGCATCTCGGGGGCGTCGGCGGCGGTGAAGTTTGGCCAAATGCTAAAATAATAAATTGCGCCCCTGCATTCTACAAATTGTTGGCGATGCTGCGCCATACATAGTTGTTGTAGGAGCAAGTTTTGGCAAGCGGAGTAGTCTTTACCAGCCGCGTACTCGTCTAATAGTTAAGTGGTCCCATGAATTCGGAATTTAATGAAGTTGTCTATTTGAAGGTGAATCCGGATGTTGCGGAGTCGGTGCGCAAGCGGGAGTTTGCTTCAGGCCTGGAGCACTATCAGAAAGTAGGGCGTGCCCAAGGTCGTCCGACCGACTATGTGACAGCGGTTGCGGAATTGCAGCAGGTCTTGCTCGCACGCGAGCGCCATATCGTTGAATTGAGCCAGGCGGTGGAAGCGATGCAACGCTCGACCAGTTGGCGCTTGACCCGGCCGGTGCGAGCAGTTGGCAGCGTTGTATCGAAGTTGCGTCGTGCCTGGCAGATCGCATCGAGCGTCAGCCGGCGCTATGGCGGTTGGGGCGGGGCCGCGCGCATGGCATACGGTTTGTTCCGGCGCGAGGGCTTGGCAGGCCTGCGTCGCGGCATGATGGTCGTCAAGACCCGCTCCGAAAATTTTGACCGGAACGACTATCAGGCGTGGCTGCAGCGCTATGCGGCCCTTACCGACGAGTCGCGTGAGGCGATGCGCAACAAAATGGCTGGGTTTGCCTTGCAGCCCCTGATCTCGGTGCTGATGCCGGTCTATAACGCGCCAGTGGAGTTCCTGTCCCAAGCCATCGAATCTGTGCGCAGTCAGCTGTACCCCAATTGGGAACTGTGCATCGCCGACGACGCGTCGACGGATCCACGCATACGCGCGCTGCTCGAAGCCGCAGCGGCCCAGGATAGCAGGATCAAAGTCGATTTCCGGCCTTCCAACGGCCACATTTCGAAGGCGAGCAATTCCGCCCTTGCGCTGGCACAGGGCGAGTTTGTCGCCTTGTTTGACCACGACGATTTGCTGACTGAGCACGCCTTGTACTGGATGGCGGAGGCCATCAATCGCAATCCGGATGCCGGATTGATCTACTCGGATGAGGACAAGGTCGACGCCACCAACCGACGCTTTGACCCGTATTTCAAGTCCAAGCTTAATTACGAACTTCTCTTGGCGCAGAACATGATCTGCCACCTGGGCGCTTACCGCACCGCCCTGGTGCGCAGCCTTGGAGGCTTCCGCAGCGACTTCGACGGCGCACAAGATTACGACCTCGCGCTACGCGTCATTGAACAGCTTCAGCCTGGGCAGGTGGTGCATGTGCCCCACGTGCTGTACCACTGGCGTGCTATCGCGGGCAGCACGGCGCTGGCGGCTGGCGAAAAGAATTATGCAGCCGTTGCCGGGCGCCGCGCTGTGGCCGAGCACCTGGCGCGAAGAGGGCTGGCTGCGGAAGTGACATCGGCCCCGGAAGCGCCGGCACAGAATCGTGTGCGCTTTGCGTGCCCGACACCGCAGCCGCTGGTGAGCATCATTATCCCAACCAAGGACCGCGCCGACCTGCTGGCAATGTGCCTCGATTCCCTGCAGGGCAAGACCACCTACACCAATTACGAAGTCATCATCGTCGACAATGGCAGTGTCGAACCTGCCACGCAGGCCCTGTTCGACCGCCTGCAGGCGCCGCGCTTCACAGTAGTGCGTGATGACAGGCCGTTTAACTATTCGGCCCTTAACAATAGCGCTGCCCGCCTGGCGCGGGGCGAGTTGTTATGCCTCATGAACAATGACATTGAGATTCTTACTCCGGACTGGCTGGAGGAAATGGTCTCGTTTGCGTTGCGCGGGGATGTCGGCTGCGTTGGCGCACGCCTCTGGTATCCAGATGGCCGCCTGCAGCATGGCGGTTGTGTCATTGGTGTGGGCGGAATTGCCGGCCACTCCCACAAATACCTCCCGAGAGGCCAAGTGGGCTATTTCGCGCGAGCTGTGCTGCACCAATCGTTCAGCGCCGTGACGGCAGCCTGCCTGCTGGTGCGGCGTTCGATCTTTGAACAGATGGACGGCCTCGATGAGCAGCTTGTAGTGGCATTCAACGACGTTGATTTCTGTCTGCGGGTCCAGGCTGCAGGCTATCGTAACGTGTGGACTCCTTATGCGGAAATGAACCACCACGAATCGGCATCGCGAGGTGAAGAGGATTCGCCGGAAAAGATCGCTCGCTTCAAGAAGGAGATTGATTTTATGAAAGCGCGTTGGGGTGACTATTTATTGAACGATCCTACGTACAGCTATAATTTGACGCTTGACGGAGAAGACTTTTCTTACGCCTGGCCGCCCCGCGTCCCTTCTTGTTAGCCGGGGAGGCAGGGATGGTACGCCACTGTTTGCGGCCCGTTCCTTTTCATTCCAACCCAATCGTTCATGACGCGCTGCTGCATGCGGCGCTATTGCGACTTCGCTGAGCGATTACTCGTAAAAAATGTTCCAAGCTGGAGATAGCATGATCTACCCACAGGGCAAGCTGCAATGAGTACGCTGCCTCTCATCATCGATCTTGACGGTACACTGATCCATACCGATATGCTGCACGAGTCGGCGCTCCGCACCTTGCGCGACAAACCGGTTGAGGTACTGCGTATCCCATTCTTGCTGGTGCGTGGGAAAGCCGTGCTGAAACGACGCCTGGCGCAGCATGGCGAGTTCGATGCAACCTCGCTGCCATACAACACGGCTTTGCTGGAGTGGCTGCGCCAGGAGCGTAGCGGCGGCCGCAAGCTGATCCTGTGCACAGCCTCCGACCAGTCGATTGCCAATGCCATTGCAGACCACCTGGGCGTGTTTGACGAGGTCATGGCCAGCGACGGCAAGGTCAACCTTGCCGGCAAGAATAAAGCCGATGCGCTGGTGCAGCGCTTTGGCCAGGCCGGTTACGACTATGCAGGCAATTCGCATGCCGACCTGCCTGTTTGGCGCAGTGCGCGCCGCGCCGTTGTGGTCAACGCGCCGCCTGAGCTGGCCCGGCGTGCCGCGAATTGCTGCGAGGTGGAGCGTTCCTTTGCTGCACCGGGGGCCGGCTTCACTGCATGGCGCCGCGTGCTGCGCGTGCACCAATGGTTGAAGAACCTGCTGCTGTTCGTGCCATTGTTCGCTGCCCACCAATTTATGGATCCGGGGACCTGGATGCCTTTGCTGCTGGCTTTCATTGCATTCAGCCTGTGCGCATCCTCGGTATATATTGCGAATGACTTGCTTGACCTGGAAAGCGACCGCCAGCATCCGCGCAAGCGGAACCGGCCTTTCGCCAGCGGCCAAGTGCCAGCCTGGCAGGGCGTGCTGTGCGCGCCCTTGCTGCTGTTGGCCAGCGCAGGCGTCGCCTGGCAAGTCGGCGGCGGCTTCTTCGCCTGGCTTAGTGTCTATTTTGGGCTGACTTGCGCCTACTCGTGGCTGCTGAAGCGTCTGATGCTGGTCGACTGTGTCACGCTTGCCTTGCTGTACACCTTGCGCATCATCGCCGGTGCGGCGGCGCTGGGCATGGCGCTCTCGTTCTGGCTGCTGGCTTTCTCGGTCTTCCTTTTCCTGTCGCTGGCCTTCGTCAAGCGCTACGCCGAACTGCAGGTGCAGGTGTTGCACGGCAAGAAGAAGGCCCATGGCCGCGGCTACTACACGACGGATGCACCGCTGATCCAGATGCTGGGCGTCTGTGCCGGCTATGCCGCGCTGGTGGTGTTAGCGCTGTACTTGAACAGCGATGCCGTGCTGATGCTGTATAGCTCGCCTGAGTTCGTATGGGGCGCGGTGCCTGTCATGCTATTCTGGGTAAGCTGGATGTGGATGCAGGCGCACCGCGGCCACATGCACGACGATCCGCTGGTGTTCGCGGTCAAGGACAAGGCCAGCTTGTTCGCCGGCGCCTGCTTTGCAGCCGTGCTGGCCATCGGCGCCGTGGGATGGCCGTGGTAATGGTTTCTTCCTGGGGCCGGCTGGGCAAGTGGGAGCATGAGGTGCGTCCGCTGGTCGAGCGCGCACAGGTGGCGCGCCAGTTGCAGGCCGGTGTGTCGGGCCTGGCGCATGGAATGGGACGCAGCTATGGCGATGTCTGCCTGAATCCGGGCGGGCTGCTGTGGCGTACCACCGGGCTCGATCGTTTCATCGGCTTTGACCGGGAAACTGGCCTGCTGCGTTGCGAGGCCGGCGTCCTGCTGCGCGATATCCAGCGCATGGCGATTCCGCGCGGCTGGATGCTGCCGGTTACGCCAGGCACCCAGCTGGTCACCGTCGGCGGCGCCATCGCCAACGACGTGCATGGCAAGAACCATCACGCGCTGGGTTCCTTCGGTGACCACGTGCGCCGCATCGAATTGCTGCGCACCGATGGCAGCCGCATCGTCTGCGGTCCGGGCGAGCATCCGGCATGGTTCGCCGCCACGGTGGGCGGGCTGGGCCTGACCGGCGTGATCAGCACGGCCGAAATCCAGCTGCGCCGCGTTGCCGGCCCCTGGCTGGAAACCGAGACGGTGCCGTACACCAATCTCGACGAATTCTTCGCGCTGTCCGACGCTTCCGAGGCGGATTGGGAACATACGGTGTCGTGGATTGACTGCCTGTCTGGCAACGGGCGCGGCATCTTCCTGCGCGCCAACCATTGCGCCATCGAGGGCAGGGAAGCGCCGGCGCCCCGTGCGCGCACCATGCCCTTCGTGCCGCCAGTGTCGCTGGTGAACAAGCTGTCGCTGGCGCCGTTCAACTTCGCGTATTACAACCTGCAGAAGAGCCGGGCCGGCAAGGGCGTAGCGCATTATGAGAGTTATTTCTACCCCCTCGATAACCTGCACGAGTGGAACCGCATGTATGGTCCAAAAGGCTTCTACCAGTACCAGAGCGTGGTGCCGCGCGCCGTGGGTCGCGGGGCGGTGCAGGCCATGCTGGAAGCGATCAGCAATAGTGGCGAAGGTTCCTTCCTGGCCGTGCTGAAGACCTTCGGCGAACGCGAGGCGCTCGGCATGCTGAGCTTCCCGCAACCCGGCGTCACGCTGGCGCTGGACTTTCCAAACCGTGGCGAGCGCACGCTGCGCCTGTTCGAACGGCTTGATGCCATCGTCGCCGAGGCCGGCGGCCGCATTTACATGGCCAAAGACGCGCGCATGCCGCGCGCACTGTTCGAGGCCGGCTATCCGCGCCTCGCTGAATTTTTGCAATACCGCGACCCGGGCATCAGCTCCGCGATGTCGCGCCGCTTAATGGGGAAATAAGTGTCTGCTAACAAGAAAATCGTAATCGTCGGCGCCACTTCTGCCATGGCCGAGCACTGCGCCCGCTTGTGGGCGGCCGGCCAGGCGCTCGACCTGACCCTGCTGGGGCGCAATCGTGAAAAGACCGAAGCTGTGGCGGCCGACTTGCGCGTGCGCAGCCCGCAAGCGACAGTTGCTGTCATCGAAGCGAACTTCAGCGATCCGCAGCAGATCCGCGCCACGGTGGACGGCATCGCCGCCGGTGGCGTGCCCGACATCGTGCTGGTGGCGCATGGCTCGTTGCCGGACCAGCAAGCCTGCCAGGACAATCTGGAACTGGCGGCCGAAGCCATGGACGTGAACGGCATCTCGCCGGCACTGTTTGCTGAAGCCTTCGCCGGCCATATGCAGCGCGTCAACCGCGGCACCCTGACCATCATCGGTTCGGTGGCCGGCGAGCGCGGCCGCAAATCCAATTACGTCTACGGCGCCGCCAAGGGCCTGGTCACGCGCTACGCAGAAGGCTTGCAGCACCGCCTGGCCAGCACAAATGTCAAAGTGGTGCTGGTCAAGCCAGGCCCGACCGCGACGCCGATGACGGCACATATGCCGCAGCGCGGCATGGCCAGCGTCGAATCGGTGGCGGCGCAGATCGTGGCGGCGACGGCCAAGGGGCAGCCGGTACTGTACACGCCGGGCAAATGGGCACTGATCATGCTGGTCATCGCCAACCTGCCGCGCTTTGTCTTCAACAAGATGGATATATGATCAGCGCCGCCATAACGCCGCGGCAGCGTGCAATGCGCTTTAGCCTCACCAGTTTGGCTCTGCTTTTTGTCGTGCTGGCGGTGGTGGGGGGCATCCGTGCCTACTCTCCGGTGCCATTTTGGGACATGTGGGATGGCTACTTGCCTGTGGCTGACCAGGTGGCAAGCGACGGTTGGTCGGTCTGGTGGCGCCAGCACAACGAACACCGCATCTTGCTGTCGCGCCTCCTCTTTTGGGCGGATTTACGTTGGTTTGGTGGGGGCAGTTGGTTCCTGATCGCCATCAATTACATTCTTGTGCTAGTTGGCGCTGTGCTGTTTTGCCGCATACTGCGGGAGGCTGCAGCGCCATCCAAGCGAGAACTGGACCAGCATGCGCTGGCCGCATTGATCGTCGCGAGCCTGTTCTTCTGGAGCCAGCATGAGAACCTGACTTGGGGCTTCCAAAGCCAGTTCATTCTCGCCCAACTACTTCCGCTGGCTGCGCTGTACGGCCTGTACCGTTCGATCCAGGGCGGCAGTGTTCAATTTGCGCTGGCGTGCGCGCTCGGTGTGCTGAGCGCCGGCACCATGGCAAATGGCATCCTAATCCTTCCGATGATGACCGTGTATGCGTTGCTGACGCGCCAGGGCATACGCCGTGCCGGCGCACTCGTGGCGTTATCGGCAGTCGTACTGTTTGCCTACTTTCACGACTACGCCTCACCTGCTGGGCATGGTGCATCGTTCCAAGTGCTGCAACGGAAGGAGCAGTTTGTCCGTTACGTTGCCATGTACCTCGGCAGTCCATTCTACTTTGCGCTGGGCGAAGGCCGCATTGGCAAAACGGTGGCACTGCTTGCAGGGTTGTTCCTGCTCGCAAGCTCGACCCGATTTGCCTGGCTCAACCTGCGGCGCCCACATCAGGCTGCGCTGCAGTTGGCGCTATTGTTCTTCATCGCCTACATTGTCGGTACTGCAAGTGGTACCGCGGCGGGGCGCATGCATATCAACATGACCCCAGCCTTCCGCTACACCACGCCCGCTCTGATGGCCTGGGCCGCGTTGCTAATCCTGTTTGCGCCGACCTTCCTGGCCTGGCATGGCAGGCGGCGGCAGTTCGCCTATGGGGCACTGGTCTTGCTCATGGTGCCGATGCTGAACTTTCAGTTCAAAGCACTCGATTCACATGCGGACGAGATGTTCAACCGTTCCGTGGCTGCACTGGCAATCGAACTGCGTATTCACGACAAAGTTCAAATTGGCCATGTCTATCCCAGTATCGCAGTAATTACCCAGTCCACGCAGGCTGCCGACAACCAGCGTTCGGTGTTTGGCATGTATCCATATCGCGGCGCGCGTACCCACATGGGGACAGTGTTTGCGCCTGCGGCGCTGTCTGCATGCATGGGCACCCTGGACTCTACTGGCCTGATCGAAGGCGATGGGCGCTTTTTGCGTATCGACGGCTGGCTGCACGGTCCCGCCGGGAAAACGGTGCCGCAGGTCGTGCGCATCCTGGATGCCGAAGGCAAACAGGTCGGCTATGCGCTGGGCGGTAAACGAAGGGATGACGTTGCGGCGGTCGCGGGTCGGCAGGCACGCTTGGCGGGGTTCCGCGGCTACTTGCTCTCATCCGTGCATGGCCAAGCCCTGACGCTTCGCGGCGAAGGACTGGCAGGGCCGATCTGTCAAATGCAACTGAAGGCCCCGATGGCGCTGCCGTATAGCTTCTCGACAGCGGACCCGTCGATGCAGCGCGCAACGGTGGGAAGCGCGAACGTGCTCGATGGCAGCGCGTGGCATGGCGGGGACTACGCCAGGTCGAGTTTTCCGGGCATGCGGGTCTACGGCAGCTATATCACTTCCGATGCCGACCGTGGTTCGATTGTCCTGCGCTTGCAACGCGGAGACCGCCTGTTTTACCGCTCCGGTCCCTCGGGCCGGAAGCAAAGCATGGAGATTGAAGGCGTGGGGAGTGTACCGATGCCATTGGCCCAAGATTGGGGGCTGTTGGAATTTTCCGGCGACGCCTTGCCTCAACAAGCTTTTACAGTAAAGTTGTCCGATGCTGGCAATGGTTGGGGCGAATGGTCGGCAATTGCGCTGGTCAGTAAATAGCCCGCGAAACAATGATTTTTTACAGGATTGCTTATGAGTTCTCTCGACCAAAAAATACTGTTGCCTGGTGGTGCTGGCCTGGTGGGCCAAAACCTGGTGGCACGCTTGATTGACCGTGGCTACACCAATCTGGTTGTGCTCGACAAGCATCGGGCCAACCTGGACATCTTGAAGAAGGCGCAGCCAGGCGTTACCTGCGTGTACGCCGACCTGGCTGAGCCCGGAGATTGGATGCGCCATTTCGAGGGCGCTGATGTGGTGCTGATGCTCCAGGCGCAAATCGGCGGCCTGGATTACACGGACTTCCAGCGCAATAACATTGATTCGACCAAGCATATCCTTGACCTGATTAAGGCGAGTCCCAAGCAGCCATACCTGGTGCATATCAGCTCGTCGGTGGTGTGTTCAGTGGCCGACGATTTCTATACCCGCAGCAAGATCGAGCAGGAGCAGGTAGTGCTGGCCAGTGGTATCGACTGTCCGATCCTGCGCCCGACACTGATGTTCGGCTGGTTTGACCGCAAACACCTGGGCTGGCTGTCGCGCTTCATGAAGAAAGTGCCGGTGTTCCCAATCCCCGGCCATGGCCGCTACATGCGCCAGCCGCTGTGGGCGCGCGATTTTTCGGACATTATCATCAGCTGCTTCGAGCAGCGCGTGGGCGGCGGGATCTTCAATATTTCCGGCCACGAAAAGATCGATTACATCGATATCATCCGCATGATCAAGAAGACGACGGGGGCCAAGACCCCTATCGTCAAGATTCCTTATGGATTGTTTTATGCGCTGATCTGGACCTGGTCGCTGTTTGACAAGAAACCGCCGTTCACCACCCAGCAGCTTACTGCTCTGAGCGCCAAGGACGAGTTCGAAGTGATCGACTGGCCTGGTAAGTTCGGCGTTCCGTACACGCCGTTCGACAAAGCATTGGATGCGACGTTCAACGACGCGCGCTACAACTCGATTATTCTGGAATTCTGACGATGGGCCAACGAATTGCTGTTCTGGGTGCTGGGCCAATGGGCCTTGCTGTAGCTTATCAACTGGCACGCGATGGCCACCATCCGGTGGTGTTCGAGGCCGATGACCGCGTGGGCGGCATGGCTGCCGCGTTCGACTTCTCCGGGCTGTCGATCGAGCGCTATTACCATTTCCACTGCATCTCCGATACCGCCTTCCTGCAAGTGCTGGACGAGCTGGGCCTGCAGTCGAAAATGCACTGGGTGGCCACCAAGATGGGCTACTGGTACCAGAACCGTCTGCAGCCTTGGGGCAACCCGCTCGCGTTGCTGAAGTTCCGCGGCTTGAGCCCGATTGCGAAGTTCCGCTATGGCCTGCATGCCTTCCTGTCCACCAAGCGCAAGCGCGAGGACTGGCGCCCGCTCGACAACGTGGAAGCGACCGGCTGGATCCGCCGCTGGGTCGGTGAGGAAGCCTGGGAAGTGCTGTGGCGCCGCCTGTTCGACTACAAATTCTACGATTACAGCAGCAACCTGTCTGCCGCCTGGATCTGGAGCCGCATCCGCCGCATCGGCACCTCGCGCGCCAGCCTGTTCGAGGAAAAGCTCGGCTACCTCGATGGCGGTTCGGAAATCCTGCTCAACGCCATGCACGACGACATCATCAAGCATGGCGGCGAAGTGCGCCTGAGTACCCCGGTCAGCAAGGTCGTGATGGAGCAGGACCAGGTGCGCGGCGTCGAGGCCGGCGGCCAGTTCCAAGCCTTCGACAAGGTGGTCAGCACCATCCCGCTGCCGTATGTGCCGCGCGTGATGCCGGACCTGCCGCCAGCGGTATTGGAAAAGTTCAAGGCGGTGAAAAATATCGCCGTGGTGTGCGTGATCGCCAAGCTGCGCAAGGCTGTGACCGAAAACTTCTGGCTCAACACCAACGACCCGGACATGGACATCCCTGGCCTGGTCGAGTATTCGAACCTGCGCCCGCTCGACCAGCACATCACCTATGTGCCGTTCTACATGCCGGGCGAGCACCCGAAATTCGCCGATGCCGACCAGGTCTTTCTGGACAAGGTGCGCAGCTACCTGAAGAAGATCAATCCAGCCCTGCGCGACGAAGACTTCCTCGACATGCGCGCCAGCCGCTACCGTTATGCGCAACCGATCTGCGACCCGGGCTACCTCGACAAGCTGCCGCCGGTGGCGCTGCCGGTGAAAGGCCTGTGGGTGGCCGATACCTCGTACTACTACCCGGAGGACCGCGGCATCTCGGAGAGTATCGATTTCGGTCGCAACATGGCGAAGATGGCGGCCCATGCTGAATAAAGAGTTCCTGCGCTTCCTGGTTGCAGGCGGCATTGCCGCGGGCGCCAACTTCGGCTCGCGTTTCGTGTTCAGCACCTTCCTCGACTACGCGCCGGCGGTGTTTTTTGCTTATTTGGTGGGCATGCTGGTTGCGTTTACCCTGATGCGCGGCCATGTGTTCAATGCGCAAGGCGGCGCGCTAGCCTCGCAGGTTGGCAAATTCATTGGTGTGAACTTGCTGGCTGTAGTGCAGACGCTGGCCATCAGCCTGCTGCTGGCGCGCTGGGTGCTGCCGTCGCTGGGGATTGTCGAGCATGCGGAAGCCATGGCCCATCTGGCCGGCGTACTGGTGCCGGTTGTGACCAGCTATTTCGGACATAAGTTCCTGACATTCCGATGAGCCGGACCGCAGCGCGCATCACCCAGGCAATCGTCCTGTTCGTCAGCGCCGGTGTCCTGTTGTATCTCGCTGCCATTTTTTGGTTTGGCTGGCACGACACTGCTGCGGCTCTGGCGGCTTTAGGTCTGGGCACTATTCTCGGCGGCGCGGTCTTAGCATCTTCGGCCTACCTCTGGCGATTCGTGCGCTGGGAAGTTGTTCTGCGCTGCTTCGGCTACCAGGTGCCACGCTGGCGCCATTTAGCCATCTATCTCTCTGGCCTGGCGCTGACAGCCACGCCGGGCAAGTCCGGCGAGACTGTCCGTACTGCGCTACTGCTGCAGCATGGTGTGCGTGCGCCGCACAGCTTGGCCGCCTTCCTGATGGACCGGTCGACTGATGTGCTGGGTATGTGCCTGCTAGGCTTTGGGGCCTCGTGGCAGTCTGGTCAGGCGTTTTCCTGGGTCTGGCTGCTGGCTTTTGCTGGTTTGCTGCTCGGCAGCCGCGCCTTCGCTTACCTGCTGCTTCATCCGCGCAGCGGGAGCTGGTGGGTTCGCCTGGAGCAGCGCGTCTGGGAACGGCTGCCGGTGAAAGGAGGGCAAGCCGTCCTTGAAAACTGGGCCAGCACATGGAACCTGCCCAAGGTTACAGTGTTTTCAACTGCGGCGATGCTTGCTTACGGCACGCAGGCGCTGGTGTTTGCCTGGTTTTGCCATGCAGCCGGGACGGGGGTGACGGCGGCGACCTGCATATTGATCTTTGTGCAGGCAACCCTGTTCGGCGCGGCAAGCATGGTACCAGCCGGTCTGGGCGCGATGGAGGCATCGCTGGTGCTCCAGCTCACCGAACGTGGCGTGGGATATGGCACGGCGGTGTCTCTGGCCATTGCCATCCGCCTGGTGACGCTCTGGCTGGGGATGGCCATTGGCGCTTTGTCCCTGCTGTCTTCGGCCAGGCAGGCCGCGCGGAACGCCTAGCCTGGTTTATCGCGCAATGTGCGTCTTCACCTTGAACTGCGGGCACGTGAACATGGAATTCCCTTTCTCATACGCCAGGCCCAGCGTGTAGTCGCCTGCCAGCTTGGTCACATCGGCTGTGGCTTGGTAGCCTGACTGGGCCAATTGCGGCTTGTTGAAATGGGCGCTGACATCCGGGCGCTCGGTCCGCTGGGTTTCGATAAAGTAGCGTTTTCCTTGCTCATTGGTCAGCATGAGGTAGGTCTTGTCTGGCAGTTCCGCTGCATCGACCGAAAGTGCTAGCCATCCATTCACGTTGAGCAATGCAGCGGCGGACAATATCCTCTGGGAGGGGGAGACGCCGTTGGCCGAATCGATGCTGCCATCGCATTTTTCGACCATTGCGGGATTGCCAAAGCCTTTCTCGTCCTCTATTTGGGCGAAGCCGTACTTGCCAATCACGTCTTCGTTGGTCTTGTATTCCAACGTGAAGAGCTCGATCTCAAAAGTGTTGCGCCAGAATATGCGACGGCCAATAGGCTCAATACTGATCGATGCGACGGCTTTGCCTTTCAGGAAGTTGGCCCCCGCGTACAGTACGCCGAAGTCCTCGGTGCTTTCAACCAGCGGCGAAAGGACAAAACCCGATGCGGCCATGCTCGCGACCATGCGGTATCTTTTCACAAGCCCGCTTGCCATCGTAATCGTGATTTCAAGCTGGCTCGGTTTGAGCAAGGTATTTGAGAGCGATCCGAGCAAACTTTTTTGCAGGTTGATCTTTGCATACAATGCGTTATTGGTAGCCGGCAAACTAACCTGCTCACCAACCGTAGCTGTACGCTTGAGAACACTGTTGGACTGGGCAGCGGTGATGCTGCCTGGCTGGCGATGCTTGAGCAGCAAGTAGCCGTTCACAAAAGAAGCCGGCTCATAGTCAGATATGAGCACGGGCCAGCTCGGACCTTCTTCCAGGGCGGGCAGCCTGCCGTCAATTGGCTGTACTTTAAAGAGGATGTTATCGGGCCTGTTAGGGCCGACCAAATGCGCCTTATTCTTTTCGGCCAACGCAGGGGTGTACGCTGAGTAGCTCTGCAAAACAGGACGGGGATGCCATTTGTTGCCAGATGCGATCAGATACGCTTGGTCGTAAGAGTAAGTATCGACGGTCCCATCCAGGGCTGGGACCATGCCACGGGCCTTGAGCTCGCCCAGCCGACGCTCGAAATCTTCTTGCAGTTTGTCAGGAGTGGATAGTCTCGAAGCCAGGCCCGTCGACGCATTCACATAGGTGGACTTGAAGTTGTGGAAAGCTACCTGGGGGGAAGTCTTGATCTGCGCCGAGTCGATATATGACCAAGCGGCTGCGGCGCCAAGGAAGAGGAAGAGCGCCTTATAGCGAGACAGCAGCGTCCCAGCAAGCATCGCCGCCAAGAGCAGCGTGGTGCTGGCAATTACCGCATGGCCATCGTGCCGGACGAATCCCGCTTTGAATGCGAGAAACAAAACGAACGAAAACATCAGCGCGGCTGTCGAGCGCAGGAATAGTGGCACATCCCTGCGCAAGAATACGAGGATCACCAGGGCAATCGCCGCTGCCACGTAGGCAAACAACTCCCTTGAGCTGCCGCTGAGCGACATCGCCTCCGTGTATCCGCTGATAATCGGAAGCATGGATTGGAAATAGCGGGGAAGGGCTGCGACAGGCTGGCCAGCCATGATCCAGAACGCGATCATCGAAACGAGGGGAAGCAGGCAACATGCCGCAGCCAACTGGCGCCGTCCGGTTTTTACCAGCAGGAATACCGAGAACAACACGATCATGATGCAGGCGACCAGAGCCGAGCCTTTGATCAGGGGGAGCAGGCCGAAAGGAGTGATCAGTCCGACCAAGATGGCGGCAAAGGTGGGCACGCCTGTCTTTTCGATTTCGTTCTCGGCGATCGACCGATAAAGGCTGGCGCCGACAAGGAGGGGGTAAAAGAACAGGAGCGCATCCGGGAAATAGATGAGCCCGCCAAGGACGAGCAGGAGAGCTAGCTGCATAGTCCGGCTGGTATCCTTGAAATTCAGGTACGCCGCCAGCGTAAATGACAACCCAAGGTACATGGCGCCCCAGATCATCATATGATCGGTGGCTGGGTGGTATGCCTTCGTATAGATGGCGGCATACGGGCCAAAGGTAAAGGCGATATCGGAACCGATAACCAGTCCCTGCGCGATGGCCTGGTTCATCGCCAGCATCCATGATGGGTCAAGTCCCTCTCCCGGCAATGCCGGCGAAAAGGGAACGAACACGGCCAGCGCCGTGAATGCCAGGACGATGAGGAAAACCAGATTGGGGGAGATGTACTTGACTTTGCGGTGAGGGGCAAGGTCCACGCTTTGTGCGGGAATGCTCATGTACTTTGCTCATTAATGCAATTTGGAATCGTTGCATTTTAAGCCAGCATCGCAGTGGTGTCATCTTTAAAGCGAAGAACGAAACCGCCACCCGAAGGAGCGTTTTCACTTTTCACCGAGGGACGTTCTATGGACCAGTTGATTAGCCTAATTCGCCAAGAAAGTCCTTAACGCATTCGATACCCTGGTTTCCACCGCCAGTTGCGCGGCGCGAGAAAACCGCTCCTCCCCGAGTCCTGAGTGCGATGACGTAATTTCGGGGCGGAGATACCGGGAATGGACAGGTGAACGGAACGCTACCGAATTCACTTCGTCAGATAAGTCGTTCAGGAAAACTGATCGCTTGCGCTCAGTCGTCGTCAGTACTGTTCAGGACAGTTGACGCTTATGGCAAGAAGCTATGCCCTCTTCCATTGGCCAGGTGCCGCCGCGGGCCGGATTGCTTTCGACGCTAAATCCCCCGCGCATATCAGACTGATCGCCAGCCTCGGCCTTATGCCCCCAGTTTTTTCATTACAAGCGTGATGCAGTCGTCAACGCTTTGCTTGGCGCTATCGATGATTACCGCAGGGGACAGAGGTGCCTCATACGCACTGCCAAGACCCGACAGGTTCGGCAAATGTCCCGTGCGTGCTTTCTTATATAAGCCTTTGGGGTCGCGCTCTTCGCAAACCTCGAGCGGCGTGTTGAGATACACTTCGACGAAATTGTCGTTGCCAATCAAGTCGCGCGCCATTTCGCGTTCGCGCCGGAACGGTGAAATGAAGGCGGTAATCACGATCATGCCGGCGTCGAGCATGAGCTTGGCTACTTCAGCGACCCTGCGGATATTCTCGACCCGGTCGGCGTCGGTGAACCCGAGGTCCCGGTTTAGTCCTTGGCGCACATTGTCGCCATCGAGTACGTAGGTTCGCTTGCCTTCAGCATGCAGGGCAACTTCCAGCGCATTGGCGATGGTCGACTTGCCTGAGCCGGACAGGCCCGTTAGCCAGATCACCTTACCCTTATGCCCATTCAGCTTTTCGCGCGCATCGCGGTTGATCGAGAGCGCCTGTTTGTGCACATTCTGTGCGCGACGCAAGCTATGCCGCACCATGCCGATCGCCACGGTGGCGTTGCTGAAACGGTCGACCAGGATAAAGCAGCCGAGCGGTTTCGATTTTTCGTAGTTATCGAAGACCAGCGGTTTGCTGAGTGCAAGCGTGCAAACCGAGATGCTGTTCAGCTCAAGCTGTTTGCTAGCGTTATGCGCCAGGGTGTTGACATCGACTTCATGTTTGATCTTTGTGATGGAGGCTGCGGCATCCTGAGTTGAGAGCTTGATGTGGTAGCTACGGCCGACCAGTCCGGGGTCGGAGTCGGTCCAGATCAGCGTCGCTTCCAGCTGGTCCGTCATGTCAAGGGGCGCCTTGGCCAGCGACAGGATATCGCCGCGCGACGCGTCGATCTCGGTTGCCAGTCGCAATGTCACTGCATCGCCGCGCGAGGCACACTGCCGTGAGCCATCCATGGTCACGATTTCGGCAATTTTGCTGGTCTGTCCCGATGCGGTGACACGGATTTCGTCGCCGACACTGAGCGATCCTTGCGCCACCGTGCCGCTGAATCCACGGAAGGTTGAGTCAGGCCGGTTCACCCATTGCACCGGGAAGGCAGCTTGGTCGCCGGCTGGGGCCTCAAGCTTGACGGTCTCCAGGTAGCCCAGCATTGTCGGCCCTGAATACCAGGACATGTTCGGCGAGCGTTCGGCCAGGTTGTCGCCCTTTAGGGCGCTGAGCGGGATGGCGGCGACGCCGGAAAAGCTGAAGCTGGCGGCAAACGTGTTGAAGTCTTCATGGATCTGCGTGAAGACGGTCTCGGCATACGCTACCAGGTCCATCTTGTTGATGGCCAATACCACGTGGCGCACACCCATCAGCGATGCAAGAAATGCGTGGCGCCGGGTCTGTGTCTGCAGGCCCTGGCGGGCGTCAATCAGCAGCACCGCGACATCGGCGGTGGAGGCGGCGGTCACCATATTGCGCGTATATTGCTGGTGGCCCGGCGTGTCGGCAATGATGAAGCGGCGTTGGCTGGTGCCGAAGAAGCGGTAGGCGATATCGATCGTAATGCCTTGCTCGCGCTCTGCTGCGAGGCCGTCAACCAGCAGCGCGAAGTCGATCTGCTCGCCTTGCGTACCGTACTTCTTCGATTCCTTCTCCAGTGACGCCAACTGGTCGTCGAGCAGCTGTTGCGATTCCCACAGCAGGCGCCCGATCAGTGTGCTTTTCCCGTCGTCGACACTGCCGCATGTGATCACGCGCAGCAAATCCTGGCCTTCTTGCTGCCGCTGCAGCGTTTCCAAGGTGGAGATTGCGGCCGGCACGCGAAGGTACGGTCCGGCCGCTGGGGTGCTGGTCCTGGAGCGTGGCATTTAAAAGTATCCTTCTTGTTTCTTTTTTTCCATGCTGGCAGCCGCATCGTTGTCGATTGCGCGGCCCTGCCGCTCTGAGTTGCGGGCGTGTACCAGTTCCATGATGATCTCAGGCAGGGAATTAGCCGTCGATTCGATCGCGCCGGTCAGTGGATAACAACCGAGGGTCCGGAATCGGACTGTTTTCTTGTGGATGGTTTCGCCGGGAGCGATCGGCATGCGGGCGTCATCGATCATCAGCCACATGCCGTCGCGCCACACCACCGGGCGCTCTTTGGCAAAGTACAGTGGAACGACAGCAATGCCTTGCTGGTGGATGTATTGCCAGATATCGAGTTCAGTCCAGTTGGACAAGGGGAAGACGCGCACGCTTTCGCCTTTGTTCTTCCTGGTGTTATACAGATTCCAGGGTTCGGGCCGCTGATTTTTCGGATCCCATCGATGGCTGGCAGAACGGAACGAGAAGATGCGCTCCTTGGCGCGCGATTTTTCCTCATCACGCCGCGCACCGCCAAACACCACGTCAAACTGATGTTGGTCGAGCGCTTGCTTCAGGCCAGCCGTTTTGGTGATATCGGTGTGTACGCTCGAGCCATGGTCGAAGGGATTGATGTTCTTCTCGATCGCTTCGGGATTGGTGTGGACCAGGATCTTCATGCCGCTCTCACGCACCATTGCGTCACGGAAGGCGTACATTTCCTGGAACTTCCAACGCGTGTCGACGTGCAGCAGCGGGAACGGGGGCAGCGATGGATAAAAGGCTTTGCGTGCGAGATGCAGCATGACCGAGCTGTCCTTGCCCAGCGAGTACAGCATGCAGGGATTGCCGCCTGCGGCGACTGCTTCGCGCAGGATCTCGATGCTTTCTGCTTCGAGGCGCTTCAGGTGGGGGGACACGTCCAGAACAGGACCACGTTTTACCTCGACCTTTGGCGCCGGATAGCTGAGCAGGCAGAATTGGATTTCCCTGGTAGATGCCAGGTTACGGCAAATGGCAGTGAGCCGACCGTGGGGGAACACGGCAAGGGCTTTACCGATATGCGCTTGCAATCTTGCCAGACCAGCTGCGACGACATCCGTTGTGATTTCTTGTTGCCCTAATGGAAGCCAATAGCGGGCGCCGCGTGCGTCATTGACATGAAGGCAGGCTTGCCCACCCGGCAGGTTGGATAGCTGCGCGAAGACGAGCAAGTCACGCTTACTGCGAGCTTGGCCAATTTCCCACGCCAACACGGCTGGCGTAGGTGGCCGCCCCTCTTCGTCGCTCAGCGAGTCCGGTGCGAGCGAAGGCGGCAGCAAATCGAGTTTATGCAACAGGCGTTCGGCGGTGCGCTTGGTTTCCGCAACGCCCAGTTCCTGCAACTGCAAATAGGCGCTTTCAGTGTCCCAGGGACGTTCCGTATCGAGATCGAACAGCGAGGTGAGAGATGAGATCATACAATCCTGAATGGTGTCGCAATTTGCAATAGCGTCGATTCCAAGTTTGTCATTTCTGTTTTCGATGATAGCATGCAAATAACAATATTCTAAAAATGCATAATGCGACACGAAATCACCGAAGAACTGATGCAGGCCGTAGTTGCCCTAGCGCAAAACGCTGGTGATGCCATCATGGGTATCTATCAAGCGGGCGAGTTGGCATGGACAGCAAAGGACGACTCCAGTCCACTTTGTCAGGCGGACTTGCGGGCACATGCGATCCTGATTGCCGGCTTGGCGAAATTGGCGCCGGGAATACTGATCGTTTCGGAGGAGGACGGCGATGCCGCTCCCGCACGGCCAATTGGCGGTCAGTTTTGGTTGATCGATCCGCTGGATGGGACCAAAGAGTTCATTTCCCGTAATGATGAGTTCACCGTCAATGTCGCCCTGGTCGAGGACGGTCGTCCGGTGTTCGGGGTGGTAGTCGCGCCTGCATTGAACCTGGCATATTGGGGCGCCTGCGGGATGGGCGCCTTCCGTTCTGGCGCCACGGACACTAGCGCCATCCAGGTCGCACAGGCGCTACGAACCGGACCGCTTCGTGTGGTTGCCAGCAAGAGCCATTTGAATGAAGAGACACTGGAATTTATTGCCGGCCTGGGACCGTGCGAATTGGTGCAAGCCGGAAGCTCACTGAAGATCTGCCGGATCGCCGAAGGCGCGGCGGACATTTATCCACGGCTAGGACCGACCTGCGAGTGGGATACGGCTGCTGCGCAAGCGGTGCTGGAGGCAGCGGGGGGGACCGTGCTTTCCGTATCAGGGCAAGCGCTCTGTTACGGGAAGCCGGAAATCCTGAATCCGTTTTTCATCGCATCGGCGCCGGGCTGCTATTTGCCGAAGGAGCAATAGTCAAACGCAACATCACGCGGTGTCTCCGGCACGAGATCTGGCGCCGTAGCGCCTCGCCGCCAGCATCGTTACCTTGCTCAAGGCTTGCGCAAGTAAAACGTTTCCCTCCACCCTTCGTGGTAATCATGCATCGAATCCGCATGCTCCGGATGAGCGAGGAAATGCGCTGGCCAGTCATATTGGCTGCTCGCATAGCCGAAATGTTCCGCCATGAATTGAATCGCCGCGCGCGATGGACGCCCGACCAAAGTATGGCCGTTGCGGGTCAACGAGTCGCTGCACGCCATTTGCTGATCGTCAACCGGTTCCCGAATGAGTTGAATGCCGTAAGGGTTCTTAAAAGTCAGCCGAGGATCCTGCTGGCCCTGCAGCGGTACTTCTTCTGCCGCAGGGGTTACCTCGGTATCGATGATAACTAGCTGGGCACCGGTACGTTCTATCTTGTCCAGCAATTCGGCATGCCTGATGGTGTGATAATAGAAACCCAGGCAAAGCACGACGTCGAAAGACTCGCTTTGCAGCACATCAAAGACATCGCCACAGACAAAGTCATACCGTGATTTCGGGATGTCATAATGATTGAACGTCGCCTCGGCATTATCGATCAGATCCTGACGTGGTTCGATGCCTTTGACAAAGGTGGCACCTGCCGCCAGCGCTGCAAACGTCCAGCGGCCGTCATGGCTGGCGATGTCGAGTATTTTCTTACCAGAGAGCGCTGCCGCGTTGTTGGCAATGATCGCCCGGTAGCGGGCATTTAAGCGGTGCGGAAACGGGCTGGTCTGGCTGGTTGCGTAAAACCGGTTGAACGCATTGAAGAAATCCACTTGTACACCTTAGTCGGGTTGGCCGGGAACGTTGCATGGTACACCAGGAAGACGCCGTACTGTTCCTGCCGCACCCACGCTTATGCTGCCAAGCAAATTCCTCCTTGCCCGATAGGTTTGCGTGAGCCTCATGGGTTAGAATCCCTGCACGGTGAAATCTGTGCAGCGGGGCAGTTCACATTTGTAGCGTCCGGCATTATCGAGTGATTAAAATTCTTCACATGCAATCTCTGACCAACTATGGCAAGCCGATGATCTACTGGTTCCCAGAAATTACCAAAGCGTTCCATGATGCATTCTGATATCGCGATCAAGGTCGAGCATTTAAGCAAATGTTTTCAGATCTACGACAGGCCGCGCGACCGTTTGAAGCAAATGTTGGCGCGCAACCGCAAGCAATATTTCCGCGAATTCTGGGCTTTGCGCGATGTCTCGTTCGAGATCAAGCGCGGCGAAACGGTAGGTATTGTTGGGCGTAACGGCAGCGGTAAATCGACGCTGTTGCAAATCATATGCGGGACGCTGACTCCGACCAAAGGTGGCGTGCAAACGTACGGCCGAATTGCGGCGCTGCTCGAGCTAGGCTCAGGATTCAATCCGGAATTCAATGGGCGTGAAAATGTCTACATGAATGCCGCCGTGTTAGGCCTGGAACGGGATGAGATCGACGCGCGCTTTGACGAGATTGTAGCCTTTGCAGATATTGGCGACTTCATCGAGCAGCCGGTTAAGACATACTCGAGTGGCATGATGGTGCGATTGGCATTTGCCGTTGCAATCAACGTTGATCCCGAAATTCTCATCGTCGACGAAGCGTTGTCAGTAGGCGATGAATTATTTCAGCGGAAATGCTTCTCGCGTATCGAAGCCATCCGTGCCCAAGGTGCTACCATTTTGTTCGTTTCTCATTCCGGTGGTACTGTCGTTGACCTGTGTGACCGTGCCATCCTGATGGACGCGGGCGAAAATCTGGCGATCGGAGCGCCTAAACAAATCGTTGGGTGGTATCAAAAGCTGATGTATGCGGAGCCGGAGAAGCAAGCGGCCATGCGTGAGCGTATGCGACATTCGAATTTGCCTGCTGCAGTGCCAGTTGCAGATACTGGCGAGGGGGGAGCAACTGCCCCGGCGCTCGACGTTGCCAGTGAAGAGGAGCAGGAAAGTTTCGATCCGACCCTTGTCCCGACCAGCACTATTTCGTATGAGGTCCGCGGCGCGGAGATCAGCGAACCCAGAATACTCACAATCGCAGGCAAGCAAGTAAACAATTTGCGACGGGGGCGAACCTATCGCTATGTTTACACAGTGACATTCAACCGCGACGTGCGCAATGTTCGATTTGGTATGCTCATTAAGACCATCAATGGTGTCGAGCTTGGGGGGGCGGTGTCGGCAAATGCCGCATTTGATCGGATACCGCTTGTTGCGGCAGGGGCAAAGTACAAAGTCGAGTTCAGGTTTAATTGCAGCTTGAATTCTGGAGTTTATTTTTTGAACGCAGGTTTGCAAGGGGATATTGACGGTGTCGAGTCATTCCTCCATCGGCTGGTCGATATTGCGATGTTCAGAGTAAGTCATGAAATGGACAATTTGGCGACCGGCATAATAGATTTTGCATGCTACCCGGATGCCGAGCTGGCTATTGCCGGGGATTGAAAGAATAGAGATGAGTCCATCGACGAAAAAACGGCTGTTTGTTGTGTTGGGAATGCACCGTAGCGGAACCAGTGCCATTACCCGGAGCTTGGCTGTGCTTGGAATTCAGCTGGGCGACCGCTTGCTGCCTCCAGTTGAGGGGGATAACGATAAGGGTTTTTGGGAAGATATCGACCTTCACTCGCTGGATATCGAGATGATGAAATTCCTCGGTACCGAGTGGTCCCACGTGGCAATGATTACTCCGTGGGACGTCAGCCGCTTGCGGCAGCAGGGATTCTTCTTGCGGGCCGTCGAATTAATTCGAAAGAAGGTGAGCGATTCACGCATTTTTGGTTTCAAGGATCCGCGTGTTGCCAAGCTGATGCCGTTTTGGCGGGAAGTGTTTGACCATTGCGATTTTGAAGTTACATATGTGTTTGCTATGCGTAATCCGCTGAGTGTTGCGCGCTCGCTGGGCAAACGTGATGGCATGGCGAGTGAGCAAAGCTATTGGGCATGGTTTGGACATGTTATTACGGGGCTTGTCCACAGCGCAGGCAGTGCTTGTGTCATGGTCGACTACGACCGCCTGATGCAAGCGCCGGAAAGTGAGCTTGTGCGTTTGTCAAAGGCGTTGAATCTGGAAATCGATGCGACTGCCTTGCAAGCCTATAAAGAGGACTTTCTGGATGAGAATTTGCGCCACACTGTGTACGTCGCCGATGATTTGCTGGTTGATGAAACCTGCCCCCCGCTGGTGCACGAGGTTTATGCAACTTTGCTGGAAGCGGCTTGCGACAGATTGAATCTGCAGGATGCCACTCTTCGAGGAAAGATTGAAGCCTGGTCTAATCAATATGAACAGCTGCAATATCCTTTGCGTTTGGCCGACAAATTACTCAAGCAAAAGGCTGATGTCCGCGCTCATGGTACGGAGCAAGAAGCGCAATTACGCTTGATGCAACAGAAAAACGAGGAGGCCTTGGTTGCGCATCAGCTGGCAATCGGCGAGCGCGATGCGCGGCTTGGGTCTTTTGAAGAACAGCTAAGATCGCGCGAGCAGCAGGTTGCAGCGCTGGAGCACGCTATTGTTGAGCGCAGCGAGCAATTAAATGTTGCCAATGCGGCGCTGTACGAACGCGATGCGCAACTGAGCGGGATGCATGCCGCGTTGGCGGAACGCGATGCGCAACTGAGCGGGACGCATGCCGCGTTGGCCGAACGCGATGTGCAACTGAGCGGGATGCATGCCGCGTTGGCCGAACGCGATGTACAGCTACACGAGCTGCGCGCTGCAATAGCTGAACGCGATATGCAACTGAACGGGTTGCTTACTGCCTTAGAGCAGCGTGACGCACAGCTAAGCGAGTTGAAGGCTGTGTTGGCTGCAGCGGAGGCAAAGCACACCAACGAGACAACGCGCCTACAGCTGTCTGTACTTGATGGCGAAGCGCAGATTGCGGGCTTGAGCAGGACAGTTCAGGCATTGCATAGCTCGACTAGTTGGCGTGTGAGTGCGCCTATTCGATGGCTGGGCAGCGCGGCACGCGCATTGACTGGCGTCACTCCATCCTCGCGCTAGCGCACCAAACGTGCGTACTGGCGCCAGGTGCACCCGACCGGAAGGGCTGCGTGTGATGCCGGGGCCGACAGAGCGTTTGGCCGGCAACTCGTGGATCCAAAGGCTGGCGTAACCGGCACGATGCAAGGGCTTGACCAAGTCAGCGGGGCGCGGGGGCGCAAAGTCCCGATGTCATTCTTCGGGCTGCTCAACTATCTGCGTAAAAATTGCCCGGACATCCACCATCAAATCAGGGGCGAGCAGCACTGCAATCGGTGCGTTTCCGACGAGTTCTTTCGCACAGTACCGCGTATCGCAACCCTGCGCTTGGCTCGGCCTGATCCGAGCGGCTGTCAGGCCAGCAATAGGGAAAATCGCGCCCTTGACTTGTCATGACGGCCGATCTGATAAGGCTGTTCTTTTGGTGTTGTAATGTCCCAGGCAAGCATGTGCGAGGGTCTTCAGCACCTTCAAATTGCCGCGAATCGCTGAGATCTTGGTCGGAACCTCGCCTTTAGGATAGCGGCGAACCGTTGCGATCTCCTGGCAACGAAAATTCAATTGCGGCGCCCGGTGAGAAAGGTAGGCAAGCAGTTCATATTCACGGAAGATGTTACGGAACGTGCCGATGGCCGGATCGATCAACAGCTTGCGGCTGTATGCACGGAATCCTTGTGTTGTATCCGTCCATTTGAAGCCAGAGCTTAACGAAAGCGCGGGGGCATGGATGAATCTGATCGCAAAATCCCTGGACTTCGGCGTGTTCTCTGCGATACCACCAGGAATGAAGCGGGACGCCTGCACAAAGTCGACGCCGTCTTTCAGGGCGTCAGTGAATATTGGGATGGCGTCAGGATCATCTTTATCATTGCCATCGATCGTGACAATGCCTTCATAGCCCTGGTCCAGTGCAAACGCGTAAGCGCAACGCAACTGTGCACTCAGTTTCCCCGGGCCCTTTTTAACGATCAGTCCATTAACGTTGAAGCGTTTGAGTGCCTCAAGC
>DASWTB010000368.1:0-10954 GCA_036402315.1 Pseudoduganella sp. | reverse complement strand
GCCCAGAACCAGCTGGGCGCCATGTACTACAAGGGTGTCGGCACCGGCAGCAGCGATGTGGAAGCGCTGTACTGGTTCCGGCGCGCCGCGCGCCAGGGCGATCCCGCAGCTCAGCAAAACCTGGGGCAGATGTACCGCCGTGGCCGCGGCGTGCCGGTCAACGAAGAAATGGCGGTGCGCTGGTTCAGCCGCGCCGCCGAGCAGGGGGTCTGCAGCGCCCAGGCACTGCTCGGTGAAGCCTACCTGAATGGGCGCGGCGTGGCGCCGGACTGCAAGCTGGCGCAAGCCTGGCTGCGCAAGGCCGCAGTGCGTGGCGAATTGCACGCCCAGTGCCTGCTGGGCAGCATGTTCGCGCACGGCACGGGCGTCGAACGCGATGCGGTGCAAGCGCTGATGTGGTACAGCCTGGCCGCAGAAGGCGGCTCGGCCCAGGCGCAGTTCAGCGTCGCCGTGCTGTATGCCAGCGGCCAAGGCGTGCAGCGCGACCTGGTACAGGCCGTGCACTGGTATCGCAGCGCTGCGGAAAAAGGCGACGCTGCGGCCCAGAACAACCTGGGCGTGCTGTATGCAACGGGGCAGGGCGTCACGCAGGACGAAGCCGAAGCGCTGCGCTGGTACCGGCGCGCGGCGGCACAAGGCCATGCGCTGGCGCGGCACAACCTGGCCGGCTTGCGGGGGGGCGCGGCCAATGCGGCGCTGCCTGACGAGCAGGCGCACGGCGATATTGATTTCGATGAAACGTTGCGGCCGCGTCAGCACATGCCGGAGGCGCGCAACACGCCGCGCTGAATCGGCTTATCGCTGTGCGTTCAAGGGGCGGTCGTTGCTGGGAGCCAGCACTAGCAAGGTGTGCAGGCGCTCCAGCCCGGCCTGGGCGTCCATGTTCTCGATGCGAACGCTGTAAGCGCCGCGCACCAGCGGGATGTTGCCAAGGCTGCGCGAGCGCTGGTTCGCCCATTTGCTGGCCACGCACAAGGTATTCACGGTGCGCGAATGAACCAGCAGATTGTCAGGCTTGCGTCGTACTTCGACCTTGAAGGCCATTGGGCGGCCAAAGCTGGTTCGCTCATGCTTGGGAATTTTGGCCAGGTCGACGCCTTCGTCGCAATCTTCCACGCGGCGGTCGCCGATGATTGCCACCTCCTGCTGGCTCAGGGAGTCGCCGGAAGGATTGCTCATCTCAAGCAGCAGGGCGTAGCTCAAGGCCACAGGCACTTCCACGTCGGCGGTGACGACGGCGCCTGCTTCGTCCAGCTTCACCTGGACGTCTTTCATGAGCGGAGGGAATTCACACAGTGCGACACTCGCCATCGCCAAGCCGACAATGGGTTTGTGGCACAGGTTGTAGATGAATGGGCTCATGAATCCAATATAGACTACGCTCCCTGCGTTTGCATCCTGCGATCGAGGAATAGGCTGTTGCCATGTATCTTTTTGGCCTGTTTCTTGGCATCGGCGGCGCTGGCGGCGATCTGGTGGTGTGAGTAGTACTGGTGCGGTTCGACGCGGATTACGCCGACCGACAGGCTCATTAGCGAGTAGAACACTTTCTTGCCCTGGCGGTCTTCGCTGATGTAGCCGCCACGTTCACGGTCTTCATTGCTATAGAAGTCCGAGATGGCGGTCGCGAAATCTTCCAGCACGGCCTGGCAGCGCTGCTCCCAATCTTCGCTCTGGAACAGGATTACGAAGTCGTCGCCGCCGATATGGCCGACGAAATCGCGATTGCGGTCGCCGTGCTTGGCCAGGATGTGGCCTGTCAGCTGGATCACGTCATCGCCGCGGCGATAGCCGTAGACGTCGTTGAAAGGCTTGAAATGATCGAGATCCACGTAGCAGACCCAGAACCGCGTGCCGCTCTCCAGCAGGCGGTCGATATGTTCATTGATCGGCACATTGCCTGGCAACTGCGTCAGCGGATTGGCGTAGCGGGCGGCGTTGATCTGCATTTGCGTAATCTCGCGCATCAGGTCATGCCCGGTGCCCATGCCGATGTAGCTGCCGCCTTCAGTGATGATGAAGCCGTTGAACAGGTGGTGCGCATCCGATTCGGCCATGCGGCAGGACAGGTCTTGCAGGCTGGTGTCGACGTCGGCAATGATCGGCTTGGCATCCATGAAAAGGGTACATGGCTTCTTGCCATACAACTCGCGCTGGTAGGGGCGCGCGAAGTGGTCGATCATCTCAAAGCGCGACACCAGGCCAAGCGGCAGGCCGGCGTCGACCACCGGAATGATCATCAGCTTGGGATCGGCCATGAAGATTTCATAGACGTCATTGTTGTTCATGGACGGTGGCACAGCGGCCACGTCGTGCAACAGCTTGCGGATAGACACGGCGTTTCTCTCGGCAGCGCGTTGCGGATAGACCGCCACGCCATTGCGGCCCAGTACCTTGACCACTTCCGCCGGCAGGGCCCGTGCCGGCTGGATGTGTGGGCGCCCGAGGTGGTAGCCCTGGCCGTATGCGATACCCAGGTCGCGCAGCACCAGCAGCTCCGCCGCCTTTTCGATGCCTTCCGCAATCACGAGGGTATTCGACTTGTCGGCGATTTCCTGGATCGAGCGCACGAACTGCAGCTTGACCGGATCATGGTCGATGCCCTGGATGAAGTGCATGTCGATCTTGACGAACTCCGGGCGCAGCTCGGACCACAGGCGCAGGCTGGAGAAACCTTCGCCAAGGTCGTCAATCGCAATCTGGAACCCCATCTTGCGGTAATACAGGACTGCTTCGCGCATCCGTTCGTAGTCGTAGGTCGGCTGGTTTTCTGTCAGCTCGATGATGACGTTGGCCGGATTGAGACCGAACTCGTGGATGTAGCCGAGAGTTTCGCCCTGGCTGCCATCGTGCTGGCGCACCAGCGATTCCGGGCTGACGTTGAGGAATAGCTTTCCCGGCAACTGCAGCTCGGCGAAGCGCTCCAGCACGATGCGCCGGCACAGGTATTCGACTTCCCGCGACAGGTTGTTGGCGCGCGCCACGCGAAACAGGTTGAGCGGCGCATGCAGCGGACTGTCCGAGGGGCCGCGAATCAGCCCTTCGTAAGCGATGATCTCGCCGCTTTGCATGTGGACGATGGGCTGGAACAGGGCGTGCAGCTGGCGGCGCTGGATGATGTCAAGCAGGTGCTGGCCGAGCATGTCATCCGGCGGCGGGCGCAGGTAGGTCACGTTGTGCGGGAGGGCGGCAGTTGAAGTGCTCACGATGGCGGTCGCAAAAATGGCAACATCATGATTCTGTGTCGCAATTGTGACAGCATGATGAACGTTGGAAACACTTTTTGGCGTTACAATAAGCTTCCGACGCCCCTGGCCGAGAGCGATGCCGAGCCAGCCCTTGATCCGTTCCGCTGCCGCTACCTGACACCATGCGATTTCGCAGCCTCGAAAGCCGTATCGTCACGCTGTTCCTCGTGCTGCTGATCGTGGTGCAGCTGGTGGGGCTGATTGTGATCCAGCGCGGTATCGACAGCAATGCGCGGGCCGCGATTGCCTCCGAGCTGGTCAACGGCAGCAAGGTGTTCGCGCTCCTGATGGACCAGAATGCCCAGAACCTGCGTAATGGCGCGCGCCTGCTGTCGCGCGATGCCGGCTTCCTGTCGGCGATCGGCAATACGGACCACGCAGACCGCGCCACCATTGAGTCGGCTTTGGTCAACCATGGCCGCCGCATCAAGGCAGCATTGACGATGCTGGTAAGCCCTGAACGCAAGGTTGTCGCCTCGACCAGCGATGCGCAGGCGGCAGGGCTGGAGCATATGGTCATGGCCATGCTGGACAAGGCCGAGCAGGGTGATGGCGCCAATGGCATCGCCATCGTTGAACGCCTGCCGTACCAGGTCGTGGTGGTGCCGGTCAAGGCGCCGCTAACCATCGGCTTTGTGGTGATGACTTTTCCGCTCGATGAACGCCTGGCGCGGGACATGCAGGAAACCACAGCACTGCAAACCTCGCTCTTGACGCGTGACATGAATGGACGCTGGCTGGCCGTCGCATCCAGTCTTGCGCCGTCCATGGTGGAGCGCATCATGCCGCAACTGCAAGGCATGGGCAGCATGCCGGACTCGGCGTTCGACGTGGACATGGGCAGCGACAAGCTCAGTGTTCACATGACGAAGATCGGCGAGGATGATGGCAATGTCGCGATGGCAATGCTGGGCCGTTCGATCGACGAGGCCACGGCCGAATACGCGCGTCTCGAGCAGTGGCTGCTTGGCCTGACAGTAATCGGCATGGTGGTCTGCGTGTTGGCCAGCGTGGTCACGGCCAAGCGCATCGCACAGCCGCTGCGCCAATTGGCCGATATGGCGAAAAGGCTGGAGCAGGGCGATTACAAGGTCGATATCGGTTCCTCCCGCGCCGACGAGATCGGCGATCTGGCGCACGCCCTCGGCAGCATGCGCGACGGTATCGCCAAGCGTGAACAGGAGATTCGCCGCCTGGCATACTGGGATCCGCTGACCAGCCTGCCGAATCGTGCACAGTTCCTGTTGCTGTTGAATGATGCGATCGGCGTAGCGCGCAAGCGCGGCGGTTCGGTCTATGTGCTGATGATGGACCTGGACCGCTTCAAGCATGTGAACGACGTAATGGGCCACAGTTTTGGCGACGCCTTGCTGAAACAGGTCGCCGGCAGGCTGCTGAAAAAGCTGGCCAACCGCCGCCATCCTTCCCAGGTGGCGCGCCTGGGAGGCGATGAATTCGCCGTGCTGCTGCCTGGGTCGGACCTGGATCAAGCGGTGGTGGTGGCAGCGCAAATCCTGCAGGCGCTGGAATCGCCGCTGTCGCTGGACGAGCAGATGGTCGACATCGGCGCGGGGATCGGCATCGCCGGCTTCCCTGAGAACGGCGTGGTTGGCGAGGAATTGCTGGGTAAGTCGGAAATTGCCATGTACACCGCCAAGCAGCGCAACGCAGGCGCAGTGGTTTACGAAGACGCGATCGACAAGGGCAGCCAGCAAAGCCTGTCGCTACTGACGGAATTGCGCCAGGCCGTCGAAAACAATGAGCTGCGCCTGTTCGTACAGCCGAAGGTGACGCTGGCCACTGGCCATGTGGTGGGCATGGAAGCGCTGGTGCGCTGGCAGCATCCCGTGCGCGGCAATGTCTTCCCCGACCAGTTCATCCCGTTTGCCGAGCAGACCGGCTTTATCCGCGTGATTACGCATTGGGTGCTGGAGCGCTCGGCGGAGCTGTGCCACGAGCTGGCGCAGCGCGGCATCCACCTGAAGGTCTCGGTCAACCTTTCCACGCGAGATCTGCTGGACCAGGAACTGCCGTTCAAGTTCGGCGAAATCTTCATGCGCCACCATGTGTCGCCGGGCGCCTTCTGCCTGGAGATCACGGAGAGCGCGATTATGGAAGACCCGGTGCGTGCCCAGCAAACGCTGGAACGCCTGCATGCCATGGGCTGCGATCTTTCGATTGACGATTTCGGCACAGGCTATTCCTCGCTGGCCTACCTGAAACGCTTGCCGGTGGACGAACTGAAAATCGATAAATCGTTTGTATTGAATATGGCGAATGATGAAGGCGACGCGAAGATCGTGCGTTCCACCATCGACCTTGGCCACAATATGGGCCTGCGCGTGGTGGCCGAGGGGATCGAGAGCGAAGCTGCCTGGGACATCCTGGCGGAGATGGGCTGCGACCAGGGCCAGGGCTACTATATGAGCCGTCCGATCCCGGCCGGCGAACTGGCAAGCTGGGTCGGGAGCTGGAAAGCTTCCGCATTGGCCGAATAATCACCGGCGCCAAAGGCTTCGGAGAGTTACTTATTTGTTAAAGTTCAAGTTATGATCGCTGCCGCATCATAACTACTCTATGGAAGACAAATGCAATTCAAGCGCGCCACCCTTGTACTGTCCCTGATCGCAGCCTTCTCCGCACAAGCCTTCGCCCAGACCTGCCCAGCAGGTGCACCAGCGGTGAGCTATCCGGCTTCCAAAAAGGTCGACCAGCAGGATAATTACCACGGCACCATGGTCGCCGACCCATACCGCTGGCTCGAAGATGCCAACAGCGCCGAAACCAAGGCCTGGGTCGTGGAGCAAAACAAGGTAACGCAAAGCTGGTTGGCCCAGATCCCGGAGCGCGAGGCGATCAAGGCGCGCGTGACCAAGCTGTGGAACTACGAGCGTTATGGCGTGCCATCGAAGAAAGGCGGCCGCTATTTCTATAGCCGCAATGACGGCCTGCAGAACCAGTCGGTCCTGTACACCGCAAAGACCCTGTCCGAGGCGCCGCGCGTGCTGCTTGACCCGAACACCCTGGCCACTGATGGCACTGTGGCGCTGGCCGGCACCGCCGTCAGCCCGAACGGCAAATTCCTGGCCTACAGCACTGCTGCATCCGGCTCCGACTGGAACGAGATCAAGGTTCGCGACATCGCCACCGGCAGGGACCTGGCCGACCATATCAAGTGGGTCAAGTTCTCCAATACCGCCTGGGCCGCCGATGGTTCCGGCTTCTACTACAGCCGCTATGACCAGCCGACCGAAGAGAGCAAGCTGGCTGGCGTGAACTACTTCCAGAAGGTCTACTTCCACAAACTCGGTACCGGACAAAGCGAAGATGTGCTGGTCTATCATCGCCCGGACCAGAAGGAATGGGGCTTTGGCGCCGAAGTGACCGACGACGGCCGCTACCTGGTGATCAATGGCTCGCATGGCACCGAGGCGAAGAACCGCGTCTTCATCAAGGACCTGAAAGCAAAAGACGCGCAGGTGGCCGGCCTGCTGGAAGCCTTCGATGCGTCGTACAACTTCATCGACAATGAAGGCCCGGTGTTTTACTTCCTGACCGACAAGGACGCACCGCGTTCGCGTATCATCGCCATTGATATCCGCAAGCCGGGCATCGAGAACTGGAAAGAAGTCGTTCCTGAAGTACAGCAAACCCTGACCGGTGCCAGCATCGTCAACAAGCAGCTGGTGCTGAACTACCTGAGCGATGCGCACAGCGCTGTCAAGGTGGTCGACCTGAAGGGCAAGCCTGTGCGCGAGATCGCGCTGCCAGGGCTGGGTACCGCCTCGGGTTTCGGCGGCAAGGCGACGGATACCGAGACGTTTTACTCGTACACCAGCTTCACCACGCCGACCACGATCTATCGCCTCGACCTGAAGAGCGGTAAATCCAGCATCTACCGCCAGCCAAAGGTCGATTTCGATCCGAGCGCTTTCGATACGCGCCAGGAATTCTTCACCAGCAAAGACGGCACCAAGGTACCGATGTTCATCGTGTCGAAGAAAGGCATGAAGCTGGACGGCAGCAACCCGACCTACCTGTACGGCTACGGCGGCTTCAATATCTCGCTGACCCCAAGCTTCTCCGTGTCGAACCTGGCGTGGGTGGAAATGGGCGGCGTCTACGTAGTGGCCAACCTGCGTGGTGGCGGCGAGTACGGCGAGGCCTGGCACAAGGCCGGCACCAAGCTGCAGAAGCAGAACGTCTTCGACGACTTTATCGGTGCGGCTGAATGGCTGGTGGCGAACAAGGTGACTTCACCAGCCAAGCTGTCGATTGGCGGCGGCTCGAACGGCGGCTTGCTGGTTGGCGCTGCGATGACCCAGCGTCCGGACCTGTTCGGCGCCGCAGTGCCGGCAGTAGGCGTGATGGACATGCTGCGCTTCCAGAAGTTCACCATCGGCTGGGCATGGGCTTCGGACTACGGCTCGTCCGATAACGCGGAGGAATTCAAGGCGCTGGTCAAGTATTCCCCTCTGCATAACCTGAAGCAGGGCCGCTGCTACCCGGCCACCATGGTAATGACTGCCGACCATGACGACCGCGTCGTACCGGCCCACAGCTTCAAGTTCGCCGCAGCTGCGCAGGCCGCACAGGCCGGCGCCGCACCGATCCTGATCCGGATTGACTCCAAGGCTGGCCATGGCGCCGGCAAGCCGACCACCAAGCAGATCGAAGAAGTGGCTGACCGCTGGGGCTTCCTGAGTCGCGCTCTGGACATGCATCCGGCCGCACCGGCAACCATTACCGGCGGACAGTAAGCCATGCGCGCGCTCCTGCTGCTGTGGACTGCCTTGCTTGCGCCGGCCACGGCGGCGGAAGCGCCTAAAACCTTCGCGGAGCAGACCCGGTCGCTCGCCGCGCAGCCTGGCTTCATCGAAGTCTGGCGCGATGCGGCGAAGGGCAAGGTGCTGCTCTCCGTGCGCGATCTTGACCAGCCCTTCCTGCTGGTTTCATCGCTGCCTTATGCCCTCGGCTCGAACGACGTGGGTTTGGACCGCGCGCAGCCGGGCAGCCCGGAGCTGGTTCGATTCCAGAAGTTCGGCGACCGCCTGTTCCTGGTGCAGGAGAACACCCGCTTTGTTGCCCGTTCGGCCGACGCCGACGAGCGCAACGCAGTGGTTGAGTCGTTCGCCGGGGCAGTGCTTTGGTCGGGCGACATCCTGGCCAGCGACGGGCCGCGCCACCTGGTTGATTTTTCGAGCTTCCTGCTGGCCGACCAGCACGGCGTCGTGCAGCGGCTGGACGAAACGAAGCAGGGTGCGTATCGGGTGGACGAGAAGCGCAGCGCCGTGCTTGCATCGGAAGCCAAAGCCTTTCCCGATAACGTCGAACTTGAGTCTTTGCTGACATTTGCCGGGCCTGGCAGTGGCGAATTCGTGAAACAGGTCGCAGCCGATCCGGCCAGCCTGTCGATGCGACAGCACATTTCGATGGTGCGCCTGCCCGACAACGGGTACAGGCCGCGCCGCTATCACCCATTCTCGGGAGGCTTCGATACCGGCTACTACGATTTCTCGACGCCACTCGCCAGCAGCCTTGACGTGCGCTGGCAAGTGCGCCACCGGCTTGAAAAAGGCGGCAAGCCGATTGTCTACTATCTTGACCGTGGCGCCCCGGAGCCGGTGCGCTCGGCATTGCTGGAGGGGGCGCGCTGGTGGGCGAGCGCTTTCGAAAAGGCCGGTTTCAAGGATGGCTTCCGCGTCGAACTGATGCCTGAAGGAGCCGATCCCGCCGACGTGCGCTACAACGTGATCACCTGGGTCCATCGCGCAACGCGCGGCTGGTCGTATGGCAATGCGATTACCGATCCACGCACTGGGCAGATCATTCGCGGCGCTGTGACGCTCGGTTCGCAGCGCGTGCGGCAAGACATCCTGATTGCCGAAGCTTTGCTGGCGCCTTACGGCAAATCCGCCCCGGCAGAGCGCCGCAAGCTCGCCGAGCAAATGGCACTGGCGCGCCTGCGCCAACTCGCGGCCCATGAGGTTGGCCATACCCTGGGCTTCGCCCATAACTTCGCGGCCAGCCGCCAGGGCAATGGTTCCGTAATGGACTACCCGCATCCAGTGCTAAAGCTCGGTGCCGACGGCGCGATCGACCTGCAGGATGCCTACGGTATCGGTGTCGGGGCGTGGGACGACTACGTCGTCAAGCATATCTATGGTGATTTCGGCAGCGGCGAGGCCGAAACCGCCGCATTGGCCAAGCTGCGCAGCGAGGCACGCGCTGCCGGCCTGCAGTACGTGTCCGACGAGGATGCCCGGGCGCCTGGCGCATCGCATCCGAACGGCCTGCTGTGGGACTTCGGCCCAGACACCTTGAAAACATGGGACCAGCTCGGCGCCATTCGTCGCCGCGCCCTCGACAACTTCTCGCTCGACGTTTTGCCAGACGAGCGCCAGGCGGGCGAACTGGAAGCGCGCCTGGTGCCAGTGTACTTGCTGCAGCGCTACCAGGGGGAGGCCGTAGCACGGCTGCTTGCAGGCGGCGAATACGAATCCGCCACTGGCGCCGACATCCGCGCCGGCCGCGCCGCTGCGGGGATCAAATTGACGCCCGCTGCGACCCAGCGCGCGGCGCTGGCACGCCTGGCGGATACGCTGCGTGCTGAATACCTCGCCTTGCCCGCCGGTGTGCTCGACCAGCTATCGCCGCCTTCAACTGGATTCGAGCGTAACAAGGAATACTTCGGCACCCGCATGACTGCGGTGTTTGACGCGCTGTCTGCCGCGGAATCGGGCGCCGCGCAGACTGCCGGCTTCCTGTTTGATGCTGGGCGCCTCAATCGCCTGTACTGGCAACACGCCCGTGACGCGGCCATGCCAGGCGCCGATGAAGTGGTAGACGCGGCCCTGTCGCGCAGCTGGAAGCGCGGCCCGGTTCCGGCCAATGTCGCGGGCGGCGAAGCGGTTCAACTGGCCGCCAACTGGGTCGTGCTCGACGCGCTGCTTCAGGCACTGGATGGCGGCAAGCTCCACGCCAACGTCGACGCGGACCTGCGCCAGCAACTGCGTACCTTCGCGGGATGGCTGAAAGCAAACCCCGGCAAAGGTACCACCGCCGCCAGCCGGGCCCAGGCAGCCGATCACGTCTTGCGTTACTTGGCCGATCCGCGCAGCGTGAAGCTGCGCGCGATGCCCGCTATTCCACCCGGAGCACCAATTTGAGCAATATGGCCAGAGGTCTCTTGTTTATTATCCCGATCTTCGGACGACGCAAGGGAAGGTAACCAATGTCAATTAATACGATGTTGGGGAAGGCGCTGGACCGCCTGTTCCTTGAAGTCCCAGAAGCCGCCCCATTTGCAAAGCAGAAAGGAAGCGGGGATCAACTGCGAAGATATTTGCACGCGACCGCAAATGCCGAGCGCGAGATACTTTTTTACCGTGATAAATGTGCGCGAGTGGCTGGCGCGCCGCTCAGTAAACGAGATCTAATGCGGACGGTATCTTCTGTCTTGGATAGGGACAGGCACTTTAGTCATGCTAACATTTGCCTGAATCCCAACTGAATGTGTGACGTGTATGGATGGAATTCGAATCACCACAGAATTACGCGAGCTCGATTTAGGGCTCATACATCGCTTTCTGACGGAGCAAAGTACTTGGGCCAGAGGCATTTCGCGCGAGCTGGTGGAGCGCTCGATTGCCAACTCGCTTTGCTTTGCGGGGTTCCTGGGCAAGGACCAAGTCGCGTTTGCGCGT
>DASWTB010000367.1:0-11495 GCA_036402315.1 Pseudoduganella sp. | reverse complement strand
CTGCCAAAGAAATATTTCAACTCAAACATGCCATGCGGGGTGAGCATATATTTTTGAGTTGTTACGCGAGAAATAGTGCTCTCGTGTAGTCCCAGTGTATCAGCAATTTCACGCAACACAAGGGGTCTCATGGCCACTGCGCCATGGCTGAAAAAGTTCTTTTGTCTTTCTACTATCGCTTCCGCGACGCGCAGGATCGTATCGAAACGCTGGCGCATATTCTTGATCAGCCACTTGGCTTCCTGCAGCTGGCCGTTCATCTGCGACTCGCTCTTGCCTTGCTTGAGCAGGTTGGCGTACAGCGCGTTGACGCGCAGGCGCGGCACCACGTCGTTATTCAGCGTGACCACCCAGCCGCCGCGGCCCTTCTTCACGATCACGTCCGGCACCACATAGTCTGACTCGCCTGACGCAAATTCGGCGCCCGGATGCGGGTTGCACTGGCGGATCACGCACTGCGCTTCACGCAAGTCTTCGTCGTCGCAGTCGAGCGCTTTCTTCAGCTTGGTGAATTCGCGCTGGGCGAACCAGGTCAGGTGCTTTTCGACGATGGTCAGCGCCATGCGGCGCGTGACTAGCGGCACGCCGGGCATGCGCCTGATCTGCAGCGCCAGGCATTCGGAGGCATTGCGCGCTGCCACGCCAGGCGGGTCGAAACTTTGCAGCAGCACCAGGCTGCAGCGCAGGTCGTCGAGTTCGATTTCCAGCTCGGGCGGCAGGCGCTCGTGGATTTCCTCCAGCGGTTCTTCCAGGTAGCCGTTGTCGTCCAGCGCGTCGATGATCAGTTCCATCAGCGCGCGGTCGCGCGGCTCCTGCACGGTGACGCGCATCTGCTCGAGCAGGTGTTCGCGCAGCGTGCAGCCGGAAGCTTCCAGCTGCGGGCGGCTGTCTTCGTCGTCGGCGGACTTGGTGCCGGCGCTGGCGCTCCAGTCGGCGTCGTCGCTGCCGCTGCCGGCCCCTTCGCTGTCGCCGCCTTCATAGCCATCGTTGTCGGCTGCGGCTGCCGGGGCATCGCCGCCCTCGCCTGGCCCGCCTTCGGAAGCAGGTGCGGCGGGGCCTTCAGCGCCATTGCCGTTGCCCTGGCTGATGGCGCCATCGGCCAGCAGGCGCACCGAGTGGTCGAGTGGATCGTCAAGGCGCTCCAGCATGGGATTGTCGCCAAGCAGCTGTTCCAACTCCTGGTGCAGCTCCAGCGTCGAGAGCTGCAGCAGGCGGATGGATTGTTGCAGCTGCGGCGTCAGCGCCAGGTGTTGCGAGGTTCGCAGTTGCAGTGTTTGTTTCATGGCCTTCGCTTACATGCGGAAGTGTTCGCCGAGGTAGACGCGGCGTACGGATTCATTGGCAATGATGTCGTCCGGGCGGCCCGAGGCCAGCACCGAGCCCTGGTTGATGATGTAGGCGCGGTCGCAAATGCCGAGGGTCTCACGCACATTATGGTCGGTGATCAGGACACCGATATTGCGCTCCTTCAGGAAACGCACAATACGTTGGATTTCGATCACGGCGATCGGGTCGACGCCGGCAAACGGTTCGTCCAGCAGCACGAAGCGCGGGTTGGTGGCCAGGGCGCGGGCGATTTCCACGCGGCGGCGTTCGCCACCGGACAGCGACAGGGCCGGGTTCTCGCGCAGCTTCTCGATCTGCAAGTCAGCCAGCAGCGCTTCCAGGCGCTGGTCGATCTCGGCCTTGGCCAGCGGCTTGCCGTCGACCTTCTGCAGCTCCAGCACGGCGCGGATATTCTCTTCCACCGTCAGCTTGCGGAATACCGAAGCTTCCTGCGGCAGGTAGGACAGACCCAGCGTGGCGCGCTTGTGGATCGGCAGGCTCGATACGTCGGTGCCGCCGATATCGATGGTGCCCGCATCGGAAGCCACCAGGCCCACGATCATGTAGAAGGAGGTGGTCTTGCCGGCGCCGTTAGGACCAAGCAGGCCGACCACTTCGCCGCAGTCGACCTGCAGCGAAACGTCGTGCACCACCTGGCGTTTGCCATAAGTTTTCTGGAGGCCGCGCACGACCAGCGTGCTGGCGCAGGTATTAGCTTGCATGCTTACTTCTTCTCCGATGGCGGCGTGGTAGGAGGCGTGGTTGCCTGCGCCGGCGGCGTGGCAGGCGGTTCGGTGCGGGTCGGCTGGATCACCATGGTGCCGCGGCCGCCGCCCGGCTTGCTCTCGCCGGTCGCGCTATTGCGCACGCTGAAGAACTCCTTGCGGCTGTCGTAGGAGATGAACTCGCCCTGCACTTCGTCGTTCTGCTTGCCGCCTTCCAGGCGGCGGATGGTGGCCTTGTTGAACATCTTCACCAGTTCGACCTGTTCTTCGTATTCGATGCGGTCGGCATCGCCTTCCACCCACTGGTCGCCGGCGCCGTCGCGCTTCTGGCGGAAGGTGGCTTTCTTGCCGTCGCCGAACAGGGTGACTTGCTGGTAGCCCTCGGGGGTCTGCTTGACGTAGGCGCGTTCGGCCGTCATGGTCAGCGTGCCGCGCGTCAGCTTGACGCCACCAAGCAGGATGGTGACCTGCTTGACGTCATCGATGTCCATCGAGCCGTAGCTGATGTTGGTCGGCTTGTAAGAGTCGGCTTTCTCGGCCAGCGCCGGAGCCGCAACTCCCAGCAGCAAGGCTGCCGACAAGAGTAGTCGTTTCATAGTCATTCCTCAGTTATTGGTCTGCTGCCTTGGGCGGAATCTGCAGCGTGCCGTTGCCGGCCAGGTGCATTTCGCGCGTCGCATTATTGGCACGCATGCTGTTGGCCGATGCGGTGGTATTCCCCAGGCGCAGTTTCACCGGCTGGTCGGTTTCCATGCGGTCTTCATCCGGGAAGATCACCAGCTTTTCCGATTCCAGGTGCAGCAGTTGCGATTGCGGCGAAGCGGCGCGGTCGATCTTGACGTTGCCGTTCAGGGTGACGCGGCTGTTCGTGTCTTCCACCCTCGCCTTGTCGGCCACGATTTCCATCGGCGGCTTTTCACCGGACAGGCTGTGCACGCGCGGATTGTCGATGTCGGAGGAATCGTCGATCGGGCGGTGGGTCAGCTTGTCGCCGCCGATAATGTAGCTTGGCTTGCCCTCCTTCGTCATGCGCACGAAGGAGAAATTCTCGATGATGTAGTCCGGCTCGTTCAAGCGTTTATCGGCCTGCATCTGTTCGTCCGCGCGGTTCAGCAGCTCGAGCAGGTAGAAGCTGCCGAGCGCCGCCAGCAGCACGAAGATCATGCCGAGCGACAGGCGGAAGCGGTGGGCGGTCCTCTGGTTACGCATTGCGAGCTTCCTTACGCCAGGAACTGGGCCATGACGCGATCGTAGTTGCCGCTTGCACGCAGCACGAATTCGCAGGCCTCGCGCACCGCGCCGCGGCCGCCCGCGGCTTCGGTGATGTAGTGGGAGCGCTGCTGCGCTTCCTGGCGGCCGTTCGGCACGCTGACCGCGAAACCGACGCGGCTCAGCAGCGGCAGGTCGACCACGTCGTCGCCGATGAAGGCGACCTGCTCTTCCTGCAGGCCCAGTTCGGCCAGCAGCGCCTTGAACGGGGTCAGCTTGTCGTGGCCACCCTGGTGCACGTAGTCGATGCCAAGGTCCCTGGCGCGCGCCAGCACGATGGGCGTGCGGCGGGCGCTGATGATCGCCGTCTTGATGCCGGCTTCCTGCAGCAGCTTGATGCCCAATCCGTCGTGCACGTTGAAGGTCTTGATCATTTCACCCTCGGCGCCGTAGGACAGGCTGCCGTCGGTCAGCACGCCGTCCACGTCGAAGATGAACAGGCGCACCTTGGCTGCGCGGGCAACGAGATCTTCGTGTTTGAGCATCATCAGATCACCTTGGCACGCGTCAGGTCGTGGATATGCAGCGCGCCGACCAGCGTGCCGTCGGCATCCACCACCAGCATCTGGTTGATGCGGAATTCTTCCATCACTGCCACCGCATCCACCGCCAGCTGGTCGGGGCCGACAGTGCGCGGGTTCAGGTGCATGACGTCCTTGATAACGACCTTGTTGAAGTCCTGCACCTTCTCGATCATGCGGCGCAAGTCGCCGTCGGTGAACACGCCGACCGGCCGGTTGGCGGCATCGACCACAGCGGTCATGCCCATGCCCTTCTGGGTGATTTCCAGCAGCGCATCGGGCAGGCGGGTGTCCAGGCCCACGGCCGGGATCGCGCCGTCCTTGCGCATCACGTCGCGCACATGCGTCAGCAGGCGGCGGCCCAGGGCGCCGCCCGGGTGCGAGCGCGCGAAGTCTTCTTCCTTGAAGCCGCGCAGCTCCAGCAGCGCCACGGCAATCGCGTCGCCCAGCGCCAGGGTGGCGGTGGTGGAAGCGGTCGGCGCCAGGTTCATCGGGCAGGCTTCCTTGGCCACGGACACGTCCAGGTGCACGTCGGCCAGCTTGGCCAGGCTCGATTGCGGCTTGCCGGTCATGGCGATCACGTGGCCGCCCATGCGCTTGACCACCGGCAGGATGGCCATCAGTTCGGCCGCTTCGCCGGAATAGGAAATCGCAATCACCACGTCTTCCGGGGTCACCATGCCCAGGTCGCCGTGCGCCGCTTCGGCCGGATGCACGAACAGGGCCGGGGTGCCGGTCGAGGCCAGGGTGGCGGCAATTTTCTTGCCGATATGGCCGGACTTGCCGATGCCGGAGACCACAACGCGACCTTTGCATTGCAGCAACAAGGACACGGCCTGGCCCACGGTCTCGTCGTTGGCCAGGCGCGCGTGCAGCGCTGCCAGGGCGTCCGTTTCGATCTGCAGGGCCTCACGCGCCAGTTGCAGCGCGCGTGTTGCGGTCTTGGCATCAAAAGATTTCAGCATTGTTTTTTCATGGGTTACACTCATGCCCGAAGTATAGCCGAATTAGATAAGCAAAAAACTTGCCAGACAAAACAAACAACGGATGTTTTCCCCCCTTGAACTGACCCTACTCCTCCTCGGCAGCGCCGTTCTTGGCGTGGTTGCCTTCCGCATGATGCACTTGCCGCCGATGCTGGGCTACCTGGCTGTCGGCATCCTGCTGGGTCCGCACGCCATGGGGCTGGCCGAGCAAAGCCATGCAACCGAGCTGCTGGGGGAATTCGGGGTGGTGTTCCTGATGTTCTCGATCGGGCTGGAATTCTCGCTGCCCAAGCTGATGGCCATGCGCTCCATCGTGTTCGGGCTGGGCATGGCCCAAGTGGGGCTGACCATTGCCGCCACCATGCTGTTCGGCTGGATCATCCATTTCCTGCTGCCGCCCTCGATCCAGCTGGGCTGGCAGGCCTCGTTCGCGCTGGGCGGCGCCCTGGCCATGTCGTCCACCGCCATCGTGGTCAAATTGCTCACGGAACGGCTGGAGCTGGAAAGCGAGCATGGCCGCAAGATCATCGGCATCCTGCTGTTCCAGGACCTGGCGGTGGTGCCGCTGCTGATCCTGATCCCGGCACTGGCACAGAACCCGGCCGACCTGCCCAAGACCCTGGCCCTGGCCGGGCTGAAGGCGGCCGTGGTGCTGCTCCTGCTATTGTTCGTCGGCCAGAAGGTGATGCGCAAGTGGTTCACCATTGTCGTATTGCGCCGCTCGCAGGAACTGTTCATGCTCAACCTGCTGCTGGTGACGCTGGGCGCGGCCTGGATCACCGAGCAGGCCGGGCTGTCGATGGCGCTGGGCGCGTTCGTGGCCGGCATGCTGATCTCCGAAACCGAATACAAGCACCAGGTGGAAGAAGACATCAAGCCTTTCCGCGACGTGCTGCTTGGCCTGTTCTTCATCACCGTCGGCATGCTGCTCAATGCGCGCCTGGTGCTGGAAAACTGGTGGCTGGTGCTGGTGCTGCTGGCCGGCCCGGTGCTGCTCAAGTTCGCCCTGATCGCCGGCCTGGCGCGCCTGTTCGGCGCCTCCACCTCGACTGCCATGCGCACCGGCCTGGCGCTGGCGCAGGCGGGCGAATTCGGCTTCGTACTGCTGAACGTGGTGGGCGGCATGAAGCTGGTCGACCCCTTCGTGGTGCAGGTGGTGCTGGCATCGATGGTGCTGTCGATGCTGCTGGCCCCCTTCCTGATCGCCCAGTCGGACAAGATCGTGCTGAAGTTCTCCGCCAACGAGTGGATGATGCAGTCGCTGAACCTGACCAATATCGCAGCGCGCACGATGTCGGCACAGAAGCACGTGATCGTGGCGGGCTTTGGCCGCTCAGGGCAGTCGCTGGCCACCCTGCTGAGCGAGGAAAAGATCCCTTACCACGCACTGGACCTGGACCCGCTGCGGGTGCAGGAGGCACAGGCCGCCGGCGCCAACGTTTCCTACGGCGACGCCGCGCGCCGCGAGTCGCTGGTGGCGGCCGGCATCAAGCGTGCTTCGGCCATTGTGATCACCTACGCCTCCACGCCGTCGGCGCTGAAGGTGCTGCACCTGGTGCACGAACTGGCGCCCGAGCTGCCGGTGATCGTGCGTTCGCATGACGATTCCGACCTGGACCGCCTGAAGGAAGCCGGCGCCGCCGAAGTGGTGCCGGAGCTGATGGAAGGCTCGCTGATGCTGGCCTCCCACGCGCTGGTGATACTGGGCGTGCCGCTGCGGCGCGTGGTGCACCGCGTGCAGCGCGCGCGCGAGGAACGCTACGCCTCGCTGCGCGGCTATTTCCACGGCGCCAGCGACAGCGGGGAGGAAGCGGAAATGGTGCGCCTGCATTCGGTGCCGCTGGGCGAACAGGCTTCGTGCATCGGCAAATGCGTCAAAGACCTGGCGCTGGAAGAGACTGGCGCCGAGATTTCCGCCATCCGCCGCGGCAAGGTGCGGCTGGAAGCAGAAGCAGGCACCACGCTGGAAGCGGGCGACGTGGTGGTCCTGCGTGGCACGGCCGAGGAAGTGGCGCGCGCGGAGAACGACCTGCTGGCCTAAAACCGGTAAACCAGTGTCAGACCCTTAGGGTCTGACACTTGCCTGCTGCCGTCGAGTACCGGGTTTCAGGCCGCGTACCGGATCACCCGATTGCGGCCGCCTTCCTTGGCCTGGTACAGCGCCTCATCAGCCTGCTCGATCAGTTGCGCAGCCTGCTCTTCCGGCTTGCCGCCTTCCGGCACCTGGGCCAGGCTGGCCACGCCCACCGAAGCCGTGATCGACACCTTCACGCCATGCGACAGCTCGATCATGCTGGCCGCAATACCGGCGCGGATCCGTTCGCCGACGTAGGCCGCGCTCTCCAGGTCCGCATCGATCAACAGCACCACAAATTCCTCGCCGCCGAAACGCGCCAGCGCATCCGACAGGCGCAGCTCAGCCTTGATGCGGTTGGCCACCTCGCGCAGCACCTCGTCGCCGCCGCCGTGGCCGACCGTGTCGTTGACGCGCTTGAAGTGGTCGATGTCGATGTACATGAACGACACCGGATACGACTGCCGGCGTGCGCGCGCAATCTCTTCGAGAAGGCGGCGGTCCACGTAGCGGCGGTTGAAGACCCCGGTCAGCGCGTCGGTCAGCCCGAGATACTTCAGCATCTCATTGGAGATCACGTTCTCCAGGCAGATGGCGATGATGGACGCCATGTGCTCGACAAAATCGGTGCCCAGGCTGGGCGAGAAGCGGGTCGGGTCGACGCTGCCCAGGTTCAGCGAGCCAATCAGCCGCTTGTTGCGCAGCAGAGGCACCACACCCACGCTTTGCAGGCGCATGCCCGGCTGCGGGAACTGGCGCCCGTGTTTCTGTGCGTCGAACATGCCAAGGTAGGGCTTGGGGGACTGCTCCGGCCCGCTGTCGAATGCCAGTCCTTCCACATCCGGCACGAACACCAGGTTGGGGAAATCGGCGAAATCGACGCCCAGCTTTTCCATCACGGTGCGGATGTCGTCGTCCACGTCGACCAGCGACAGGGTTACTGCATCCAGGTCGGAAATCACCGGCAGGGTACGGAAAATGGTGCCAATCAGCTCGGGGAAGCTGGCCGCGCCGACGATTTCCAGGTCAAACGCCTGGTGACGCATCATGATCGAGTGATTGCGTTCGGCCTGTTCGATCAGGTAGGCAAGGCGGGCGCGCAGGGACTGGTTTTCCGCCGCCAGTTCCGCCTGGGTGGGCTGCTTGCCCGTGATTTTCTGCGTGATCTCCATCGCCCTGCCGATACTCACTACTAAAACGACAGTGTAACCTCGATTGGGTCTCCCACCGATAGTTTTATGCCATCACCTGTTGCTACGATTGCATTCATGCCGAAGCAAATGCCGCCATCGACTTCCGGCTTGGCGCGGTAGCCTTGCAGGATGTCCAGCGGGTCGGGGCCGAATTGGCCGGTGGACTGGTCGACCGATGGCATCGGGCAGCGGGCGCAAGGCTTCACCGGCTTCAGCACGGCCTCGCCGATGCGGAATTCCTCGGTGTAATCCTCCTCGAACGCATCCAGGTCGCCCACCACCAGGTTGGGACGGAAACGGTTCATCGGCAAGGGCTGGCGGCCCTGCTGCTGCAGCTTTTCGTTGAGGTCTTGCAGCGAACCGGTGCCCACCACCAGGATCGGGTAACCGTCCGAGAACAGCGTTGGGTGCTGCTCGCCATTGGTCCATTTGCCGCTGGTCAGGCGGCTGGCGTTGGCATGGAAGCGCGCCAGCCGGCACTCGATGCCCAGGAATTTGCTGAACCAGGTGGCCGTGGTTTCATCGCAGTCGTAGGCCAGCACGCTGTCTTCCCAGACTTGCACCTGCAGGGTCGGCGCGCTGTCCGGGTCCGGTAGGCCGAGGGGGATTTCCAGTTGCAGCATGCCGGGGGCGCGCAGCTCCATGGTTTCCGATTTCAGGCGCGGCACGATCAGGGCCATGCGCGGATGCTCGCGCTGTGTCAGCGCCACGCCGTTGGCGTCAACCAGCATCCATTCGCGGTCGTAGATTTGCTCGGTCATCAGGCCGGCGCGGGTCAGGATCGCCTGCTTCAGCGACAGGCCGGCGCAGGACTTGATCGGGTAAAGGGTAAGTTCGGAGATGAAGGGCATAGTGCCCGTGAGTATGGCAGAAAAAGAAACGCCGCGCGGCGCGCGGCGTGTTTTGGACTTTAAGCTTCCGCTTTCGGCTTCTTCGGCAGCTTGCTGCGCGCCGACGGCTTGTGCATGCCAGGCTTCCTGGCGCGCTTGGGCGCCGCCGGCTTGGCTTCGGCCGGCGCTTCCACGGCCGCCGCTTCCGCCACCACCGCAGTTTCGGCTGCCGCCGCCAGCACGGCTTCCGCCTGCTGCACTGCTTCTGCCGCATCGGCGGCAGCCTGCGCTACCTTGCTGCCGCGCGTGCTGGCTTTCTTGGCAGCCGGCTTTTTGGCCGTAGCGCGGGTGCGCTTGGCCGGCGGCGCTTCGGCAGGCGCAGCTTCCGGCGCCTCCACAACCGGGGCTTCCACCACCGGCGCAACCTCCTCCACTGCCGCCACGGCAGCGACTTCGGCATCGGCCGGCACTTCGACGGCAGCGCCAGCAGCAGATGCGGTATCGCCCTCGCCACGGCGTCCACGGCCACCACGATTGCCGCGATTGCGGCGTCCATCACGGGATTCCCGCTCGCGGCGGCCTTCGCCTGCTTCGGAAGGCGCGGCGGCGGCAGCTTCTTCACTGCCTTCCTGCGCCTCGCCAGCAGCATCCGCGGCAATGCCGGCATCCTGCTCGGCCGGTGCATCGGCTACAGGCAGCACAACAGGCTGGCTGCTGCGGTACACGTACGCCCCCGACTTTTCGTCGCGGCCGAATTCCAGCAGGCCGCGCGCCTTCATTTCTTCCAGCAGGTTGCCGAAGGTACGGAAACCGTAATACGACTCGCTGAAGTCCGGCTTGCGGCGCTTGATCGCTTCCTTCAGCACGGAAGCCCAGATCTTGCCCTCGCCGCGCTCTGCAGCCAGCGCATCGAAAGTGGTGTAAGCGATTTCCACGCACTGGTTGCGACGCTTGTCCATCTCTTCGCGGCGGCGCTTCTCCTCTTCCGGCGTACGCTTTGGCTGCTGCTCGCGGTCATTGCGCGTTGCCTGGCGCTGGCGGCGCGATTCGCGTACCAGGTCGTCGTAGAAAATGAACTCGTCGCAGTTGGCAACCAGCAGGTCGGAAGTGGAATCCTTCACCCCTACGCCGATCACGCGCTTGGCGTTCTCGCGCAGCTTGGATACCAGCGGCGAGAAATCGGAGTCCCCCGAAATGATGACGAAGGTGTTGACGTGGGACTTGGTGTAGCACAGGTCCAGTGCATCGACCACCATGCGGATGTCGGCCGAGTTCTTGCCGGACAGGCGCACGTGCGGGATCTCGATCAGTTCAAAATTCGCCTCGTGCATCGGGGCCTTGAAGCCCTTGTAGCGGTCCCAGTCGCAATAAGCTTTCTTGACCACGATGCTGCCCTTCAGCAGCAGCCGCTCCAGCACGGGTTTGATGTCGAATTTCTCGTAGTTGGCGTCGCGGACGCCCAGTGCGACGTTTTCGAAGTCGCAGAACAGTGCCATGCTGGCGTTATCGTTGGGTGAAGCCATGTTTTTTATGAGAAGCTGTGCACAATCCGACGATTATACTATTCCGCCAACATTGACCCGGGAGACAACCGAATGAAACGCCTGCTGATCGCCGCCGCCACCGCCCTCATGATGCACAATGCCCTGGCCGCCGACCCGGACAGCGAGTTCCGCCAGCAGGTCAACGCCTTCGTCGACAGCTGGCACGACGATGCCGCCAACACCCGTCCCGACTACTGGGACAAGTTCACGCCGGACGCCGTCTTCATCGGCACCGACAAGAGCGAAGTGTGGAGCTACAAGGAATTCAAGGCCTGGGCCAAGCGCTTCTGGGACCGCAAGAAGGCGTGGAGCTTTACCGCGCAAAAGCGCAATGTCTACTTCTCGCCGGACAAAAAATACGTGTGGTTTGACGAACAGCTCAACACGCAGATGGGGACTTGCCAGGCCAGCGGAGTGCTGCTCAACACCGGCAAGGGATTCAAGATCGAGCACTACCAGCTGTCGCTGGCCGTGCCCAATCCGCTAATGGACAGCTTCACCAAAGCGATCGCCGAACACGAGGCCAAGGCAAAATAGCACTCAGTCTCGCCCGCTCTCGCCGACGAAGACGGGAACGATGGTCGCCCCCCAGCCCGCGCTGTCGGGTCCATCGCCTCGTTCGCCGAATACGGCAAATGCCGCCGTAATCTGTTCCTTGAGATGACTTAGCAATTCAGGCCGGATCTGGTCTTGCCCCAGGATGGCAACTTGCTCAGACATCGATGCGCGGCGCGCCAACTGGTACCAGCTGCCGTCGGAGAAAAAGTAGTAGTAGCGCTGCGAAGATCCGCACGCCGTGTAGCGCGGTGCCCTGATCAAATAAGATTTGCGCCAGGGACCGATGGCCCAACTCGGCCCCTCCTCCCAGTACATCTCACCGTACTTTGCGAGTTGGGCGGCGGGTCCATGCACGCCCCCGGCGCTCGCATCAGCAAGGATCCTGCGCTTGTCATCCAGCGAAATTTTCTCAAGGGTGAATTTCATTTGTCTCCCCGCGAAGGAACAAATGTTACGGCAGGTACGCCGA
>DASWTB010000366.1:0-4510 GCA_036402315.1 Pseudoduganella sp. | reverse complement strand
CGGGATGATCGGGTTACCGGCCCAGATCATCCCGTGCTGCATGCAGAAGGTGAACATCGACACCAGTGTCGATTGCTTGTCCCCTGCCGGCAGCGACGACACGGTGAAGCCGCCCGCCAGCTTGCCCTTCAGTTGCTGCGTGCGCCACATCTTGCCGGTGGCATCCATGAAGGTCTTGAACACGCCCGACACGCCGCCCAGGTAGGTCGGCGAGCCAAGCAGCACGCCATCGTACTGCAGGAGCGCGTCCGGCGCCCCTGCCAGCTCCGATGCTTTCAGCACATGCACCACCATACCCGCCACGCTGGCGGCGCCTTGAGCAATGTGCGAGGCGATATGTTCGGTATGGCCGTGGGCGCTGTGGTAAATGACTGCGAGTTTCTTCATTGCGAAATTCCTTTGATGAGTAAGGCGGAAAGGTAAAGGCCCAGGCCAAAGACAGTGTGGTTGGCCACGCTGCGCAGGCAATTCTTCAGAGGCGTGGGCGTCTTGCTCGATGCCACGCCGAGGCCCATGGATGGCTGCATCACGAACAGCGGGGCGCCGACGGTTGCGATGCCCAGGGCCAGCGCCGGCCCGATGCTGGGCGCGTGCAGCCAGCCCTGCCCGGCGACTGCCACCAGCGCCCCGGCAAACGCCACGCCGGTCGCGTAGTGCACTAGCCATCCCAATGCATGCTCGCCGCTGACGGCGGGCGAAGCGGCAATCGAGTCGTGCGCGAAGCGCCCTTGCGCCAGGTGCCCGGCCCAGCGGCCGATGAAGGCCATGTTCATGGCCTTCACGCCCATGCGTTTGAGCAGCAGCAGCCACAAATCGAAAACGATGGTGGCGCCAATGCCGATAATGATGATTTCCATTGCAATCTCCCTGGTTGATGTGCACACTGTAGAAGTTGAAGTCGACTTCAAGTCAAGGGGTTTTTTATGGATATCGCGGAAGTCGCGCAGCGCTCGGGCATGGCCGCCTCCACGCTGCGCTACTACGAGAAAAAGGGCCTGATCAAGCCGGCCGGCCGCAACGGCTTGCGGCGCAGCTATGCGCCCGGCGTACTCGATACGCTGGCCATCATTTCGCTCGGCCAGTCGGCCGGGCTGTCGCTGGACGAAATCGGTTCCATGTTCACGCCCGACGGCGGCACCTCCATCGACCGCGCCTTCCTGCTGGCCAAGGCGGAAGAAATCGACGCATTGGCCAAGCGCCTGAAGGCCATGAGCGAGGGCTTGCGCCACGCGGCGGCCTGCCCCGCGCCGAGCCATGCCGAGTGCCCAAAGTTCCAGCGCCTGCTGAAGGCCGCTGCCTCCGGCGCCATTGAGCGCAGCCTGCGGATGTGAGAAAGCACGCATTTTGCATGGGGTTCTCGCTGCTATCCTCCTGGGTTTATTTAAAATAACTCAACGGGGAAATAACAATGAAGATTCGTAACTGGGTGATTGCACTTGCACTGGTGCCGCTGTTTGCCATGGCCGACATGACGGCCGAACAGCGCAAAGCTGAATTTGACAAGCTGGATTGGCATACCGGCCCGCGCGCCGAATCCATCGCCGCCAAAGCCACGCTGAAAACGCCAAGCGACAAGATCCAGTTCCTGGACGATAAGAACTCACGTCGTTTCCTGGAACTGACCGGCAACCTGCCGGAAGACGGCAACTACACCATCCTGGATATGGAAGGCGGCTGGTGGGCCACCTTCACCTTCGACCCAAGCGGCTATGTGAAGGAAGGCGACAAGATCGACGCCGACGCACTGCTGAAGACACTGAAGGAGAGCGACGGCCCCGCCAACGAAGAACGCAAGCGCCTCGGCCTGGGTGCCCTGTACACCGAGGACTGGTACGTTCCGCCGCATTACGACGAAAAGACCAAGCAACTGGAATGGGGCCTGAAACTGCGTTCCGACCACGGCATTTCGCTGAACTACACCATCCGCCTGCTGGGCCGCAGCGGCGTGATGAGCGCAACCCTGGTGTCCTCGCCTGAGACGCTGGATGCCGACGTGGCAAGCTTCCGCAAGGTGTTGACCGGCTTCGAATACAACGACGGCGAAAGGTATTCCGAGTTCAAGCCGGGTGACCACGTTGCCGAATTCGGCCTGGCCGCGCTGGTGACCGGCGGCGCTGCAGTCATTGCGACCAAGAAGGGCTTCTGGGCAGCCGCGGCCCTGTTCCTGGCCAAGATGTGGAAGCTTGTTGCAGTCGGTGCCGTTGCAGCCGCCGCGGGTCTGAGGGCGATGTTCAAGAAGAAGGAAAGCAGCAATTGATCGCATTCCACGCCGAAGTCCTGCTGGTAGCGGCCATGGCTGGCCTGTACCTGTACGACTCGGCGCGGCTGCTGCATTCGAATGAAGGCGTGCTGGCGGCGACCCTGGGTGGCCGCTGGTCGCTGCATTTCGGCGCGGAGCATTACACCTTGCGCGGCAAGGAACCGTTCGTGCCCAATCCCCTGCTGCCGCACCGCCCGGTATTCCCGCTGCGCTGGAAACAGCAGCTGGCGGCCGCCACGCCCGACGCGCAGCGCTGGACGCCGCCGCCTTTCGGCCCGTACAAGGTGCTGGCGCCGTTGGTGTGGCTGATGGCGCTCGCGCTGTTCGGCCTTATTCCTGCCGGCCTGTTCTCCCGTTACGGCAACCTGGCCGTCGCTGCCGGCATCCTGCTGTTCTACGCCACCGCGCTGCTCGCGCTGGCCTATGTCTGGTTCAAACGCGGCGCCTTGAAGCTGACCGGCCGCCAGGTCGGCGCCCTCGCTTTCGAATCCCTGACCTGCCCGCCTTTCGCTTTGAACCTGGTGCGCCATATCACCTGGCGCGCTGCCCCTACCGAAGAACTGGTCTCCGCCGCGCGCCGCCTGCTGCGCAAAGATGACTGGGCCGCTACCCTGCCAGCCGTGATCAAGCGTATCGACAACGCCATTGCATGGGAGAACGAAGGCACGCCGCGCGCCCAGGCACTGGCTGAATACCAAGCCTCTCTCAGCCGCGAACTCTCTTCAGCCGCTTGATGCGGAACCTTCCGCGCCCCTCCCTGTCTAACCTCAAAGCCTCCCGCCGCAAACTGCGGCAGAGTCTAACCACTGCCGAGCGGGAGGTGTTATGGACTACGAGCCGAGAATCGTCAAGCTGGAGGTGACTGTGGATACTTTGAAGGAAGAGCTCACTCTTCTGCGCGGCAAAGTCGACGAGCGATTCAACGAAATGCACGCAGAACAGCTTCAGCTACGAAGAGACTTCGAGAAACTGATCTATTGGGTTGCCGGCCTGACAGTTACGAATTTGCTCGCAATCGTCGGGTGGGCCCTGAAGGCTGCCGGCGTGTTTTAGATGTAGTAGGTAGTCGAGGTCATCACCTTCGACATGGCTTTCATTGCCAACTGGATCGGCAGCGGAGTCTTTTCCGCCCCCATGTCTTCCGCCGCTTTGCCGTGTGCGATTTCATCGACGCGCATTTGTTCGACGATGGCGCGCGATTTGGCGTCCTGCGGCGGCAAGCGGTCCAGGTGGCTGGCCAGGTGCGCTTCAACCTGGCGCTCGGTCTCCACCACGAAACCCAGGCTTTGCTTGTCGCCCGCCAGCGCAGCAGCCGTCCCCAGTGCATAAGCGCCGGCATAGAACAAGGGATTCAGGAAACTCGGCTGCGAGCCCAGTTCCGACAGGCGCTGTGCACACCATGCCAGGTGGTCTTCCTCTTCGCGGCTGGCTTTATCGAAAGCCGCACGCGCCTCGTCGCTCTTGGCGAAGCGCGCCTGCGAGTTGTACAAGGCCTGCGCCATCACCTCGCCCACGTGATTCACCCGCATCAGGCCAGCGCTGTGGCGGTGCTCCTGCTCCGTCATCTCCGCATCCGCCGCGTGGATCGCCGGATTCGGGCGCGATGCCGAATGCACGCCAGCCAGCACGCGCAGTGCCTTGTCGGCGCCAGTGATGAAACGGTCTAGAGGGTTGTGGTAGCGGTTCATGATGGTTCGTCCAGCTTGTTCGGAAAACCACATTATAGGCCTTCGCCCCGACCGCCGCGCCGCCCTCAATCCGGGATTTCCGGCTCGACCAGCTGTGCCAGCAGGGTCAGGGACTCTTGCCAGCCAAGGTAGCAGGCCTGGACCGGAATCGCGTCGGGAATGCCTTCCTGCGTGATGTTCAGCTCCGTACCGCAGAACACCTTGTTAAGCGTGATGGTGACCTTCATTTCGCCCGGCAGTTCGGGGGCATCGAATTTATCGGTGTGGACGATCTTCTCGTTCGGCACCAGCTCCAGGTATTCGCCACCGAACGAATGCGTGCCGCCGGTGCGGAAATTGGTGAAGGACATCTTGTAGCCGCCGCCAACCCGCGCGTCCATCGAGTGCACCTTGCCGGTAAAGCCATGCGGCGGCAGCCACTTGACCATTGCATCCGGATCGAGGAAAGCCTTGTACACGCGCTCAGGGGAACTTTTCAGTACCCGGTGCAGCTTGACCGTATTTGCCATTACGAGCCCTCACGAAGAATACGTTGTTTTTCCAGCCAGTCGGCCACCGGACC
>DASWTB010000365.1:0-9634 GCA_036402315.1 Pseudoduganella sp. | reverse complement strand
GTCAAAGGCTCCGGCGGCGCGCCGCTGAAGTACACCATCAACCGTACCATGATGCGCATCGAGCTGCAGCAGCCGCTGAAGCCGGGCGAGAAGTTCAACTTCTCCATCGACTGGAGCTATAAGATCAATGAGCAGAAGGTACTGGGCGGCCGCTCCGGCTATGAGTACTTCGCCGAAGACAAGAACGCGCTGTTCGAAATCGCCCAGTGGTTCCCGCGCATGGCGGCCTATTACGACGTGTATGGCTGGCAGCACAAGCAGTTCCTGGGTTCCGGCGAGTTCACGCTGGAATTCGGCGACTATGACGTGCAGATCACCGTGCCGGCCGACCACATCGTGGCCTCCACCGGCGAACTGCAAAACCCGAACGAGGTGCTGACCGCTACCCAGCGCGAGCGCCTGGCCAAGGCCCGCACCAGCAAGACCCCTGTGCTCATCGTGACCCAGGCCGAGGCCGAGCAGGCCGAAAAGAACCAGGCCAAGGGCACCAAGACCTGGCACTTCAAGGCGAAAAACGTACGCGACTTCGCCTGGGCGTCTTCGCGCAAGTTCATCTGGGATGCCCAGGGCTACAAGAAGGATGGCAGCAACCTGATGGCCATGTCCTACTATCCGAAGGAAGGCAATCCTCTGTGGGAGAAGTATTCGACCGCCGCCATCATCCACACCATCGAGCAATACAACAAGTACAGCCTGGATTACCCGTATCCGACCGCGATTTCCGTCAATGGCCCGGTGGGCGGCATGGAGTATCCGATGATCTCCTTCAATGGCCCGCGCCCTGTGAAGGACAAGAAGACCGGCGAAATCACCTACACCAAGCGCGCCAAGTATGGCCTGATCGGCGTGGTGATCCACGAGGTCGGCCACAACTACTTCCCGATGATCGTCAACAGCGACGAACGCCAGTGGACCTGGATGGATGAAGGCCTGAACACCTTCGTGCAATCGCTGGCGCAGGAAGCCTGGGAAGAGGATTACCCGGCCGGCCGCGGCGACCCGCGCTTCATCGTCGACTACATGCGCTCGAAGAACCAGGTGCCGATCATGACCAACTCGGAGTCGCTGCTCCAGTTCGGCAATAACGCTTACGCCAAGCCTGCCGCTGCGCTGAACATCCTGCGCGAAACGGTGCTGGGCCGCGAACTGTTCGACTACGCCTTCCGCGAATACGCGCGCCGCTGGAAATTCAAGCGCCCGACCCCGGCCGACTTCTTCCGCACCATGGAAGACGCTTCGGGCACCGACCTTGACTGGTTCTGGCGCGGCTGGTTCTACACCACCGATGCGGTCGACGTGTCGATCGACGGCATCAGCGAGTACGGCGTGAGCACCAGGAATCCAGAAACCGAAAAGGCCTGGAAGAAAGCGCAGCGTGATGCGGAGCCGGTTTCCATCATCGACCAGCGCAACAAGGGCATGGCGCGCAAGGTTGACGAGCAGCCTGCGCTGAAGGACTTCTACAACGAGCACGACGAGTTCACCGTCACCAACGCCGACCGCAACAAGTTTGCCGAGCAGACCGCCGACCTGGAACAGTGGGAAAAAGACTTGCTGGCGCAAGGCAAGCACCTGTACCTGGTGGACTTCTCCAACCTGGGCGGCCTGGTGACACCGCTGATCCTGCAGATCGAACTGAAGTCGGGCAAGAAGTACATCGAGCGCGTCCCTGCCGAAGTATGGCGCTACTCGCCGAAGAAGATCACCAAGGTCATCGTGACCGACGAGCCGCTGGTGTCGCTGGTGCATGACCCGTACTGGGAAAGCGCCGACATCGACCAGTCCAACAACGCCTGGCCGCGCAAGGTAACGCCTTCGCGCCTGGAGTTGTTCAAGTCGCGCCAGCCGGAAAACATGATGAAGGACTTCAACACCCCGCTGAAGAAGCAGGATGCCGAAGGTGCCAAGCAAGGCGCCAGGCAGGAATGATGCGTTTCAAGGCCGTCCTCGCGGCGGCGCTGTTCTGGTGCAGCGCCGCCGTCCAAGCCCATAATTTTCACGTGGGCTTGACCGAGATCAGCTTCAACCCACGCACCGGCAGCACGGAAGTGGTTCATACTTACACAGCGCATGACGTGGAGGCGCTGCTGATGAACCTGTACCAGCGCCAGTTCGACCTTGGGTTGGAGGAGGATCAGGCCGTGTTCCGTCGCTACCTCGAAAAGCAGTTCCGCATCAGCGTCAACGGCAAGCCTGTGGCGCTGCAGTGGGTCGGCATGCAAGCCAATGTCGACCGCATCAACGTGTTCCAGGAAATCGAAAAGACCGAACTGCCGGCGGGCGCTGTCCTGCTGGATGCCGTGCTGACGGACTTCCTGCCGCAGCAGGTCAATAACGTCAACGTCAGCGGCCCTGGCCGCCCGGCGGCTTCCATCGTTTTCAACCGCGAACGCCGTGAACAGCCGCTTCCCTGAGCGGCCACCGCTGCTGGTCCTGGCCCTGGCGCTGGCCTGGTTGCTCCTGCCGGCGGCCGCCCAAGCCGACGATCTTTTCATGCAGCGCGTGCTGGTCGAAGGCACGCGCGCCAGCCAGGTTGGCGTGGCCGATTCGGCGGGCATGGGCAGCGTGTCGCAGCGCCAGCTCGAGGCCCGTACCATTTACCGCCCGGGTGAATTGCTGGAGGCGACTCCCGGGCTGGTGGCGAGCCAGCACAGCGGCGAGGGCAAGGCCAACCAGTTCTACCTGCGCGGTTTCAACCTCGATCACGGCACCGACCTGCGCACCACGGTCGACGGCATGCCCGTCAACCAGCGCAGCCATGCGCATGGGCAGGGCTGGACCGACTTGAACTTCATCATCCCCGAACTGGTGGCGCGGCTTGATTACAACAAGGGTCCTTACAACGCCAGTACCGGCGACTTTTCCTCGGCGGGCGCCACGGCGATCAATTACTCCAGCCGATTGCCGCAGGACCTGGCCAGCGCCACCGCGGGGCAGGACGGCTATGGCCGCGCACTGCTGGCCGGCTCGCGCGAGTCCGGCAACAATGGATCGTGGCTGTATGCCGTGGAGGCAGTGCACAACGACGGCCCCTTCACGCGCGGCGACAACTACCGCAAGTTGAACGCGGTCCTGCGCTACAGCTCCGGTTTCGCCAACAACGGCTACACCATTACTGCCATGGCCTACCGCGGCGCATGGAACGCCACCGACCAGATCCCGCAACGCGCGGTGGATAGCGGCCTGCTTGGCCGCTTCGACGGCATCGACCTGACCGACGGCGGGCAGGCGCGCCGTTTCAGCCTGTCCGCCGCCTGGGCGCGCAGCGACGAGAAGCAGACCACCCGCGCCAGCGCCTACATCATCAACAACCGGCTCGAGCTGTTCTCCAACTTCACTTACTTCCTGGACGACCCGGTGCATGGCGACCAGTTCGCCCAGCCCGACCGCCGCGTTACCAGCGGCTTCGACGTCAGCCGCAGCTGGCATGACCATATGGACGACATGGCATGGAGCACCACGCTGGGTGTGCAGGCGCAGAACGACAACATCTTCAACGCCCTGCAGCACACGCAGGCGCGGCAAGTACTGGCGACGGTGCGCGCCGACCATATCGTCGAAACCAGCGCCGCCCTCTACCTGCAGCAGCGCCTGCGCGTCACGCCGTGGCTGCGCGGCGAAGCCGGCTTGCGGCTGGACCGCTACCGCTTTGCTGTTGGCGACGGGCGCGCCGACGACACGCTGGCCAGCCCGAGTATCAGCCTGGCCTTCGGGCCGTGGTCGCGCACCGAGTTTTACCTGAACGCCGGGCGCGGCTTCCACAGCAACGACGCGCGCGGTGTGACACAGGCGCAGGACCCGGCCACGCCGCTGGCCCGCTCGCGTGGCCTGGAATTCGGCCTGCGCAGCGAGGCAGTCAAAGGCCTGCAGACCGTGCTGGCCCTGTACCGGCTGGACTTCGATTCCGAACTGGTCTACCTCGGCGACGCCGGCCGCACCGAAGCAGGCCGCCCGAGCCGCCGCTACGGCATTGAGTTTTCCAATTACTACAAGCCATTCAAATGGCTGTCGCTGGATGCCGACCTGGCTTTCGCGCGTGGCCGCTTCCGCAAGACATCCGTCGCGCCCGGCGACGAGGGCGGCGACCGCATCCCCGGCGCAGTCGAAGGGGTGGGCCAGCTGGCAGCCAGCTTCACCCCAGCCGGCCCCTGGTCAGGCGCCCTGCGCTTGCGCTGGTTCGGACCGCGCCCGCTGGTGGAGGACAATTCCGTGCGCTCGAAAGCCAGCGCCACGGTCAACGGGCGCCTGGCCTATAGACTCGCCGCCCGCACCACGCTGGAGCTGGAAGGTTTCAACCTGGCTAACCGCCAGGTGTCGGCCATCGACTACTTTTACGAGTCGCGTCTGAAGGGTGAGACCGAGGCCAGGGCAGACCTTCATTTCCATCCGACCGAGGCCAGATCTTTCCGCCTCAGCCTGAATCACTCTTTCTAAGTACAATAAGGGCATGATGACGCCCTTGCCCCAATTGATCCATACGCTGCGCAGCGCCGGCTACGCCCTGCTCAAGCCGGCCGACGTGGCCAGCCTGGCTGGCTGCACCCTGGATGAACTGAACTCACTGGTCCCGAGCTGGGACGACCTGGCCACCGACAACTACCTGAAAGACGGCGGCCGATACCGCCGCCGCCGCCATTCCTGCTTCGTGCAGGACGGCCTGGCCCTGGAGCAGACCGAGCACCGCGCCCACTGGCAGCCGGTCGAATACAATGCCCTGCACGGCGGCATGCGCCGCCTGTTCGAGCCGATCGCGCCGCAGACCGTGGCCAACCCGGCCTGGAGCAAGCTGGTGTCCGCCATCGGCCAGGCCTGCGCCCAGGTACGCGGCCAGCACCCATGGTATGTGGAAGCCCACCAGTTCCGCATCGATACTACCGACGGCATCGGCCGCCCGACCCCGGAAGGGGCCCACCGCGACGGCGTCGACTTCGTGGCCGTGCTGCTGGTCGGCCGCCACGGCATCAAAGGCGGCGAGACCCGCGTATTCGAAGCCGAAGGCCCGAACGGCAAGCGCTTTACCATGACCGAGCCCTGGACCATGCTGCTGCTGGACGATGCGGCTGTCATCCATGAATCGACCCCGATCCAGCCGCTGGACGGCAATGGACACCGCGATACACTGGTCCTCACCTACCGTGACGGCGGTTTCCAAGGCGGTTAAAAAGACGGTATAGTCTGAGCACCCAACCATTTTGGAGGCGACTTGGACTCCAGCTACGATATCGCGCCCGATGAGCTGGAAATACTCATCGTCGAAGACAGCCCAACCCAGGCCGAGCGCCTGCGGCGGCTGATCAGGTCCTCGGGCTACCACGCCCGGGTGGCCGCCAACGGTAAGCTGGCCCTGGGCGAGATCCACGAACACAAGCCCCACCTGGTCCTGTCCGACATCGTCATGCCCGAGATGAACGGCTATGAACTGTGCCGTGCCATCAAGGCCGATCCCACCCTGCGCGATATCCCGGTCATCCTCGTTACCTCGCTGACCGATCCCAAGGACATCATCCGCGGCATCGAATGCGGCGCCGACAATTTCATTCGCAAACCGTACGCCGACGACTACCTGCTGAACCGCATCGGCCAGATGCTGGTCAACCAGAAGCTGCGCAAGAATTCCAGCATGGAGGTCGGCATTGCCCTTTACCTGGGCGACCAGAAGCACTTCATCAACGCCGAACGCCAGCAAATCCTCGACCTGCTGATTTCCACCTACGAGCAGGCGGTGCAGGTCAACAGCGAGCTGCAGGCCCGCGAGCGGCAGGTGATCGATCTGAATATGCGCCTGGCCCACCATGCCGGCGAGCTGGAAACCATCAACCGCGAAATCGCGCTGAAGAACCTGGAGCTGGCCGAGGCGAGCCGCATGAAGTCGGCCTTCATCGCCAATATGTCGCACGAACTGCGCACGCCGCTGAACGCCATCATCGGCTTTACCGGCGCTTTGCTGATGAAGCTCCCTGGCCCGCTGACCGACGAACAGGACCGCCAGCTCAACACCATCCGCAACAGCGCGCGCCACCTGCTTTCGCTGATCAACGACATCCTGGACGTCGCCAAGATCGAAGCCGGCAAGGTGACCCTGACGGTGGAATCCGTGCATTGCCAGCAACTGATGGGCGAAGTGGCCGACACCTTGCGCCCGCTGGCTGCGCAGAAGGGCCTGGAGGTCTTCATCGAATTGCCGGAGCAGCCGATCATCCTGCAAACCGACCGCCGCGCGCTGGCGCAGATCATGATCAACCTGGCCAACAACGCCATCAAGTTCACCGAGAAGGGCATGGTCAAGCTGGCACTATCGCAGCGTACCGACGGGGAAAACTCGGTGATCACCGAGTTCAGTGTGACCGACAGCGGCAGCGGCATCAAGGAAGAAGACCAGGCCAAGCTGTTCCAGGCCTTCTCACAACTGGATAACACGTCAACCCGGCACGCGGAAGGTGCCGGCCTGGGCCTTTACCTGAGCCAGAACCTGGCCAACCTCCTCGGCGGCTCGCTGTTTTTCAGCAGCGACGTCGGTAAAGGCAGCACCTTTACGCTCGCGCTCAAATGTCGGCACGCATCCTGATCATCGAAGACAACCAGGCCAATATGGACCTGATGACGTATTTGCTGCAGGCGTTCGGCCATCGCCCCTTGTGCGCCACCGACGGCGAGATGGGGGTGGCGCTGGCCATCCGCGAACAGCCAGACCTGATCCTGAGCGACCTGCACCTGCCAAAGCTCGATGGGCTGGGCGTGGTGGCGAAGCTGCGCGCCGATCCGGCCACGCAGGCGATCCCGGTGCTGGCGGCCAGCGCGCTGCCGGTCACCGATGGCTGCGCAGCCCTGCGCCGCGCCGGCTTTTCCGGCTGCCTGCCCAAGTCGCTGGAGCCGGACGTCCTGCTCCCGGCACTGGAAAGCTTCCTTCCTGCCCACTTGCGCTCTGGCAGGGCGCCGGCGGCGCCTGAAACTTCCGCCGCACCGTCCGCTGCCGCCCCGGCCATGTCCTCCGCCGCCACAGCGCCGGGCGCGCATGCCCGGGTGCTGCTGCTCGACGCCGCCCCCGAAAATGCCGGCCTGGTGGCCGCCATCCTGGCGCATTCCGGGTACACCGTCAGTACGGCTTCCAATCCCATGGATGCCGGCGCCCTGATGGACGGCCATACCTACGACCTGGTGCTGTGCGAGCTCGGCATGCTGGAAGCGGGCCGCATGTCTTTCCTGGCAGACGCGCTGGAAATGGCCCCCGGCCTGCCCGTGGTGATCATTCGCCCCGATGACGAGGATGATCTGGGCGCTTTAGGTGCCGGAAGGCGCCGCAGCCTGCTGTCACATCCCCTTGACCCGCAGCAACTGGTTGCGGCGATTGCGGCAATTCTGCCAGCGTAAGGGTTGCCGCAGTTTGATTGATAATGATTCTCATTTATAATTGCGCATTTTTAAATTTCATTAAACTGGTTCAATGCGCAAACATGTCTTTTTGGCTGCCGGCTTGCTGGCTGCCGCCCTGCCCGCGATCGCGGATGAAAATCTGTTCGGCTACGTCCGCGGCTCGGAAGTCCTGCCCAAAGGCAGCGGCGAGTTCTATCAATGGATTACCCAGCGTAACAACAAAGGCACCGGCCACTACCGCGCAGTCGACACCAAGACCGAAGTGGAATACGGCGTGACCGACCGCTTCCAGGTGTCGGCCGAGGTCAACGGCCTGGCGGTGAAGAGCCAGGGCCTGCTGATCAACGGCTACCTGCCAAAAGACATCGACTCCAACCTGCGCCTGCAAGGCTTTGAAGTCGCCGCCAAGTACAACTTCCTGAGCCCGGCCAAGGACGATTTCGGCCTGTCCGCCTACACCTCCTTCGAGTATGGCCGCCTGGACGTGCACTCCGGCCAGAAAAAGCGCGAACTGCAATTCGAAGCGCAGCTGCAAGCGCAGAAGTACTTCCTGGAGGGCCAGCTGACCTGGGTCGGCAATATCGGGCTGCGCGCCGCGCACGAAAAGCGCAAGGCAATCGCCGACCTGCCGGAAGACTTCGAATGGCCTACCGATCCTGAGATGGAAATCTCGACCAAGATCGGTACCGGCCTGTCCTACCGTTTCGCCCCGGGCTGGTATGCCGGCGTCGAGGCACTGGCCGAAAACGAATACGAAACCGAAGTAGGCCAGGAGCGCTGGTCGGTCTTCGCTGGTCCTTCGCTGCACTACGGCGACAAGCAATGGTGGGCAACGCTGACCGTGTTCCGCCAGCTGCGCGGCGGCGGCGAGCGTTACGACGGCCAGCCGGCCAAGCAGCTGCACCTGATCGAGCGCACCAAGAACGAGCTGCGCCTGAAGGTCGGCTACAACTTTTAAGGAGCACACATGAGCGCACATCGCTGGAATGCCTTCTTCCTTCCAGTCGCCGTGCTGGCCGGCCCTACCGCCTATGCCACCGACTACCTGACGGTGGCGCAGGCGCAGGAGCAATTGTTCCCTGGCGCCCAGTTCGGCGAGCAGATGCTGAAATTCAGCAGCGAGCAGCGCGACCGCATCAAGGCCGCGGCCGGCGTGCGCCAGCGCAACGACGAAATGAAGGTGTGGCGCGCTGAGAAGAACGGCAAGCTGCAGGGCTGGCTGATGGTCGATGAGGTGATCGGCAAGCACGAATTCATCACCTTCGCCACGGCGATCGGCGCCGACGGCAAAGTGATCGGCATCGAGATCATGAGCTACCGCGAAACCCACGGCGGCCAGGTGCGCGAGCAAGCGTGGCGCAAGCAGTTCGTGGGCAAGCCGGTGTCCGATCCCTTCAAGCTGGACCAGGACATCCAGAACATCAGCGGCGCTACCCTGTCGTGCCGCAATGTGATGGATGGCGTCAAGCGCCTGCTGGTGATCCAGCAGATGTTCCTCAAGGTGTAATGCATCAAGGCGCGATGGACCTGGTACGCCGCATGCGCCCAGCATTGGGCACCTTCGTCGAGGCGGGCGCCAGCGCCAGCGCGGGCCTGCCTGCGCTCGACGCTGCCTTCGCCAGCCTGGCGCAGGCGCAGCAGCGCTGGAGTTTCCAGGACCCGGCCAGCGAGCTGTCGCGCATCAACGGCAGCGTTGGCGGCTGGGTTGCGGTGCATGCCGACACCGTGCGCCTGCTGCGCCTTGCACGTGGACTGATGCTGGCCAGCGGCGGCTACTTCGACTTCACCGTCGGCGGCGCGCAAGTCCTGCGTGGCAGCCTGCCCGACCATGGCGGTCTGCCCGCGCTGGAACGCGGCTCGGCCGACGACGTGGAATTGCGCGCCGGTGCAATCCGCCTGCGGCGGCCGCTGCGCCTGGTTGTGGACGGGATTGCCAAAGGCTTTGCCGTCGACCTGGCCTGCCGCGCCCTGCGCCGTGCCGGCGCAACGTCCGGCTGGATCAATGCCGGCGGCGATATCCGCGTCTTCGGTGACATCGAATTGCCGCTCGCCCTGCGCGGCGAGGACGGCAGCATTCGCCCTTGCGGTGTGCTGCGCAACGCGGCTTTCGCCAGTTCGCAGGTGTCTGCCGCGCGCGACGATTCCTTCCCCGCCGATATCATCGGGCCCGCCGGCCTGGCGCCGCGGCACGGCGTCTGGTCGGTGCTGGCCCGCAGCGCGTGGCGCGCCGACGCCTTGACCAAGGTCGCAGCCATCGCCCCTG
>DASWTB010000364.1:0-12144 GCA_036402315.1 Pseudoduganella sp. | reverse complement strand
TGTCGATGACCTATTATAGATAGCGGATCATGACCCGCTCGTGACAGCGCAAAATTTATTCATGTCATACAACACTTGTTTCCTTTTAGCAAGCAAGCGACAACGCGCGTCGGGCGCTGGTAGCATCGGCAACAAGGAGGGTCCAGCATGGAACAGCCAGCAAAAGCACAGCCTGAGAAAGGCCGCCACTTCATTGAGGAAGCCGACATCGGCAGCGGCGAGAAAACGCCGGGCGAACAGGATACCGACGAGCAGATTCGCCAGATCCCCCCCTTGCCCGAACCGGCCGTCAAGCCTTCATCGGCGGCGGCTTCGGCACCGGTTCCTGGATAGGCGGCTCGGCCGGTTGCGGCTGGTCGTCGGGCGGCGGATCTTTTTCCGGCTCAGGCGGCGGTGTTTCAGGGTCGGGTGTGATATGCGCTTGCATGGGATGACTCCTCGATTAACCTTGCCTGTAAAAGCAGATCGGGCGCTTTCCCGATATATCAAGGGCCAGTCTGCGCCAGGATTTCCTGCAACTGGTCAATACTGACCGGCTTCACCAGGTGATGGTGGAACCCGGCTTCGAACGCCTGCTGGCGGTCCTTGTGCTGGCCCCAGCCGGTCACCGCCACCAGCACCGTATGGCGCAGCGCCGGCAAGCGCTTCAAGGCACGCGCCAGGTCATAGCCATTCAATTCCGGCAAGCCGATATCGAGGAAAGCAAACTCGGGGGCGAACGCTTCGGCGGCCGCCAGCGCCGCCTTGCCGTCGTGCGAGATGTGCACCTGGTGGCCCATCGAGCGCAGCAAGCCGCCAATGCCGTTGACGAAATCCACATTGTCGTCGGCCAGCAGGATGCGGTGCAGCCGCGCATCGCCCGCCAGCGCTGGCGCCACCGGCGCGGCGACGCTGGCGTCGGCCAGCAGCGGCAGCGTGACAGTAAAGGTACTGCCCTGCCCCTCGCCGGCGCTGTCGGCACGGATGCTGCCGCCATGCAGTTCCACCAGCTTGCGCGCCAGCGACAGGCCGACGCCCAGGCCAGCCGTGCTGCGCTCGAGCGAAGAATCGACCTGGATGAACATCTCGAAGATATCGTGCAGCAACGCCGGCGCAATGCCGATGCCGTTGTCGCGCACGCGCAGCTCGACCTGCCCGGCCCGCAGTTCCGCCTCGAGCGCGATACTGCCGCCGCGCGCCGTGTATTTGGCGGCATTGTGCAGCAGGTTTGAAACCACCTGCGCCAGACGCGTCGCATCGCCCACCAGGTAAACCGCCTGCTCCGGCACCTGCACGTGCAGCGTATGCCCTTGCGAGGCGATAAAAGGCCGCGCCAGTTCCAGCGCATCGTTGACCACGTCCTGCAGCATCAGCTGCTCGCGGCGGATGGTCAGCTTGCCGGTGTTGATGCGCGAGACGTCCAGCAGGTCGTCCACCAGCCGCACCATCTGCTTCAGCTGGCGCTCCATGATGGAGCGGGCGCGGTCACAGGCCACCGGGTCGCTGGCATTGATGCGCATGATGTCGAGGCCGGTACGGATCGGCGCCAGCGGGTTGCGCAGCTCATGCGCCAGCGTGGCCAGGAATTCATCCTTGCGGCGGTCGGCCAGCAGCAGTGCGCGTTCGGCGCCCTGGCGCACCGTCATCTCATGTTCCAGCGTACGGTTGGCGTCCTGCAGCGCGTTGGCGCGCCGCGCAATCTCCGCCAGCATGTCGTTGAAGGCGTCGATCAGGGTACCGATTTCGCCGCTGCCGCGCTCGCCCACGCGCAGCGAATAGTCGCGCCGCAGCATCACCGTGCGCGCCACATCGGTGACCGCCAGCAGCGGTCGGGTGATGGTCTGCTGCAGGCGGTGTGCGACCAGGGCCGCCACTGCCAGGCTGCCCAGCATCACGCCGAGCAGGATCAGGGCATAGCTTTGCACCCGGTCCAGCAAGCGGTAGGAGGCGCTCAGGTAAACGGTGCCGATACGCTCGCCTTCTTCGATGATCGGGTGGTACACCACCATGCGCCCGCCTTCGATCGCATAGCCGGGCTGCCCGGGCTTTTTCGGCAGCGCAGGCAATTCGGATGGCTTGTGCACATAGGAGGCAAACAGCGTGCCGTTGGCCGCATAGATGGCGCCCGCCTCGATCTGTGGCCGCACGCGCAGCAGCGCCAGGTTCTGCTTCGCGGCGCGCGGGTCGTTGAAGGAGAGCGCCGGCGCCGAGGCTGTCGCCACCAGTTCGGCCTGCGTGGTCAGGTCGTCTACCCAGCCCTGCTGGAAGCTTTGCAGGTCATACACCAGCATCGCCACCGTGGTCACGACCAGCGCAATAAAGGTGGTGACCAGCGCCGTCAGGATCAGTTTGATGCGAACCGATCCTGCCGCCTTGCCAATCATCACTGCCCGCCTTTCTGCACGTAGTAGGCGACGGACAACAGGCGTGAACTGAGCCGTACATTGCAGCGCTCGGCCGCCGGCAACGACACTTCAAAGCGCACGCGCTCGTCGACCAGGCGGAAATTGATGACGCTCCCACTTTGCAAGCCGTTGTCCAGCTCGGTGACGAGGACCGTGCCGTTCTTTTCCGCCGCACGCTGGGCCGCTTCCGGCAAGGCGGTGCCGCCGCCAACGAACAGCAGGTTCAGGCCGTCCAGCGCGTCGCCTTCGGCCAGCTTGCGCACGCTGATGCTGCGGTTGCCCACGTTGCGGCCGCTGGTGATGTGCGCCAGCTCCGCCGCCACATCGTCCGCGCCAAGCACGCCGACCACCAGCGCCGGCCCGGGGTCGGCGGGAAACTCCATGTAGCCGAGGAATTTGTACAGGAAGGCAGCCTTGACGCTGCGCTCCAGCACCGGCGTGGGGCCGCCCTGCTGGGAGCCCACCGCCAGGCAGCTGAAGGCGAACAGCAGCATCGCCAGCGCCAGCAGGCGATTGCGCCAGCCCCCCGCTGCCACGGGCGGCACGCTGGTTAAGCTAAGACTTGCGCTTGCCATCTCGTTAGTACCGCATCGTCAATTTCAGGATTGCGCGCCGCTCGAAGACATTGCGGCCAGGGTAGCCGCCCCACTCGCCATGCCGTGCATGCAGCAGGTTCTGTCCAGCGAGCGCGACGTCTATATTCGGACTGGCTTTCCACACCAGGTTCGCATCCAGCTCATGATACGACGGAACGTGCGGCTTGGGCATGCTGCCGTTGTAACGTAATGTCCAGTCGAACTGCACGTGCTCGCCAATTTCGTGGGAAGAACGCAACTGCCAGTAACTGTGCGGGTCGTTGATCACCAGGCCGGCGACGGTGGCGTCCTTGCTGCCCGGCTTGAGGCTGGTGTCGATATCCTGCACCACCAGGCCGGCATTCAGGCGCCAGCGTAGCAACGGCTGCCAGCGCGCCCAGAGTTCGATGCCGCGCGTGCGGCCCTCGGCCTGGTTGCGGAATTCCAGGATTCCGCGGTAAGGGCCGGCCGTCGTGTTCGGCTCCAGCGTGCGCAGCTTGTCGTAGTCGGCGTACCAGGCAGTGGCCGAGTACGACCAGTTCTGCACGGGCTGCGCGCGGTAGCCCAGTTCCAGCACATTCGCCACTTCGGAATCGAATTCAGGGCTGGCGCCGATGGTGAAGCGCGGCACGCCGCCAATTACGACCGGCTTGGGCGGCGCCACCAGATCGCGGTCGCTGCGCGCCGGCGCCCGCACGGTGCGCGACAATGCGCTCCAGACGGTATGCGTGGCGTTCGGGCTCCAGGCCAGGCGCAGGGTCGGCAGCCATTCCGAGCCGGTGTAAGTGTTGTGCTCGACCTTCACGCCAGCGGTGGCGCGCAGGCTCCCGGTAAACGCCACTTCATCCTGCGCGAACAGGTTCCCCCAGTGCAGCTCGCGCTCATAAGGCCAGAAGCCGAAGGCCGGGCCCGGCGTATTGTCGTCGCGCGAATGGCGGTAGCCGCCGCCCCACGACAGCTTGTGGATGCCGAAGCGCACATCGTGCTGGCCTTCCAGCTCCACCGTATCGAGCCGGTCGACGTAGGCCGTGGGCTGGTTGCGTTCCGTGTGGTCGAGCACCAGTTGCAGGCGCAAGGAATTACCGTCGGCCAGCTGGCGCAGGTAGTGCGCCACCAGGTTCGCGCCGGACAGGCGGATATCGCGGGTGCCGATCTGGCCCAGGTTGGCCTGGTAGGCGTCGCCCGACAGCGCAATGCTGCCCTTCTCCAGCCCCCAGTCGGCGCGAAAGCCGGCCTGGCGGCGCTGCATGCCCGTGAAAGTGTTGATGCCGGCGGCGGTGTCGGTATCCTCGGAGGCCATGTACTGCGCGTAGGCGCGATAGTAGCCGTTGCTCGACAGGCGCCCGCCGAAGCGCAGGCTGGCATCGCCTTCGCCGCTGGCTGCCGCAACCGACAGCAGCGTGCCCTGGCTGCCTTTCGCATTGCGCGTGACGATATTGATTACGCCGTTCACCGCGTTCACGCCCCAGATGGTGGAGCCTGGGCCGCTGATCACTTCGATGCGTTCGATATCTTCCATCACCACCGACTGGGCGTCCCAGAACACGGCGGAGAAGAATGGCGAATAGACGCTGCGGCCATCGATCAGCACCAGCAGCTTGTTGGCGAAGGGGCTGTTGAAGCCGCGCGCGCTGACCGCGTAGTTGCGGGCGTCGACGCGCGCCACTGCCAGGTTTGGCGCCAGGCGCAGCGCTTCCGGCAGGCTGCGCGCGCCACTGCGGCGGATATCGGTGGCGCTGATCACAAACAGCGAGGCGGCCGCGTTGCTTAACCGCTCCTCCTGCCTCGACACCGAGGTGACGACAATTTCGTTCAACTGCTCCAGCGTAAGGTCGGCGATATCGCCATCGGCCATGCCTGCGGCGCGCGCACCAGGCGCAATGGACAGCATAGCCAGCAACAGCAAGGGAGCGGGTTTCCGGTACATGGCGTGGAGGCAAGTTGTCGTCAGGAATTATAAACACAGCTATCAGGCGCACGATTAACGCTGTGTGAATTGACAACATTCAGCTTGCATTCCTGCCAGGGCACCCAATATGTGCCGCATTACCCCCAACAGGAGACACCGTGTTCCCCAAGCCGCCCCGCCCCGAGCCGCCGCGCAAGGCAGTTGCCATGCAGGTCGTCCAGCAGCGCATCACCGGCGCCGTTGATACCACGACCATCGTTGTTGCCACGCCCGCCACGCCGGCGCCAGCGCCTGCCCCGTTGGATGACGCGCTCCCCGCTCAGGGACGCGGCATCCAGCCGATATAGGCCGCGTGCAGGCTCTGGACGTAGAGGCGATCCTGGGTTTCGAGGACGGCCGTGGTCTCCGGGTAAGCGCCGGACGGGTCCTGCAGGTCGGCCAGCACCTTTCCATCTTCACTGAAAGCGAACACATGGCCGTAGGCTTTTGGCACCGGCCACAGGGCGCGCGGCAGGCGCAGCGTGAGTTTGCGCATGAAGGGCTTTTGCGCGAGCTGGTCGATGGTCGGGTTGCGCGGCTTGACGAGACCCACCCAGATCTTGCCGTCACGCCCGCGCATCAGGTTATCGGGATAGCCCGGCAGGTTGTCGAACAGGACGTCGCGCTTGCCGCTTTGGACGTCGATTTTCCAGATGCGGTAGCGGCCGGTTTCGTTGACGAACAAGGTGCGGCCGTCGCCTGAAAGGGCAATGCCGTTGGCGAATGACAGGCCGCTGGCGAGGACGCGCGTGCTGCCTTTCGATGGATCGTAGGCCAGCACGCGGCCGGTCGATGACTGTTCGAGGATGTCGAGCACGCTGGCTTCAAACGTGCCGCCCCATTCTGCGGGCGCGAAGCGGGTCGAGGCGTCGGTGAAGTAGATCATGCCGCTGGGCGCTACGACGACGCCATCGGCATAGCGGATCGGGTCGCCTGGTGCGACTTGGGTGGCCAGCACAGTGATCTTGCCGTCCGGGCTGATCGCCAGCAGGCCCTTCATCGCATCGGCTGCGATCAGGCGCCCGCTGGCGTCGAAATCGAAGCCCAGCACGCGCCCACCAGTGCTGGCGAATACTTCGCGCTGGCTGCCGTCCAGCGCCATGCGCAGGATTTTGCCGCTGGTGACGGCGGCGTACAGTTTGCCGTCGGGGCCCATGGCCAGGTGTTCCGGGCCCTGCTCGGCGCCGATGTCGATTTTCTGCAGGCCGGCCAGTCTGGTATTCGCTGCATGTGGACCGGCATAACCCGGCGCCTGTTGCGGCGTCCACGAAACCGGTTCAGCAGGCACTGGCCACAGCAGCAGGTAAGCCAACAGGCCCGCCAGCGTCAGGCCGGCGCCTGCTGCGATCTTATGTCCCTTCGAGCTTTCCAAGCGCATCTCCCCACCACAAAGATAGCTGCCATTTTTATCTAATTATCAATTTTCGTCGAGAAATTTTGTGACCGGCGTGCAGAACGGCCCGAGGCAGGAAAACGGGGTAGCCGGAGGCAACCGCCAGGACGCCACGCTCAGGCCCTGATTGGACAAGCGGCGTGATCGCCAGTATCCTTTCGCAAATGATGATGGACAGCATACTGGCGCGCATCGAAGCCACTGGCCCTTCGCGCGATACGTCCCTGCTGCGGGAACTGGTTGGCAGCTTGCGTCCCAAGCATGCCAACGACCTGCAACAGGCCACCAACCGACTGCGCGCTCTCGCGCACCTCCTGGCAACGCGGCCCGAGTGGGCACAAGCGTTGCGCGACTACCTTGCCGAAATAATCGGGCAGCGCAAGCTGGTGCACCTGCTCACCGATACTGGCGTGCTGCAGAACCAGGGCTTCTTTGGCGAGCTATGGCGCCGCCTGAACCACAAATGGCTGCCGCCGACCGTCAACGACGCCTACCTGAAAGACGTCTTCGGGCAGATCTTCGACCACCAGGATGATTACCGGTGGGTCGGCGGCGTCGAACCAGCGGTGTGGCTGGACTTGTTCAATGCGCTCCAGTTGCCGCAGCACGGATGGCTGCAAAGCCAGGTGCTGGGCGAATTGCTGGAAGCGGTGCAGGTGCTGTCCTACCGCATCAGCGCCATCGGCCTGGAGCCGGAACTGGTGCGCGTCCATCCGGACATCGAACGATTCGAATCGCCCTTCCTGCGCCAGAATGCCGAAGTGGTGCAGCTCACCGAAGCCTGGCGCGCCCGCCTGGTCGATGCGCAGGCCGAAGTGCCGGACGCGCGCCACCTCGACGTGCTGCTGACCCAGTGCGAAGAAATCATCGGCCGCGTGCGCAAGGCGGCTTCCGTGCAAGGGGTATCGGTCAGCCTTACCCGCCTGCTGCTGCGCCTGACGCAAAGCATCGACCGCCTGCGCATCCTGCTCGACCTGCTGGAGGCGCCCTCGCTGCAGGAGGCGCTGCCCATCGCGCTCGGCCTGTTCCGGCAACTGGTGGAGGCCGACAACCGGAAGCTGAGCCTGACCGACCTGTTCCAGACCAATACCGAGCTGCTGGCCCTGCAGGTGACCGAACACGCCGGCCGCTCGGGCGAACACTATGTCGCCAGCACGCGCGCCGAATGGCTGTCGATGATGCGTTCAGCATCCGGCGCCGGCTTCATCGTCGGCTTCATGGCCACCCTCAAGGTCTTGATGGCAAGCCTGCTGCTTGCCCCGATCGGCTACGCCGCGCTGTATAGCCTGAACTATTCGCTGGGCTTCATGCTGATTCACGTGCTGCACTTCACGGTGGCCACCAAGCAGCCCGCCATGACGGCGGCCCGCATTGCAGCCGCCATCGATGAAGGCCAGAAGAAGCTGGACGAACTCGCGGACCTGGTCGTCAAGGTGCTGCGTTCGCAGTTCGTGGCAATCGTCGGCAATGTGGCGCTGGCCATGCCGACCGCCTTTGCCATCGCCTTTGCCTGGCAGTCGGCGTTCGGCCAGCACCTGGCGGGTCCGGACAAGGCGCAGCACCTGCTGCACGATATCGATCCGCTGCACAGCCTGGCCCTGCCGCATGCCGCCATAGCCGGCGTTTGCCTGTTCCTGTCCGGGCTGATTTCGGGCTACTACGACAACAAGGCAGCCTATAACGATATCGCACCGCGCCTGCGGCAGTTGCGCTGGCTGCGCTGGCTGCTGGGCGAAAAACGCCTGGCACGCGTCACCGACTACATTGGCCGCAACCTCGGCGCGCTGGCGGGTAACTTCTTCTTCGGCATCATGCTCGGCACCATCGGCACTATCGGCTTCATGCTGGGATTGCCGATCGATATCCGCCACGTCACCTTCTCCAGCGCCAATTTCGCCTTTGCGCTGGTGGGCCTGGATTACCAGCTCACTACCGAACAATGGCTGCTGTCGCTGTCGGGCATTGCGCTGATCGCGCTGACCAACCTGGCGGTGAGCTTCACGCTGGCCCTGATGGTTGCGCTGCGCTCGCGCCGCGTCAGTTTCGGCCGCGGCCGGGCCCTGGCCGGCCTGGTATGGCAGCGTTTCCGCCGCTCGCCACGCAGCTTCTTCGTGCCGCCGCGCGACCTGGCGTTGGATTGAAACCGCGGCTGTCCGTGCAAGGTCGCACAGACGGTCCCGCCAGGCTGGCGTAAAGTAGCCCAGCCTGGCAAACGGAGAGATCGGATGAATGAACTCGTCTTAAGCGACCTGGAGGCCGAAACGACGGCTTCCGTTGATGGCTTCACTTACTCAGTCACACTGCTGCACGATGAATTGGGTTACCGCGCACGCCTGACCTGGCAGGACCGGGAGACCGTGCAGGTAACTCCGCCATTTTCAAACGCACGTTCCGCCATCATCGAAGCCCATTCCCTGGCCGAGGAATACATCCTCGCGTGGCGCAGGTAGTGCCCCGGCAGTTAAACTCGGCTGCATAAGGACGGTTTCAAAATGCCGTCCATGTCTTACAGCCACACCGGCGCCTGGCCTATGCCGCGCCATGCCCATCGCTCCTACCATATCGAAAACCGCCGAAATGGAGAACGCCATGACCACCCATGCAAATGAACACCTGGCCGACTGGCTGCGCGATGCCCACGCCATGGAACAGCAGGCCGAGGCGATGCTGGAGGGACAGGCTTCGCGCCTGGAGCACTACCCGGAGTTGCGCCAGCGCGTCGCCCGCCACCTCGCGGACACGCGCTGGCAGCGCAGCCAGCTCGAAGGCTGCCTGGCGCGCCTGGGAAGCTCGCCGTCAATCGTGAAAGACCTGACCGGCAAACTGATGGCCTTTGGCGAGGGCACGGTTGCCATGTTTGCAAGCGATGAAGTGGTCAAGGGCGCCATGGCCGCTTACGTGTTCGAACAGATGGAAATTGCCAGCTATACCGTGCTGGTTGCCGCGGCAGAAGCTGCGGGCGACCTGGAAACCAAGGCTGTCTGCGAGCAGATCATGGCGCAGGAAAGGGCCATGGCCGACTGGCTGTTGCAGCAGCTTCCCAGCACGACGGCCAATTTCCTGATGCGTTCCGCAACACCGGGCATGGACGCAAAAACTTGATGTGCCGGCGCGCCCCATGCTAGAGTGCCGTAAGCCCTTGCAACGTCGCGCCCTGCCCCGCGTGCCGTTGCCCAGATCCCCGCTGCACCCTGCTCTTGTGCGCAAGCTTCATGATGAAACTTCATGCGCACGCCCACTATTTCTCCTGCCAGCCGCTTTGGCGAGCAGATTGTCCTGAACGCCCATTGCATCGACTTCGTCTACGGCGGCGTATATGCCTGGGCTTACCTTGCCATGGCCGGCGTATCCGATCCGGACATCGTTGTCATCTTGCGCACGCCTTTCGAGCGCTGGCGCGCTGCCGAGCCCAATATTGCCGACGTTGCCCATCGCGCCATGCGCAATTTGGGAATCCAGCGCCCAGTCGAAGCTTACGACGGTACAATGCCATGACGAATGAACAACGTGCTCATCTGAAGGAAGATGCAACTTGGCACCCACCAGGCAAGCAAAACGCCCCACCATCCGCCGCCTGCTGTTTGCCCTCGTGCTGGCGTGCGCACTGCCGGCGGCGTTGGGCTTTGGCCTGCTGATCCAGCATTTTTATAGCCGCGAACGCGCCCAGGTCGAACGCGACTCCCTGTTTGTGGTTCGTTCGATGATGCAGGCGGTCGACCGCGACCTCGACCTCGGCATCATTGCGGCACGGGCGCTGGCGATGTCGGCGGAACTCGACCAGGGCGACCTGGCAGGCTTCCATCGCAAGGCCGTCAACATTGTCAACGCCGGCTTCCCCGGCTCCAATATTGTCCTCAGTACCCGCGACTCGGTCCAGCTGCTCAACTCCCTGCGCCCGTTCGGCGCGCCGATACCCGATCCCGGCAGCCGCGAACGCATCCAGCGTGTCTTCGAAACGGGGCAAGTGGTGGTGTCGGACGTGTTTATCGGCGGGGTCACCCGCAAGCCCCTGGTCGCGGTCCACGTGCCGGTTTTCCGGGCCGGCCAGGTCGTCTATTGCCTTTCAGTCGGCTACCAGCCGAGCTATCTGGGGCGCGTCCTCGCGACCGCGACACTGCCCAGGGACCGTGTGCTGGCGATTTTCGACCGCAAAGGGGTGATCGTTGCGCGCACCCACGAGCCCGAGCGCTTTGTCGGCAGGCCGGGATCGGCCAGCCTGGTCAAGCGCCTGGCCGAAACCGATGAAGACGTGTTCGAGTCCACTACCCTGGAAGGCATTCCGGTTTATACCATCTTCACCCGCTCCAGCCGCACGGGATGGGCGGTCGCCGTCGGCGTGCCGCGCGCCACCATCCTGCAGGAGCTTCTGGCCTCGGTGACCTGGCTGACCTGGATCGTGCTGGTATTGCTGCTGGCGGGTTTTGGGCTGGCCTGGTTCATCAGCGGCAAAATCCGCCAGCTTGAAGGCTTGATCCATGAGCGCACCGACCAGCTCGAAGACGCCAACGTGCGCGTCAGCACAGTCGTCGAGAGCGTGGGCGAAGGCATCATCACGATCAACGAAGAAGGCCAGATCGAAACCTTTAACCGCGCAGCCAGCGAAATCTTCGGTTACTCCGCCGAGGAAGTGATCGGCTCCGGGATCCAGGTGCTGATGCCCGAATCCATGCGCGAGACACACCGCCAGGGCATGCAGCGCTTCCTCGCCGGCGGAGAGCCACACGTGATCGGCAAAGGCGCAGTCGAACTGCCGGCCCTGCGCAAGGATGGCACCCAGTTCACCGTCGAACTGACCATCAGCGCCATCCGCGACGAAGGCAAATACCGCTTCGTTGGCGTGCTGCGCGATGTGACCGAGTTGAAGAAGTCGCAGGCTGCGCTGCGCGAGGCGGTCAAGGAAGCGCAAGCGGCAAATGCAGCCAAGAGCTCCTTCCTCGCCAATATGAGCCACGAATTGCGCACGCCGATGAACGCCGTGCTGGGGATGGCGCACCTGATGACTACCACCCCGCTGTCGCTGGAGCAGCGGCGCTACCTGACCATGCTGCGCACCTCGGGCCAGTCGCTGCTGGCACTGCTGAACGACATCCTCGATTTTTCCAAGATTGAAGCAGGCAAGATCCAGCTCAACACCACCCGCTTCGAACTGGATGCGGTACTGCACGCGGTATCGACCATCATGAGCGTGAATGCGGGCGAGAAGGAACTGGAACTGGCCATCGGCGTGGAGCCGGACGTTCCGCGCATGCTGCTTGGCGATCCGCTGCGCCTGCAGCAGGTGCTGGTCAACCTCACCAGCAATGCCATCAAGTTTACCAGCAAGGGGGAAGTCAGCCTCAAGGTCGAATGCGCGCAGTGCGACGAGCAGCGCTCGGTCATGCGCTTCATCGTGCGCGATACCGGCATCGGCATCTCGGAGGAACAGAAGGCGAACCTGTTCGCTCCCTTTGCCCAGGCCGACGAATCCGTCACGCGCAAGTTTGGCGGCACCGGGCTTGGACTGGTGATCTGCCAGCGCCTGGTCGAACTGCAAGGCGGCAGCATTGACCTCAACAGCCGCCCCGGCGAAGGCAGCACCTTTACGGTCACCCTGCCCTTCGGCACCGTACCGGCCGGACAACAGCAGCCACCAGGCGCCGCAGGCGCGCGGCCCTTGCGTGTGCTGGTGCTGGACGACCATTTCACCAGCCGCGTCTACCTGTCGAAAACGCTGCAAGCCTGGGGCTGGGGCGTCGACGTGGCCGCCTCCGGCGCTGAGGCGGAAAGGATGCTGGCCCTCGCCGCCCAGCGCGGCCTGCCCTATGACGTGATACTCGCCGACTGGAGCATGCCCGGCGAAGACCG
>DASWTB010000363.1:0-9616 GCA_036402315.1 Pseudoduganella sp. | reverse complement strand
TGCTTTGCCATACCGGTTGAGCTGGCAGTTTGAGCGTTTAACTACTACGGATCAAATCATGGAACCTGAAACTCCCGAAGCGGTGGATGTTTTGCTGGTCGGCCTCGGGCCGGTAGGCGCTGCCGCCGCCAATATGCTGGGCCGCTTTGGCGTGCGCACGCGGGTAATTGAAAAGTCGCAGGAAATATTCAAGGCGCCGCGAGCGATTGCGCTCGACAACGAGGCGCTGCGCATCTTGCAAATGGCAGGACTGGAAGATGGCGCTTTCGCTACGCATCCAATTTCGCAGGTGCAGATGCGTTCTCCAGTTTTCGGCGATTATGCACGTGCCAATACAGCAGGCGTGCTCGATGGTCATCCGCGGCTCGTGACTTTCTATCAGCCGGAGTTGGAGAAAGTATTGCGCGAGCGTTTGGCTGCCTACCCCAAAGTGCAGGTCACGCTAGGGGCAGAATTGCTCGGCTTTAGCGATGGGCCGCAAGGCATTACGGCCGAAATCCGCAACGCCAGCGGTGAGCGCGAAGTCGTGCGCGCTCGCTTCCTGGCAGGCGCCGACGGTGCCAATTCTTTCGTGCGCCGCCATATGGGTATGGAATTCGACGGGCGAACCTTTACCCAGGACTGGCTGGTGGTTGACGCACAAGACGTGCCGAATCCGATCGACCACGTTGAATTCATATGCGATCCGCGCCGCCCAACGCCGCACATGGTTGCCCCGGGAAACCGCCAGCGCTGGGAATTCATGCTGCAACCAGGCGAAACCCGCGAAGAGATGGAGTCGCCGGAAAAATTGAGGGAATTACTGGCGCCTTGGTGCAAGCCCGAGCAAATTTCGATCGAAAGGACGGCAGTCTACCGCTTCCATGCTCGCATTGTGAACAGGTTCTCCAAAGGTAACGTGTTCCTTGTCGGCGATGCGGCGCATATCACGCCACCGTTTGTCGGACAGGGCCTGGTGGCCGGATTGCGTGATGTAGCCAACCTCTCGTGGAAGCTTGCCTGGGTCTGCAAGGAACGCGCCTCTTCCAATATCCTCGACAGCTACGACTGTGAGCGCCGCCCGCACGCGCGCTCGATCATCAACCTCGCGCTGATGATGGGCAAGCTGGTCATGCCACGCAACCGCCTTGTCGCGACGGCTGTGCATGGATTTGTGAGCTTGTTGCGGGCGTTTCCATTGACCCGGCCATTGTTCGAGGACTTGAAGATCAAGCCAATCAATCGCTTCAAGCGAGGGCTCTTCATGCGTGGTAAGTCCGGCTCGCGCCTGCTGCGCGGCGGCTTGCTGCCGCAAGGCCTGGTACGCCAGGGGATCGATGGAAGGGTACAGCCAAGCGACAACATGCTGGGCCAGGAACTGACGCTGCTCGCCTTCGGATGTGATCCATCGCGCTACCTCGATGCACGCTGGCAGGCCGAATGGCAGCGCGTTGGCGGTCGCGTCGTCCAACTGCATCCGCGTGGCACCCACCTGGCCGGGCCGCATATCTGGGAGGAGATGACCGATGTGTTGGTCCCAGGAGTGGCGCCGGTTGGCTGGGTTGCCGTGGTTCGGCCCGACCGCACCATCCTTCACGACGGCCCGGTAGCGGAAGTGCAGCAAATCCTGTTGCGTACGCTCGGCGTGTTGCAGTCGATGCCCCTGCATGAACTCAAGCTTGAAACCTGCACACCAACCTGACTTATATTAAATAAAGGAGACGCAATGAAGCAGTGGGAAGTAAAGACAGCGGTGCTTGCCGGCGCGATGGCCTTGGCGAACGCTCCGGCACAGGCGGCAGAAGGTTTTGAAATCCGCTATAACCTGACAGGCTCCCTGGGCGGTGAGATCTTCGCACCGCCCAACCAGACGGGATGGGCTTTTGGCGCGGCAGCAACTGCAGTGCGCATAGACAAGGTGACTGGTGGGGATGGGCGAAACATCACCCGTACAGTGCCGGCTGGGGCGGTGCCTTTGCCAGGGCCTCTTCCGGCAGCACTTTATCCGACCTATTCTGAAAACGTCGTGACTCTTGACGCGACTGGACCTATGGACCTGGTTAATTTCGGGATCGGGTACGTGACAACGGATCAATATGGCGGTGGCCGCCTTGCATTTGGCATCAATATCCCATTCGGCCATAAACAGCAGACCATCGTGGCTAACGGGGCAACGCCAAGTCTGCAATGGAGTCCAGTGATACCTACCGCGACGCAGGCTGCGGTTGCAGCACAGTTCTCAAGCCAGTACCAGGCCGGGATTGCCGCGCAAGGCTCGGCCGAAACCGGGAGCGTAAAGGGTTTTGGTGATACGGAATTGCAGGGCGGCTGGTTGTATGCCGACAGCAAACTTCGCGTCGTAGGCGGCGCGTCGCTTATTCTCCCGACCGGCAAGTACAGTTCCAACCCGGGCCCCGATATCGGAACCGGCAACTTCTATACGTTCCGCCCGGCCATCCAGGCCGCTTACCTGCCAAGGCCGGAAATTGGCCTGGCTGCCAAGTTCACCCTCGGGCTGAACACGCGCAATAGCGATAACGAACTACGTAGCGGCAATTGGGCAGGGCTGGAACTCGCGGCTGCGTACAAGACGGCGATCGGGGTGATGGGTGTGCATGCAATCCATGCGCAGCAATACCAGGATGACCGCAACAACGTATGGGGTGCCAGCCGTTTCCGCTCAACTAACGCTGGGGCATTCTTTACCACCCTGGTGCCCGGCCTGAATGTCCCGTTCACCGTGCAGTATATGCGGACGGTATCTTCGCGTTATGCGAAACACGGTGACTTCTTCCAGGCCCGCCTGATCAAGTTTTTCTGACAAGAGCGCCTAACAGGATCGAGTCTTCTTCGAGCGTCACGTCGGGGAGGGGAGCAGCGACTGCCTTGGCCGCAGCCTGCTCCTTGACTCCTAATCCTTTGAGTAACGCTTTTACCATCGCTTCCGGATACGCGTCCGGAAGCGGATCATAAGCCAGCGAGCTCGCCGCACTGAACATGGTACCCATTACCAGGTCGATGCCAATCCGGATTTCGCAGTCAAACTTTCCTTGCTCTATCCCGGCTTGCAGGTCGCGTCCCAGAAACTGAATGCCCTGGAGGTGCGGCGCTGCTGCCGGCCAAGCCAATCGTGCGAGAAATGCTCCCAGTAAAGGGTACTTACGAGCGGTATGCAGCAACAGCCTGGTGCCGCAGGCCATACGGGCAACCGTATCATCGCGTTGCTGCACCACGGGGTCAATAATGCGTAGAAGTTCATTACCAATTTCTGTGGAAACCGCTTGCAGCAATTCCTCATTGGTACGGAAATAATTGTAGAACGAGCCGCGCGACATGCCGGCCAAGGCAATCACGTCGTCGATTACTGCCGCTCCCGGCCCTTTTTCGGAAAATACCTGCAGCGCGCCTTGAAGGAGGCGAGCGCGCGTTCGCTCGCGCCGTTCGGCAGCAACACGGGTTCGGTGGTTTTCAGTCGGTAAGCCGTTCATAAACTGTCGTTCATTTGCCAGGGGGAGAGTATGCCATAGCTGAAGTACGCATAATCAGCCCAATCTCATCATGGTCGCGCTAACTGAATTATCGTCATAATGACGATAATGTCAAATAAGGGCGGGCGGGAGCGGCTTCCTCTTTTTAGCCGCGCTAGACAACAGGCATTCTTACCCGCCAGCTCGACTTGCCCCATGCTGTTTCAACGGCCTTGCGGCAGATGACATCCACATCACCCCTGGAATTCTTTGCATGCCACCGGACCGATAGCGGCACGGCACATTTGGGAACCATGGGCGGCTCTGACGGATTCCATGCCAGCCAGTGCGATTTGTGCTTCGCGTTCTCGCGGTGAATGAATTTTCTGGCCGCTTCCCGGATGAAGTGGTTTTGCTGCAGGCTTTTGCCAACGACATCCACTGAGATCGCCCACTTGCGTTCAACTTCGGATGGCGCGGTGCGCTTGCACGTAACGAGCACGCGCTTCTCGCCGTCAGCGGCAGTCCATGTCGCACGCAATGGAACCTGGCAGGGCGGCACCCAAATCCGGTAGTCGGGGCCGAAAGGCTCCCAGTCGGTCTTGTTTTTGGCGTTATGCTGGTCGAGGAAGCGCTTAGCGGTCGCCTGAATCTCGCAGAGCACCGTATCCGGTCCGTTCTTCAGGCCAAAATTGTAGGGAGGTTCGCACAGCACCCCGCCTGCCCAGGCGGGGAGGGCTGAGAAGAACAAAACGCCCCCAATCGCCGTTCGTAAAAGTCCAGGCAAACTTGCTCCTTTATCGTCGCTCTGCCATCTTGCGAGAGTTTGGGTATTATTGTCATTCTGACCCGCTTCCGCAAACGCTTTTGAGCCTCGACATGACCACTACTCCCCAATTCGACTCCAGCCTGCCCCTCGACATGATCATCTTTGGCGGCGTGGGCGACCTCGCCATGCGCAAGCTGCTGCCGGCGCTGTACATGGCGCACCTGCACGGCAACCTGCCGCCCGGCACCCGCATCATTTCGACCGGCCGCCAGGAATACGACCGCACGGCATACCTGGCCTTTGTCGAAGAGCATTCGCGTCCGTTCATCAGCGCGGAAAACTTTACGGACGAAGCCTGGCGCAGTTTCCTGCAGTTGCTGGAGTTTGTGCGCATCGACGTGGAAAAAGATGGGATGATGCCGCTGGCGAAGGTGTCGCGCCAAGGCGCCGAGCGGGTGTTCTACCTGGCCACCGCGCCGTCCCTGTTCACGACTATCTGCGACAAGCTGGCCGAAGCTGGTCTGGTCGACCGCAATGCCCGCGTCGTGCTCGAGAAACCGCTCGGTCGCGACTTGCCCTCCGCGGTGGAGATCAATGAAGCGGTCGGCAAGCATTTCGAGGAATCGCAAATCTACCGTATCGACCATTACCTGGGCAAGGAAACCGTGCAAAACCTGATGGTGCTGCGCTTTGGCAACTCGATCCTGGAGCCGCTGTGGCGCGCGCCGAACATCACCAGCGTGCAGATCACGGTCGCCGAAGAGGTGGGCGTAGGCAGCCGCGCTGGTTTCTACGACAGCACCGGCGCCATGCGCGACATGGTGCAGAACCATTTGCTGCAATTGCTGTGCATCGTTGCGATGGAACCGCCTGCCTCGTTGGCGCCGGATGCTGTGCGTGACGAGAAGCTCAAGGTCCTGCGCTCGCTGCGCCGCTTCAGTCTCGCCTCCATCGCGCGCGACACCGTGCGTGGCCAGTACGTGCGCGGCGTGAGCGGCAACCAGGAAGTGCCCGGCTACCTGGAGGAGCGCAATGTGCCTGAGGGCAGCAGCACCGAAACCTTCGTGGCGATGCGCGCCTACGTCGACACCTGGCGCTGGTCCAAGGTGCCGTTCTACCTGCGCACCGGCAAGCGCATGGCGCGCCGTTCGTCCAAGATTGTGATCGAGTTCGCAAATCCGCCGTTCCCGCTGTTCCCTGAAACTCCGGGCGGCGTGGCCAACCGGCTGGTGATCGAGTTGCAGCCGGAAGAGGCGATCAAGCTGCAGCTGATGGCGAAGCAGCCAGGCAGCGGCATGCAGATGCAGCAGGTGGCGCTGAACCTGGACCTGCAGTCGGCGTTCTCGCAGCGCAGGGCTGAGGCATACGAGCGCCTGTTGATCGATGTGGTGCGTGGCCGCCTGACCCACTTCATGCGTCGCGACGAACTGGAAGCGGCCTGGGAATGGGCCGATCCGATCATCAACGGCTGGAGCGCCCTGGCTGAAAAGCCGAATCCCTATGCGGCCGGCACCTGGGGACCGTCCGAATCGTTCGCGCTGCTGGCGCGCGATGGCTTCAGCTGGGTAGAGTAAGCACGCTTGCTGCGGAAGCCGCATTGGAGCGATACAATGCGGCCTTCCAAACAAGTGGAGTAGGGAAATTAAGAAGCTTGTACTGATCTTTGCACTGATTTGCAGTCAATCTTACGCAGACACGGTCATTGGCGTTTCCGATGGCGATACGCTGACTGTGCTGAGCAGGGGCCGTCCAGTTAAGGTTCGCCTTGCGAATATCGATGCGCCGGAAAAAAAGCAGCCCTTTGGGGCACGCTCCAAACAGTCGCTGTCGGATCTTTGCTTTGGCCGAGATGCCAGGCTCGATTCGGGCAAACAAGACCGCTACGGACGCACGGTGGCCGTTGTCCATTGCGGCGACGTCAACGCCAACGTGGCGCAGGTTCGCAAGGGCATGGCCTGGGTCTATCCCCAGTACAACCACGATCCGTCACTGCCGGCAGTCGAAGCTGCGGCGCGCAATTCCCGGGTCGGCTTGTGGGCGGAGCGCGATCCGCTCGAGCCCTGGCTGTTCCGCAAGGAGCGCAAGGCGCGCAGCAGTTACCTGAACTAAGCGCTTCGTCCTTCGAACAGGTCTTTCATCTCGCGCAGTGCACCGGTCAGGCATTCGACCGTTGCCGACACTTTCGGCACGCCACGCAGTTGGCGTGGCGTGAGCAGCCACAGTTGCGAACGGAAGTCCGTCAGCAGCGGGGAAACGCGGCGCAGGCGCGGGTTGGCGTCGCCCAGGTGGCAAGGCAAAATGCCCACGCCCAGCCCTTCCTCCAGCAACCTGCACACCGCCAGGGTGCTGGAGCAGCGCACCACCGCGCGCCGCATGAGGCCTTCCGCTTCAAGCCATTTCGATGATGCCAGGTGTCCCAGGGATTCATCGACCGTGATCCAGGCCTGCTCGCGCAGATTTTCTTCGGATACATTGGGCCAGCCTGCCGGGGCGTAAACCGCCACCTCGATATTGCAGATGGCGCGGCCAATCAAGTCTCCATCCGGTTCGCCGCCGGACCGCAGGGCGATATCCGCTTCACGTTGGCGCACGTTGGCCAGGCCTTCGCCGATTTGCAGGTTGATCGTGATACCGGGCAGTTCGTTCCGGCTGCGCGCCAGCAGCGTCGGCACGATGCGGGGCATCAGTACTTCGGTCGTGGCCAGCGTCAGGCGGCCGGCGGCACTCAGTTCGGCATCCCGCTCCAGGTCGCGCAGGCGCCGGTCGAATTCCTCCGCCAGCGCCAGTAGCTCCGTCGCGGCGGCAGTTGGCAGGTATCCCTGGCGGCTGCGTTCAAACAAGGTGGCGCCGAGGCCTGCCTCGATATCGCGAATGCGGCGGAAAAACGTTGGATGGCTGGAGCCCAATGCCTCGGCGGCTTTGGACAGGGAACCGTGGCGCGCAACGGCAAGAATGACCTGGTAATCGTTCCAGGCTAGTCGGCTGGTCAGGAATTTGCTCATCGCCGCATTTTAACGCGTTGTTCATTCTTGAAAGCACGTTGTTCATTCCAGGGCTGTCGCCCAGGCGCGCCGGTGGTGACAATGGCGCCATCCCACCACTCATCGAAGGATTGAAAATGATTCGCAAGCTCCTGATTGCTGTCGCCATGCTGCTCGCCACCTCTGCGCACGGGGCGGAGAATGCCTCCTGCGGCGCGCCTGAATACAAGCAGTTCGACTTCTGGGTTGGCAACTGGGAAGCCGTCGACCGCGACGGCAAGCTGCTTGGCCACACGCTGATCGAGAAAATCGAGCAGGGCTGCGTGCTGCAGGAATGGTGGCGCGGCAATGGCGCGGCAAACGGCGCCGGCACAAGCCTTAGCATGTATGACCGCAAGCACAAGCTGTGGCGCCACGTCTGGGCCAGTGCGCGCGGCAACTTCGCCCCGATCGATGGCGGCTGGCAGGGCGACCGCATGCTGATGACCGGCTACTTCATCAACGACAAGGGTGAGCGGGAATTCCATCGCACCGTGTGGAAGCCGATTCCCGGTGGCGTGCACCATGTGTGGGATGCCAGCACCGATGGCGGGGTGACCTGGACTGTCCTGCATGAAGCATGGCTGCGCCGTACCGCCAAAGTCCTGGTGAAGTAGCGCCTCTGCAAGAGCCGGCAAACTGATTTAGTATTGTCCGGCTGACGACACCCAATTCGAAAGGACCAAGATGGCGGATTTCAAACTGCACTGCTTTGCCGCTTCCGGCAACTCGTACAAGGTTGCCCTGTTCCTGGCGCTGGCCAATGCCGACTGGGAACCTGTGGTGGTGGACTATTTCGGCGGCGAGACGCGTACCGAGAGCTGGCGCGACAACCTCAATGAAATGGGCGAGATCCCGGTGCTGGAACACAAGGGCCTGAAGATCAGCCAGTCCGGCGTGATCCTTGACTACCTGGCTGAGGTGACCGGTCAGTTCGGGGCCCGCAACGACGATGAAAAGCGCGACATCTGGCGCTGGATCCTGTTCGACAACCATAAGTTCACCAGCTACTACGCCACCTTGCGCTTCATGGTCGGCTTGCAGAAGACCGGCGAGACGCCGGTCACCCAGTTCCTGCGCGATCGCGCGATTGGCGCCTACCGCATCGTCGACAAGCACTTGGCGGACAAGAAATTCCTGGTCGGCGACCGCCTCACCATTGCGGACCTGTCGCTGCTTGGCTACGTCTACATGCCCGAGGAAACCGGCATCGACATGCGCGCATTCCCCAACCTCGCAGCCTGGAAAGAGCGCATCAGCGATTTGCCGGGCTGGCGCCACCCGCATGACCTGATGCCGGGCAAAAAATCGTTCTGATTTGCTTAGGATGGACACTTGGAGCAAGCGCCATGATTGAACTTCTCGAACAGCGGTTCCTCAATAACCTGGACCGCCACAAAGGGATGGAATGGAGCGCAGTACGCGCGCGGCTGAATGCGAAAGCCGATAAGCTGCGCGTGCTCGAGAAAATGGAGCGCACCGGAGGCGAGCCGGATGTTGTCGGGGGCGATCCATCGACCGGCGAGGTCGTGTTCTGCGATTGTTCACCGGAAAGCCCGGCGGGACGCCGCAGCCTGTGCTTCGACCGGGCCGCGCTCGATGCACGCAAGGAGAACAAGCCACCCGGCAGCGCGCTGGAAGTGGCGAAGGAGATGGGCATCCGCCTGCTCACCGAGGCCGAGTACCGCCATTTGCAAACGCTGGGGGAGTTCGACTGCAAGACGTCCAGCTGGGTGCAGACGCCTGCCGATATCCGCAAGCTGGGCGGCGCCTTGTTCTGCGACCGCCGCTATGGCCACGTTTTCCTGTACCACAACGGCGCCGAGTCGTATTATGCGGCGCGCGGTTTCCGCGGCATCCTGCGCGTTTAAGGCGCCAGGTAGCGTTCCAGCGTCTGCATCATCTCGTCGATATCGAGCGGCTTGGGGATGAAGTCATCCATCCCGGCCGCCAGGCAATCGGCGCGCTCGGATTCCATGACGCCGGCGGTCATCGCCACGATCGGCAGCTTCAGGCCCAGTTCCTGGCGGATGATGCGGGTGGCCGTATAGCCATCCATGACCGGCATCTGCACGTCCATCAGGACCAGGCGGTAGGCGTCGGGCGCGTCACGCAGCATGCGCACCGCCTCCTCGCCATTGTTTGCCACGTCGATGCTGGCGCCGGCACGTTCCAGGATGCCCACCGCGACCAGCTGGTTCATGACGTTGTCCTCCACCAGCAGCAGGCGGCCGCTGAGGCGCTGGACGGGAGCAGCGTCCGCCTGCACTTCCGGCACCTCGGCCTTGTCCAGTACCACATGCACGGTATCGTACAGCGTCGAGGCGGTCACCGGCTTGGTGACCAGGCCTTTGCGATCGGCGTCTTCTTCCAGCATTTTG
>DASWTB010000362.1:0-2001 GCA_036402315.1 Pseudoduganella sp. | reverse complement strand
GGGTCAGACACCGGGGTACTGGTTTTAGGGGCGCGCGCGCAGTTCGCGGTCCGCTTCCTTCAGCATATGGACCGTGGTATCCCAGTCGATACAGGCATCGGTGACCGAGCAGCCGTATTTCAGCTCAGACAGGTCCGCCGGAATCTTCTGGTTCCCCGCCACGATGTTCGACTCGATCATCACGCCCACGATGGACTGGTTGCCATGCACGATCTGGTTGACCACATCGGTCATCACCAGTGGCTGCAGTTCCGGCTTCTTGTACGAGTTGGCGTGCGAGCAGTCGATCACGATATTGGCCGGCAGCTTGGCCTTCTGCAGCGATTGTTCCGCGATCGCCACCGATACCGAATCATAGTTAGGCCGGCCGTCGCCCCCGCGCAGCACCACGTGGCCATGCGGATTGCCCCGCGTGCGCACGACAGACACATTACCCTGGCTGTTAATGCCCAGGAAGGCGTGCGGATTGGCCGCCGACAGGATTGCATTGATCGCGATGCCGATATCGCCGTCCGTACCGTTCTTGAAGCCGACTGGCGTCGACAGGCCCGACGACATTTCGCGGTGGGTCTGCGATTCAGTGGTGCGGGCGCCGATGGCGGTCCAGGCGATCAGGTCGCCCAGGTATTGCGGCGAAATCGGGTCCAGCGCCTCGGTGGCGGTTGGCAGGCCCAGTTCGCACACGTCCAGCAGGAACTGGCGCGCCTTTTCCATGCCGACGTCCACCCGGAACGAGTCGTCCATATATGGATCGTTGATATACCCCTTCCAGCCGGTGGTGGTGCGTGGCTTTTCGAAATACACGCGCATTACCAGCAGCATGGTGTCCTTGACTTCTTCCTGCAGCGCTTTCAGGCGGCGTGCATAGTCCAGGCCCGCGACCGGGTCATGGATGGAGCAAGGGCCCACCACGACGAACAGGCGCTTGTCCTTGCGCTCCAGGATGGCGCGCAGGTCGGCGCGGCCCTTGGTAACGGTGTCGGACGCCTTGTCGGTCAGCGGCAATTTCGCATGCAGCTCCTCTGGGGTAGGCATGGATGCGAACGAGGTAACGTTAATGTTTTCAAGGTTTTGGGCAATCATGATCAGTCTGCTTTTCACTGTGTATTTTCTTGGGGGATCTAACAGTGTAGCCGAAATGCCGTAAACTGGCTGAATGACGACTAAACAACCTTTCCACGCCGCTCCCTACATCAAGGAGATCGGCCGGGGCGCGAAGGGCGCCCGCAGCATGGACCGCGAGCAGGCGCGCGAATTGTGGGGCGCGATTCTCGACGGACGCGTATCGGACCTGGAGCTGGGCGGCATCCTGCTGTCGATGCGCATCAAGGGTGAATCGGTGGACGAACTGGAAGGCTTCCTGGAAGCGTGCGAAGCCTCGTTCGACAAGCTGCGCGCACCGGCCGGTGAATTCGCGCCGGTGGTGATCCCGAGTTATAACGGCGCCCGCAAGATGGCGAACCTGACCGCGCTGCTGGCGCTGCTGCTGGCGCGCGAAGGCGTGCCGGTGCTGGTGCATGGCGTGGCACATGACGTGGGCCGTGTCGCCACCGCGGAAGTATTCGAGGCACTGGGCGTGCATGCATCGCCAGACCACGCGGCGGCAGAGGCCGCGCTGGCGAACGGCCACGTAGCCTTCATTACGATCGACGCGCTCGCGCCACGCCTGGCATGGATGCTGTCGCTGCGCCGCATCCTCGGCGTGCGCAACTCGACGCATACGCTGGTGAAGATCATGCAGCCGTTTGAAGGGCCGGCGCTGCGGCTGGTGTCGTACACCCACCCGGAATACCTGGAGTCGCTGGGCGAGTTCTTCACGCTGAACAAAGGCCACGCCTTCCTGATGCGTGGCACGGAAGGCGAGACTGTCGCCAATGCCAACAAGGCGCAGAAGATCGACTGGTTCCACGATGGCGAGCGCACCGTGCTGGTCGAGAAACAGACTTTGGTCGAAAAGCTGCCGGAGCTGCCGGAGGATAAAAGCGCCGAGTCCACTGCCGC
>DASWTB010000361.1:0-8442 GCA_036402315.1 Pseudoduganella sp. | reverse complement strand
GCCGGAGCTGACCCCGACTTTCATCATGGCTGGAAGCCGTCGGCGGTGATGTCGAGGTTGGTGACTTCGCCGTATTTGGGGGCGATCTTGCCGATCTCGGCGGCTTTGCCGACCAGCACCATCTGCAGGTTCTTGCGCGGGAAGTGCTTTTCGACCAGCTGCTTGGCGCGTTCAGGCGTCAGGCTGTCGACGTCTTTCATGAAGTTGTCGATCTGGCTACGGTTGACGTCGTTGGCATACATGTCGCCCAGCAGGGATGCCAGTTGTTCGCTGGTCTCGTAGCGTGGCGGGAACTGGCCTTTTACATATGCCTTGGCCGAATCGAGCGTGGCCTTGTCAATGCCTTTGCTCCACAGGCGGTCGTAGGTCTTCAGCGCGAGCTCCAGCGCGGCTTCCGTTTTCGGCAGCGCGGTGAAGCTGGAGATCGAGAACGTGCCGGTCTGCGACAGCGTGTTGAAGCTGGAATTGGCGCCGTAGGTGAGGCCGGAGTTCACGCGCAGTTCGTCGTTCAGCCACGAGGTGAAACGGCCGCCGAGTACCGTGTTCAGCACCTGCAGCGGTACATAGTCCGGGTCATTGCGCGCAATGCCAGGTCCGCCAATCAGGAAGGTCGTTTCGATCGCGTCGGATTTGTTCACCACCCACACGCGCGCTTTGTCGGCTTGCACCGTGCCGTAATTGGCGCGTTGCGGTGCCGGGCCTTCGGCTTTCCACTGTCCGAACAGGGCTTCCACTTTCTTGCGCATTTCGGCTGGATCGAAATCGCCGACCACTACCAGCGCTGCGTTATCCGGGCGGAAGTAGCGCTGGTGGAAGGCTTTGACGTCGTCCTGCTTCAGTGCAGTCAGGCTGTTGACGGTGCCGGATGATGGGTTGGCGTAGGGCGCATTCCCGAACAGCATGGCGCGGTAATAGTTGCCGACTACCAGGCGCGGGCTTTCCTTGGCCTGCTTCAGGCCATCGATTTTGCGCGCGCGCAGCTTGTCCAGTTCTGCAGCGTCAAAGCTTGGCGTCTGCACCAGTTCCGCGAACAGCGGCAGCAGGGTGTCGGTGTCCTTGCGGGCGAAGTTGGCTGCTACGGTCGATTGTTCGACGCTGCCGCCACCGGCCAGCACGGCGCCGCGGAAGTCGAAGACCTGGTCGATCTCGGCCTTGCTATGCCTGGCGGAGCCGAGCAGTACGCCGTCGCCGGTCAGGTTGGCCAGGCCGGCTTGCTTGCCGTCGTTGACGGCGCCGGCCTTGATCACGGCGCGCACGGCGACCAGTGGCACGTCGTGGCGTTCCATCATGTAGACGGTCAGGCCGTTCGGCAGCCTGGCGGTTTCAAAAGCCGGCAGCTTGAATTCGGCGCCTTGCGCAGAGGCTGCGATCGCGCCGGTGAACGCAACGGAAATCAGTTTTTTCACGAATCAATCCTCCTTCGCGGCCAGCACGCCGATGGTGCGCTGCGATTTTTTCAGGTACTTGGCGGCGACGGCCTGGATGTCGGCCACGGTCAGCTTCTCGTAGGCGGCAGGGGCGTCGAATGCCTTTTTGTAATCGCCGTTGAAGACTTCGTAGTTGCCCAGCATTTGCGCCTTGCCGTTGATGGTTTCCTGCTGGCGGTAGATGCCCAGCAGGCGGGAGTTCTTCACCTTCTGCAGTTCTTCTTCGCTCACGCCTTCCTTGACCACCTTGTCGATCGCTTCCAGCATGGCCTTTTCAATCCTGGCCGGTTCCACGCCGGCGGCGGCCACGGTCATGATGTACAGCAGGCCCGGGTCGAAACCGTCGCTGCTGTTGGCGCCAACACTGGTTGCCAACCGGGTTTCCACCAGGGCTTTGTACAGGCGCGAAGTCTTGCCGTCGGTGAGCACCGATTGCAGAACGTTCAGTGCGTAGGTGTCGGCGGAGGCACGCTCCGGCACCTTGTACGCCACGATCAGGTTGGCGGAGGTGGCGGAGGGCTTGGCGACGAACAGGCGGCGTTCGCCTTTCTGTTCAGGCTCCACGGTGCGCACGGCTGGCGGCGCGGCGCGTTTCGGAATGCTGCCCAGGTATTTGGTGGCCAGCTTTTTCACGTTTTCCACTTTGACGTCGCCAACGATCACCGACACTGCATTGTTCGGCGCGTAGTAAGTGCGGAAGTAGTTCTCCAGGTCCTTCTGGGTCCAGGCCTTGATGTCCGATTCCCAGCCGATGGTCGGAATCGCGTAAGGGTGGGCCACGAAAGCGACGCTGTCCAGGTCCTGGATCAGCATCTGCGCGTTGGAGTTTTCCAGGCCGGTGCTGCGCTCGGACAGTACGACACCGCGCTCGCTGTCCACCATCTTCGGATCGATCGACAGGTGGCCGATGCGGTCGCCTTCCAGCTTGAAGATGGTTTCCAGCGAAGAGGCAGGGAACCAGTCCTGGTATACCGTCACATCGCTGTTGGTGTAGGCGTTGTTGGAGCCGCCATTGGCTTCCATGGTGCGGTCGAACATCTTGGGCCCGTAGTGCTTCGAGCCGTTGAACATCATGTGCTCGAAGAAGTGCGACAGGCCGGTGGTGCCCGGCGCTTCGTTGCGCGATCCGACCTTGAAGAAGGTGTACATGGTCGCATTCGGGATGCTCGAGCTTTCCAGCACGATGAACTTCATCCCGTTATTGAGTGTGAAGGTCTTGACCTGCTCGGCCGTCAGGGCGGCATGGGCATACGAGGCGGCCGCATAGGCCAGCATCGTTGCCAGGATTTTCAACTTCATGGGGTTTCCTTTCAATGAAAGAAGTTGCCGGAAGAATACTTGATCCATAGTGAAAATGCTAATTTTCCAGTTGGGGCTAGAATGGGGCAGGAGTCGATGAACATGAATCCGCCAGGCACGTCCGAAAAGGCAGAGCAGCTAGTGCCAAGCGCGAAGTTTCCGCTGGTCGGCATCGGTGCGTCGGCGGGCGGCCTGGATGCATTGGAGCGCCTGCTGCCCGGCCTGCCGGCCACCCCCGGTTTTTCCATCGTCATCATCCTGCACCTGGCGCCTGACCAGCCAAGCCAGTCGGCCGTGATGTTGCGGCGTTTCAGCAACATGCCGGTGGTCCAGGTCACCCGGCATCCGACCGAGATCCTGGTCAACCACGTGTATATCATCGCGCCCGGCACCTTGCTCAAGGTCGAGGACTGCTACCTGTTCCTGGACGAAGCCAACGCCGGCCGCACCACGTTTGGCGCCATCGATTACTTTTTCCATGCACTGGCCCTGTCGCACCGCCACCTGGGCGTCGGCGTCCTGCTGTCGGGCATGGGGCAGGACGGTTGCGGCGGGCTGGCGGCGCTGCGCGAGCAGGGCGGCACGGCGATTGTCCAGTTTCCGCAGGATGCGCAATTTGGCCCCTTGCCGCAGGCGGCCATCGATGCCAACGTGGCCGACGTCGTCCTGCCTGCCAGTGAGATCGCGCAGCGCCTGTTGATACTGTGTGAAGCTGCTGCGCAAACGTTGCCCGGGCACGGGGGCGAAGACGAGGCGAAAGCCGTGCAGGAGGTACTTGAGATACTGCACGATCGCACCGGCCATGACTTCCGCCGCTACAAGCGGCCCACTATCCTGCGCCGGCTGGAGCGGCGCCTGCACCTGCATGGCGTGCGCTCAGTGGCCGATTACCGCACTCTGCTGGCGCGCGACGGCGATGAGGCATCGCGCCTGATGAAGGACTTGCTGATCGGCGTGACCGGCTTTTTCCGCGACCGCCGGGCCTTCGAGCGGCTGCGTGAAGTGGCCTTGAAACCCTTGATGGAGTCGCGTGCGCACGGCGAGCTGCGGGTTTGGGTGGCCGCCTGTTCGACCGGACAGGAAGCGTATTCGCTGGCGATGCTGCTGGCCGATATGGCGCGCACCATGACCGATCCTCCACTGATCCACATCTTTGCTTCCGATATTGATGAACAGGCGCTGGGAGTGGCGCGCGCGGGCCTGTATCCTGAGTCGATCCGGGACGAAGTGCCGTCTGCGATGCTGGAACGCTACTTTGTGCGGACTGGCGTCCATTTCCGCGTGCGGCAGGATTTGCGTGACCTGATCACCTTCGCCAGCCATAACCTGCTGCGAGACCCGCCGTTTTCCGGCCTGGACCTGGTCACCTGCCGCAACCTCATGATTTACCTGGACCGGTCCATGCAACAGCTAGTCCTGCAGCGCTTCCACTTTGGCCTGGCGCGCGGCGGCTTCCTGTTCCTTGGCAGTGCCGAGACTGCGGATACCGTGACCGAGCTGTTTGGCCAGGTTGACCGCACCTGCCGCATTTATCAGGCGCACATAGTCCAAGGCAAGCCTCCACCCCGGTATATGGCGCCGGCCGCATCGGCAGCTACCGCCGCAGCGTTGAAACAGGTGCCGGCCTTGCGCCATGTGCCCGGCCTGGAGCAGGCCATGCCTTCGTCGATGGAGGAAATGCGCGACCGGCTGGCCGCAGCGGAAACCAGCTGCCAGCAGCTTCAATCGGACAACGAAGAACTGTCCACCATCAACGCCGAAATCAAGGCGCGGCTGGAAGATACCGGCAAGGCCAACGACGACCTGAATAACCTGATCGCGTCGGTCGACCTGGCCACCGTGTTCGTCGGGCAGGACCTGGTGATCAAGCGCTTCACGCCGCGCGCTGCCAGCATTTTCAGCCTGATCCCGCGCGACGTCGGCCGCAACCTACTGGACATCACGCACCGCCTGGACTATCCGGAGCTGGAAGACGACGTGGCGCGCACCTTCGATACGCTGCAGCAGATCGAACGCGAGGTGCATGGCACCGACGGCCGCCATTTCATCGTGCGCCTGCGTCCCTACCGCACCGGCGATGAAACCATCGCCGGCGCCGTGATGACCTTTTTCGACATCAGCCAGCGCCGTGTAGCCGAAGACGAAGCGGCGGCACTGGCCAGCGACCAGGAATTCCTGCTGCGGCTGGGCGATTGCCTGCGGCCGCTGGAAGATCCGCAGCAACTGCTGGAGCTGGGTTGCCGCATGCTGGGCGAACGGCTCGCACTGCCGCAACTGGCCTACGGGGAAATCCGGGATGGGCGCTACGTCATGCTGCCCGGCCATGCGTCCGGTACGGCGCCGCTGCAAGGCGAAGGCGAAGTCGCTGCGCTCGGCGCGGCAGTGCTGGAACGCTGGAGCAAAGGCGAGGTCGCGGTCCAGGAAGACCTGGCCCGCGCCGGTCCCTCCATGGATGGCGGGATGGCCGGGCTGGCCGGCGGCCGCGGTGCATTGCTGTCGTCCGTGTGCCGTAAAGGCACTCAGTGGCTAGGCTTTTTCCTGGGCTGCCAGCATGCCGCACGCCAGTGGACGCGACCCGAGGTGGCGTTGTTTGCGGAAACAGCAGCCCGCATTGGAGTGGAGTTCGAGCGAGCCCGCGCCCAGGCGGCACTGCAAGCGAGCGAGACGCGCCTGCACGTGCTGCTGCGCGGCTTTGCCCAGGAATGCTGGGAAACCGATGCCAGCGGCGAGGACGGCGACGATGGCGAGGATTGGCTGGCTTGCGTCCATCCGGACGACCGTGCGCGCGCACAGGCCATGTGGCGTGAAGCCGTGCGCAACGGCGCCGGCATGGAGGCCGAAGTCCGGCTGCTGGGCGAAGCCGGCACCTGGCGCCGCGCCAGTGTACTGGCCGTGCCGCTGTTCGATGAATTGGGCAATGTACGCAAATGGAGCGGTTGCATCGTCGATACCGACGAGCGCGAGGCGGCGCCATCGGGTAGCATATAGCCATCTATAACTACCTTGGCATGGCGATGGAAAATACGATGCACTGGTCGGCGCACGAGCTGTCGATGACGGTTTTGATGACGCCCGACATGGCGAACTTCTCGGGGAACGTGCACGGCGGCGCCATCCTCAAGCTGCTGGACGGCGTGGCTTACGCCTGTGCCAGCCGCTATTCGGGCAGCTACGTGGTGACGCTGTCGGTGGACCAGGTGATGTTCCTGCAGCCCATCCACGTGGGCGAACTGGTGACCTTCCTGGCATCGGTCAACTACACCGGCACCAGTTCGATGGAAGTGGGCATCCGCGTGGTGGCGGAGGATATTCAGAAACGCCTGGTGCGCCATGCGAACAGCTGCTACTTCACGATGGTGGCGGTGAGCCAGGACCGCAAGCCGCAGGCGGTGCCGCCGCTGGTGCCGCAAACCCCGGAACAGATCGCGCGCTGGGAAAAGGCGAAGCTGCGCAAGGCCGCGCGCCAGCAAGTGGCGGCTGCGGCCAAACAAGCCTGAGAACGCTGCTTAGACCGGGCGCCGGTGGTTTGGATAGACCAGCGTGCGCAGCGCAATCGGCTGCGGCACGCCCATCGCGAACAGGAATTCGGCGGCGCGCCGCAAGCCTACTTCGGGCAGGGCGGCGACGGCCTGGTTGATGATGTCGCGCGTCCGGTGGTCGGTGCGAACTTGCTGTCGATGCAGGTCTACGCTGTTCATGTCCACTCTCCTTATCTCCTCAGGCTCGCAGTCGGCGGGGCGCCGCGCTGGCTAGTTGCTTGCCTTCCTGCAACATCAGGCGCATCTCGGATGCGTCGACAGGACGGCTGAAATAAAAACCCTGGATCTCGTCGCAGCCATGGCGGCGCAGGAACTCAAGCTGCTCTTCAGATTCTACCCCTTCCGCAATCACGCGCAACTCAAGGTTGTGCGCCAACGCGATGACCGATACCACGATGGCCGCATCGTCGGCATCGGTGGCGATGTCGTTGACGAAGGAACGGTCGATCTTCAGCACGTCGATCGGGAAATTGCGCAGGTAGGACAGGCTTGAATAGCCGGTGCCGAAATCGTCGATCGACAGCGCCACGCCCAGCGCCTTCAGTTCATGCAGCAGGTTGACGCCTTGCGCCACATCGTGCATGAACAGGCTTTCGGTCAGTTCCAGTTCCAGCGCGGAAGGCGGCAGGCCGGTTTCTTCCAGCACGGCGGCGATGGTGGACACGAGCTCCGGCTGCGCGAACTGGCGCGCCGACAGGTTGACCGCCATGCGCAAATCCTTGAAGCCGGCTTCGCGCAGGTCGCGCGCCTGCTGGCAGGCGGTGCGCAGCACCCAGGCGCCGATTGGCACAATCAGGCCGGTTTCCTCGGCCAGGCTGATGAAGCGCGCCGGCGGCACCATGCCCAGCTCCGGATGCTGCCAGCGCAGCAGGGCTTCCATGCCGACGATGGCGCCTGTGGCCAGGTCGACCTGCGGCTGGTAATGCAGCACGAATTCGTCGCGCTCCAGCGCGTTGCGCAGTGCGCTCTCGATGCGCAGCCGTTCCTGCGCCTCGTCGTTCATGGCCGGCTGGTAGAACTGGAAGGTGTTGCGGCCCAGCTTCTTGGCCGAGTACATGGCGATGTCGGCGTGTTCGATCAGGTGCTGCGCCGGGGTGCCGTCGGCATCGTAAACCGCCACGCCAATCGAGCAGGTGACGAAGAACTCCTTGCCTTCCAAAAGCACCGGCTGCGCCAGCGCCTTCATCACGCGTTCGATGATGGCGGGCGACAGCTGCTCGTCCGGGTACTGGCTCAGGATCGCCACGAATTCGTCGCCGGACAGGCGCGCCACGGTATCGCTTTCGCGCACGCTCGATTGCAGGCGGGTCGCCACCGTCTGCAGCAGCTGGTCACCGGCCTTGTGGCCAAGGCTGTCGTTGACGAACTTGAAGCGGTCCAGGTCGATCAGCACCACCCACATCGGCAGGCCGCTGCGGTTGGCGTAGGCGATGGCTTGCTGCAGGCGGTCCTGCAGCAGCACCCGGTTGGGCAGGCCGGTCAGCACGTCGTGGTGGGCGATGTGCTGGATGCGCTGCTCGGCTTCCTTGCGCTCGGTGATCTCGCTGCCGGTGCCGCGGTAGCCCTTGAATTCGCCCTGTGCGTCGTACACCGGCTCGCCGCTGGTGTTGAACCAGCGCGTCACGCCGTCATGGCCGACAATGGCGTACTCGAAATTGGAGAACGGCAGGCGCGCCTGCACCCGTTCGATGTGGTCGCGGCCGGCGCTGCTGGTGTACAGGTCCGGCGTGCATTCCCAGCGCGTGCGGCCCAGGAAGTTTTCCTTCGCCACGTGGCCCTTTTCGAAGAAGCCGCCCGTGATGTGGGTGAAGCGGAACTGCGTATCCTGTTCCCAGTACCAGTCGGAGGACAGGGCCAGCAGGCGGCGGAAACGGTGCTCCGATTCCTGCAGGGCGCGTTCGGTGCGCTTGCGCGCTGCCACGTCTTCCGCCAGGCGCTGGTTGGAGCGCTGCAGGTCGGCGGTGCGCGCGTCGACCAGCAGTTGCACGCGGCGCGAGCGCTGCACCAGCGTGTGCACGAAGGCTGCCGCCAAGGCGCTGAACAGCAGGCCGCCGAGCAGGGTGCACAGGGAGCCCAGGTGGTCGGCCAGGAAAGGGCGCGGCAGGTCGTCGCTGCGGATGTGCCAGGTGCGGCCCAGCACGTCGAAGCTGCGCATGTCGCTGCCGCGGTAATCGAAG
>DASWTB010000360.1:0-3229 GCA_036402315.1 Pseudoduganella sp. | reverse complement strand
GGACGAACTGTCGCCCAAGGCAACTGGCTCGTACCGCGGTCAGATCACCTTCGTGAAGGACCGTCCTGGCCACGATCGCCGTTACGCGATCGATGCCCGCAAGCTGGAGCGCGAGCTTGGCTGGAAGCCGGCGGAGACGTTTGAGTCCGGCCTGCGCAAGACGGTGCAGTGGTACCTGGACAACCAGGCATGGGTGCAGGATGTGATGTCCGGGGAGTATCGGAACTGGGTGGCGAAACAGTATGCCGCTTGACAACAGCTTGTTTCCTACCATTCTCCTTACGGGCTGCAATGGCCAGCTCGGATTTGAGCTGACGCGAAGCCTGTCGCTGCATGGCAACGTGGTGGCAATGGACCGCCGGCAATGCGACCTTTCCAACCTGGAGGGTGTCAGGCAGGTGGTCCGTAGTATGAGGCCTGACATCATCGTCAATGCCGGCGCCTACACCGCGGTCGATCTCGCAGAGAAGGAAACCGACCTGGCAAACGCCATCAACGTGTTGGCGCCGGGTGTCCTTGCAGAGGAAGCGGCCGCGATGGGTGCGTTGGTGGTCCACTATTCGACCGACTATGTATTTGACGGCGAGAAGGCGGGGGCATATGTCGAAGCCGACGCACCGAATCCGCTTTCGGCATATGGCAAGTCAAAGCTGGGCGGCGAGCGGCTGGTGCAGGCGGCGACGGACAACCACCTGATTTTCCGCACGAGCTGGGTGTATGGGCTGCATGGGGGCAATTTCCTCAAGAGTATCGTGCGCGCCGCAACCGTGCGGGAATCGCTGAATGTCGTAGCCGACCAGTGGGGCGCGCCTACGCCGGCGTCGCTGGTAGCCGATATCACGGCATTTGCTGTCGCCCGGTACCTGAACCGCGCGGAACAGCAGTTCGAGCCTGGTATCTACCATCTCACGGCACTAGGTGAAACCAATTGGTGCGAGTATGCGAGGCATATCGTCCGCTATCTCCTCGACAATGGGGTGCCGCTTTCGCTCTCGCCCGACCGCGTGCACGCGATCAGTGCGAAGGAATATGGTAGCCCGGCTCCGCGGCCGGCCAATTCCAGGCTCGATACTTCCAGGCTGCGCAATGCCTTCGGTATTGCCATTCCGCAATGGAGCCGGGATGTTGATCGGACACTGCGCGAATTCTACGATATCGCGAAATTTGCGCTGACAGACGCCAACTGGATTTCGGAAAGAAAATGAAACGCAAAGGCATCATTCTGGCTGGTGGCTCTGGCACCCGCCTGTACCCCATTACCCGATCGGTTTCGAAGCAGCTACTGCCTGTCTATGACAAGCCGATGATCTATTACCCGCTCTGCACGCTGATGCTGGCCGGTATCCGCGACATCCTGGTCATTTCCACGCCGCAGGATACGCCGCGCTTCACCGAAATGCTCGGTGACGGCAGCCAGTGGGGCCTGAACCTGCAGTACGCGGTGCAACCGTCTCCGGACGGCCTGGCCCAGGCATTCATCATCGGCAAGTCGTTTGTCGGGAATGACCCTGCCACGCTGATCCTGGGCGACAACATCTTCCACGGTCACGACCTGGCCAAGCAGCTGCAGCGTGCCGCTTTGCGCGATACCGGTGCGACGGTCTTTGCCTACCACGTGCACGATCCGGAGCGGTACGGGGTGGTCGACTTCGATGAGAACTTCCGTGTGCTGTCGCTGGAAGAAAAACCCCGCGAGCCGCGTTCGAACTATGCGGTTACCGGTCTGTACTTTTACGACAACCAGGTCTGCGATCTTGCCGCCGATATCCGCCCGTCCGCGCGCGGCGAGCTGGAAATCACCGATGTCAACAAGCGCTATCTCGAGGCCGGCCAGCTGGACGTGGAAATCATGGGCCGCGGATATGCTTGGCTGGATACCGGCACGCATGATTCGCTCCAGGAAGCAGCAACGTTCATCGCGACGCTGCAGAAGCGCCAGGGCCTGATGGTGGCGTGTCCGGAAGAGATTGCATTCCGCAGCCATTGGATCACTGCGGAAATGATGCAGAAAGTGGCGTCTGAATTGTCCAAGAATGGTTATGGCCAGTACCTGCAGCAGGTACTGAAGGAGTCGATTGCATGAGCATGAACGTTGTCAAGACCGCACTGCCCGAGGTTCTGATTCTCGAGCCAAAAGTATTCGGCGATGACCGAGGGTTCTTTTTCGAAAGCTTCAATGCGCGGCAGTTCGAGGATGCCACCGGCCTGAAGCGGGATTTCGTGCAGGACAACCATTCGCGTTCCGCACGGAATGTGCTGCGTGGCCTGCATTACCAGATCCAGCAGCCGCAGGGCAAGCTGGTGCGAGTGGTGGCCGGCACGGTGTTTGACGTGGCCGTGGATATCCGGCGCAGTTCGCCGAACTTCGGCAAATGGGTGGGCGTGGAGCTCTCGGCAGAGAACAAGCGCCAGCTGTGGATACCCGAGGGGTTTGCGCACGGCTTTGTTGTGCTCTCGGAGAGTGCCGAGTTCCTTTACAAGACTACGGATTACTACGCACCTCAGTTCGAACGTTCGCTGCGCTGGGATGACCCGGCGCTGGCTATCAAGTGGCCATTCGAGGGTGCACCGAGCCTGTCGAAGAAGGACGAGGATGCGCCTGCGCTTGCGGCCGCAGAGTTGTTTGCGTAACTAATTGCACACGAATTCCCCTGGGAGAAAAAAGATGGCGATCCAACTGTTTGTACCCAATTTTCGCGTTCAGGAATGCCTGAAGGAAATCCAGGAATGCCTGGAGAAGGGCTGGACTGGCCTGGGTTTCAAGACCAACGCCATGGAAGAAGCCTGGAAGTCCTACACGGGCCTGCCGCACGCCCACTTCCTCGGCTCGAATACCGTTGGCCTGCACTTGGCCTTTGAACTGTTCAAGACCAAGTACGGCTGGGCCGACGGCGATGAGGTCATCACCACGCCCCTGACTTTCGTTTCGACAAACCACGCCATTTTGTATTCCGGCCTGACGCCGGTTTTTGCTGATGTCGATGAGTCCCTGTGCCTGGATCCGGACAGCATCGCCGATCGCATCACCGACCGCACCCGCGCTGTGATCTTCGTGGGCCTGGGTGGCAACGTCGGCCAGTACGACAAAGTGGTTGCGCTGTGCAAGGAGAAGGGCATCAAGCTGGTGCTCGACGCCGCCCATATGTCCGGCACGCGCTACAAGGGCCGCCACGTGGGCCACGATGCCGACGTGACCGTGTTCAGCTTCCAGGCCGTGAAGAACCTGCCG
>DASWTB010000359.1:0-13455 GCA_036402315.1 Pseudoduganella sp. | reverse complement strand
TGGTCAATAAGGGCGGCGCCACCGGCGCCGAAGTGCAGGCACTGGCCGCCGCCATCCAGGCGGACGTGGCCGCGCGCTACGGCGTAGCGCTCGAGCCGGAGCCAGTTTTTATTTAATCGGCGTTGACGACGCGGTTGCGGCCGCCGGCCTTGGCGGCGTAGAGGGCGCGGTCGGCTGCTGCCACCAGGACATCCCATGAGGACTGCTTGCTTGGCACGATGGTCTTGACGCCGATCGACATGGTCAGCACGCCGTAGGGCAGGGCGTTGGCGTTTTCGATTTCCAGCTTTTCCAGCTGGCGCAGGCAGGCCTGGGCCACGTTCAGGGCGCCTTCGTTGTCGGTCTCCGGCAGGATGATGGCAAATTCTTCGCCGCCATAGCGCGTGACCAGGTCGGCCGGACGCTTCAGGTTCCCGGTCATCACGGCCGCCACCTTCTTCAGCGCCAGGTCGCCGGCCGGATGGCCGTAGCTGTCGTTGTATTGCTTGAAGCAGTCGACGTCCACCATCAGCAGCGACAAAGGCGTCTTGTCGCGCTGGCCGCGCTGCCATTCCAGCACCAGGGTTTCGTCGAAGCGGCGGCGGTTGGAAATGCCGGTCAGCGGGTCGAGGGCCGCCAGCTTTTGCAGCTCCACATTGGCCGCGGCCAGTTTTTGCTGGCTCTCGCGCAGGAAACGGAAGGCCTGGTCGCGCTGCAGGCGGTGGATATGGGCGTTCGAGTGGTGGCGCACGCGCGCCAGCAGTTCCAGCTTGTCGGGCAGCTTGACCAGGTAGTCGTTGGCGCCGACAGCAAAGCCGTGCGCTTTCAACTTGGGATCTTCGCGTGCCGACAGCACGATGATCGGCACATGCGCCAGCATTTCCTCGGCGCGGAAGCGGCGGATCAGCTCAAAGCCGTCCACCTCAGGCATCACCAGGTCCTGCAGGATCACTGTCGGCTGCAGCGAGTTGGCGCAGGAAATGGCTTCACGCGCATCGGTGATGAAGTGGAATTCGATATCGTCCTGGTCGGCCAGCATGCGCCGCACCGCTTCCGCAATGATCAACTGGTCGTCAACCAGCAGCACGCGTACCTTGAAGTGGGTCAGGCTTGGTTCGTTTTCCAGGTTCAAGGTGAGTACGTCAGGCATCGCTTTCCTTTAAATCAGTTTGCCTCCGATCGTGCTTCGCAGGAATGGGCCGATCTTATCGAGAGGCAGGATGGTTTGCGCCGCATCCAATTCTATCGCGGCGCGCGGCATGCCATATACCGCGCAGCTGGCTTGGTCCTGGGCGATGGTGTGCTTGCCCGCGCGGCGCAGTGCCTGCATGCCTTCGGCGCCATCGCGCCCCATGCCGGTCAACAGTACGCCGACTGCGTCGCCTTTCCAGTGCTGTGCCACGCAGTTAAAAAACACATCGACCGAAGGCCGGTATGCGTAATCCTTCGGATTGGCATCGTAACCCAGCTGGTACTTTTCATCCAGTACAAGATGGTCGTTGCTTTTGGCGACCATGACAATACCACCCTGCAGGGGCGTGCGGTTTTCGATTGCACGCACCGGCACTGCCAGTTGCTCCGACAGCCACTTGGCAAAGTGGTCGGCAAAATTTTCGTCGATATGTTGAACCACGACGACGGCGCAATTGGCAGGCGGGGTCCAGCCGGCGAGGATGCGCGCTACCGCCAGCGGTCCGCCGGTCGAGGCACCGATCGCCACCAGGGTGTCGAGCGCCATGTCGCGGGGCTCCTGCGCCGCCGCATGGCGGCGCGGTGGCATGGACTGGTTGCCGCCGCTGTGGCGGATCAACTTGTCCATGGTCTTGATCTTGTGCAGCAGCTCGGCGTCGCCGCCTTCCTTCCCCTGCAGCACCGGGGTCGCTGTCACGTCGAGCGCGCCGGCGCCCAAGGCCCGGAACACCTGGTTCACGTTGTCCTGCGGGCGGCCGGTGACCACCAGGATGGCGCACGGGCTTTCCTCCATGATGCGGCGCGTGGCTTCGACGCCGTCCAGCTCGGGCATATTCAGGTCCATTAGCACCAGGTCGGGGCGGTCGGCGGCGCATTTTTGCACTGCTTCCAGGCCGGTGCGGGCGATCCATGCCACCTGGTGTTCCTGCGTGCTGGCGACCACGCGGCGCAGCGCTTCAGCCGCCATCGGAACATCGTTGGCAATCCCTATCCTCATCGGTAAGCGTCGCCTATCAGGTCGGATACCGCATCCAGCAGCGTCTCGTCGTGGAAGCTGCCCTTGGTCAGGTAATAGTCAGCCCCCGCAGCCAGGCCGCGTGCGCGGTCTTCCGGCCGGTCCTTGTAGGAGACGATCATGACGGGCAGCTTATGCAAGTGCAGGTCCTTTTTGATCAGGGTGACTAGTTCGATGCCATCCATGCGCGGCATGTCGACGTCGGTGATCACCAGGTCGTAGTCGCCGCTGCGCACCACGTTCCAGCCATCGATGCCGTCGATCGCGATGTCCACTTCAAAACCGCGCCCGACGAGCAATTTACGCTCCATCTCGCGCACCGTGAGCGAATCGTCCACGACAAGAATGCGTTTCATTCTACGCCGTCCGCTGTGGTCTGCGCGCGTAAGTTGGTGCAGGCTGCCTTCTTCCAGCAGCTTTTCAACGGATAGCAACAGGTCCGGCACGTCCAGGATCAGCACCGGCTCGCCGTCATCCAGCAGGGCCGCCGCGGAAATATCGCGCATCTTGCCGAAAATCGGGTCAATCGCCTGAACTGCAAGGCTTTCTTCGCCGCGGATCTTGTCCACCACCAGGGCGTAGCGGCGCGTGCTGCCGCCGATCACCACCACCGCCATTTCCTCCGCATGCTCCATATCGCCCAGTTCCAGCACCTGGGCCGCGGCCACCAGGCCAAGATGCTCGCCTTCGTGCTCGAAGAACTGCTTGTTTTCCAGCGTATGGACCGACTCTTGCGGCACCATGATCACGCGTTCCACCTTGACGATGGGGATGGCGTAGGCCTCGCCTTTGACGTCCACCACCAGCGCGCGCACGATCGATTGCGTGAGCGGCAGGGTGATCGAGGTGCGGAAGCCCTTGCCCAGCTCGGATTCGATGCGCACCGTGCCGTTTTGCTGGCGGATGGTGTCGTGCACGATGTCCAGGCCGACTCCGCGGCCGGAAATCTCGGTAATGCCGCCTTTCAGGCTGAAGGCGGGCAGGAACAGGAATTCCAGCAGCTCTGCATGCGACATGGCGGCGACCATCTGCTCGGTCGCCATCTTGCGCTCGATGACGGTGAGGCGGATTTTTTCGGGGTCGACACCGCGGCCGTCGTCGCTGATTTCGATATTGAGCATGCCGGCGCGATGGCGCGCTTCCATCAGAATGGTGCCGGTCGCTGGCTTGCCGGCTGCCAGCCGATCTTGCGGGCTTTCCATGCCATGGTCGACGGCGTTGCGCAGCATGTGGTTCAAAGGGCTTTCGACGCGCAGCAGGATGTCGCGGTCGACCAGGGTGTCTTCGCCGTCGACCTGCAGCACCACGTCCTTGCCCAGGCCGCGGGCCAGGTCGCGCACCATGCGCGGGAAATGCTGGATGCCGTCGCGGAACGGGCGCATGCGCAGGGACAGCACTTCATCGACCATGTTTTCGGAACCCATCAGCAGGCGGCGTTCGTAGTTTTCCATGTCGGTGATGTGCTCCAGCATGAACTGCTTGAGCGGCTGGCTTTTCTGGATCGCCAGCAGGGCTTTTTCCTTCAGCGCCGGGTCGCTGGTGCGCGCGGCGTCTTCCATCATGTCTTCCAGCACCGCGAACAGGGCGGCCTGGTTGCGCTTGTGGCGCTGCATGCCCTGGATCAGCGGATGCAACTGATGGGCGTTGATGCGCGCTTCGCTGGCCAGCGCGAGCAGGCGGTCGAAGTTCTGCGCGGTTTTCATCGGCGGCAGGCTGCGGCCGGGGATGGGCTGTTCCGCAGCACCGTCGGCGGGCGCTTCGGCGGCAGGGCTGGCGGCCGCCGCGGGCACGGGCGCTGGCTTTTCTGCGACGGCTGCCGGCAGCACTACCGGCTCCGGCAGGAAGGCGATGCCCTGCACATCATTCATGGTCTTGCTGACTTGCGCGCTATTGGCCGCCAGCCACGCATCCATGTCGCCGTTGACGCGGGAGCACTGCACGATCAGGTCGACCGCCGCCAGCAGGGCGTCGACCCGGTTCGGCGTCAGATTCAGCTTGCCCGCTTGGGCTGCGATGAATGCGTCCTCCATGCCGTGCGCCAGCTGCACGATCATCTCCAGCCCGACGATGGAAGCGGCGCCCTTGATCGAGTGCGCGGCGCGCATCAGGGATTCCACGGCGGCCGGGTCGTTGCGGCGCTCGAAGGCCAGCAGGCCATCGGTCAGGATCTGGGTCTGGCCGTCCGCCTCCATGCGGAACAGGTCCAGCATGGAAAACTGGCTCAGGTCATCCTTCTTGTCGCTCATCGCAGGGTCCTCGCCAGTTGGTAGCCGAGCAGGCTCTCGTCAAGGCAGCCGACCTGCATGCCGTCATGCGGCAGCACGCCGGCCAGGTAGCGTTCGATGCCCTTGTTGATCGTAGCGGCCGGCGGTTTCAGGGCGCTGGCGGCATAGCGGATGATGCCGTGCAGTTCGGCCACCGGCAGGGCGTAGGCCTGGCCCTCCCATTGCACCAGCAGCATGCGGGCGAAGGTGTGGCGGCCGGTGCTGGCCTCGCCGCCGGCTTCGTCGATGCCCAGCAGGTCGGCCAGCGAGATGCAGGGATACAGCTTGCCGCCGGCATTCACCACGCCGCGCAAGCCGCGGGCGTTGCGATGCGGCAGGCGGTGCGGGATGGCTTTCGGTGCGATCTGCTGGAACATGCTGGTCGGCAGGGCAAGCCACTCGCGGCCGATGCGAAACGCGACTATGGAGCTGTCGTGGCGCGCGCCCACGTCCGCTGGGGTGCGGAAGTGTTCAGCCCATTGGCGCAGGTAGCCGGGATCGACGAGGCGCTGCAGGTTGCGCACTGCGGCGCTGGCATACACCTCGCAATTGCGGCAGTGGACGGCCTTGTCGAGGATCTCGCAGCTATGGTCGCCGGCGACGCCGATGCGGTTCCAGCAGGCGTCCAGGTCTCGGGTTTGATCAGTCATTGTTCTCGTCGGCTATCACTGTGGCTGCTGGCGCTGGAACGCGCGCGCAGCGCGCGCTTTGAGCGTGGCGGCGGCGCTGCGGTTGCCGCCTTGCTCCTGCAGCAGGGCCAGGTGGCACAGGGCTTCGTAATGGTCTGGCTGCAGGTAAAGGCAGCGTTTCAAATGGGCTGCGGCATCGGCTGGCTTGGCGGCAGTTTCGGCCAGCAGGCCGAGGATGAAGTATGCCTCGGCCGATTCGGGCTGCTGGGCGAGGAACTCGCGGCAGGCGGAATCGGCCTCCAGCAGCTTGCCGGCGTCGGCCAGCTTGCGTGCGTGCGCGAGCAGGGATTCGTCGCCGGCGGCCACCAGCGGCGGCGTGGCGGCCGCGCTGGCGCCTGGACGGCTGGCATCGGGCCCACGTGGCGTGCCGGTGGAACGCGCAACGCCGGGGCGCGAGCGTGTGGCAGCGGCCGATGCAAGTGCTTGGCCCGGCGCGGGGGCGGGGCGTCGCGCGGGGGCGGCGCTGGAGGGCAGGGCCGCGCGCGCTGGAGCTCCAGCGCGCTTGATGTCCTTGCGCAGGGCGAAAGCCTGGCGGTGCGGCACCGGCGAAAAGCCGTGGCGGACGAAGGAAGGCACCTCCGCGTAGCCCGCCAGGATCAAGCCGTCATTGGCCAGGTGTTGGGACAGGCGTTCGATGGCGGCGGCAGTGGTCGGCTCGTCGAAATAAATCAGCAGGTTGCGGCAAAAGATCACGTCATACTGCTGCGCTGTGCCAAGCTGGCCCTCCAGGATGCTGCCCTGGCCAAAACGGATGCGCGCCCGCAGCGCGTCGTTGATGCGATACAGCTCGTCGTCGCCGGACCAGGTGAAGTAGCGGTCGCGGAACGACAGTTCCCGCCCGCGAAATGCGTTGCGCCCGAACACGCCAGCTTCGGCCCGGGCAATGCAGGCTGCGCTGATATCCACCGCATCGATTGCGAATGATTGCGGCGTGATGCCTGCGTCGCACAGGGCCATCGCCATGGAGTAGGGCTCTTCGCCGCCGGCGCAGGGCACGGACAGGATGCGCACGATCCTGGCGCCCCCGGCGAGCCGCTGCCGCACAAACGCCACAGCCGCCGCAAACGCTTGCGGGTCGCGGAACAGCCAGGACTCCGGCACCACGACCAGCTCCACCAGTTCGCGCAGCTCCGCCTCGTCAAGCCTGTCGGCGTAAGCCTCGCGCACCGATTCGCCAGTCGCCTCCATGCGCCGCTTCACTGCCTGTTCGACCGTGCTGCGGGACAGGTTCATGCCGGTCAGGTTGCGCAGTGCGGCGAGCACATTCATCCTGCTTCAGCCTCCACCGGGAACAGGCGCGCCCGCAACTCGGCCGGCAGCAGTTCGTTGACCTCGACCAGCTGCACGATACCTTTCGCATCGGCTGCAACCTGTCCCAGGAAGGGGGCGGCCCGAACCCCGCTCGGCGCCAGGTCCTGCCTCGAGACATCCTGCACGCCCTGCACCCGCTCCGCCATCAGGCCCAGCGCATGCACCGTGCCATCGGGCGCCGTGTAATCGGCCACCACGATGCGCGTGTCAAAATGCTGCCGTGACGGCGCACTGCCGCTGATGCGCGACAGGTCGATCACCGGCATCGGCTCGCCGTGCAGGTTCAACAAGCCCGCCACACTGTCCGGCGCCAGCGGAATGCCCTTCAGTTCCAGCAGGGGCAGCACGCGCTGCACCTGCCGCAAGGGCAAGCCATAGCGGTCGGGGCCAATGTGGAAGATCAGAGCTTTCATGCGTTGACCGCGAAGGTGGATACGCTCGATTGCAGGTCGCCCGCGGCATACTGCAGCTGGTGCACCGCTTCGCTGGTGGCTTTCAGCGACTCGACAGTCTGTTGCGTGGCATCGTTAAGCTGCATCATGGTCTCGCTGATCTGCTGCGCGCCGACGGCTTGCGCCTGCATGCCCTGCAGCACGGCGTCGAACTGCGGCGCCAGCTTCTGCACCTGGTCCATCACGCCCGACAGCTGGTCGGTGACCTGACGCACCTCTCCCACGCTGCGGCGGATCTCTTCCGAGAATTTGTCCATGCCCATCACGCTGGCCGAGACGGCCGACTGCATTTCCTTCAGCATCTGCTCGATGTCCCAGGTCGATACCGAAGTCTGGTCGGCCAGGCGGCGGATTTCGGTGGCCACCACCGAGAAGCCGCGGCCAGCTTCGCCTGCCTTCTCGGCCTCGATGGCGGCGTTCAGCGACAGGATATTGGTCTGGTCGGCCACCTTGGTGATGGTGGTCAGCACGGAATTGATGTTGGAGGCTTTTTCCGACAGCGCCGCCAGCTTGGCGTTGATTGAATCGGTGGCGTTGACCATGTTCTGCATGGTCTGGTCCATGCGGCGCAGGTTGCCCTGCGCTTCGGAGGTGGCGCTGGTCGTGTAGTCGGCCACCGCGGTCGCATCTTCCATGGTTTTCAGGAGCTGCGAGGTATTCGAGGAAATCTCCTTGGTGGTGCTCAGCACTTCGACCGAGGTCTGGGCCTGCTCGACGCCGGTCGCTTCCTGCTGCTTGGCCGATGCCGCAATTTCGGTCGCGGAGGTCGTCACCTGGATGCCTGCCTTCTGCACGTTGTTCAGCAGCTGGCGCAGGTTTTCGAACATGCGCTGCAGGCCGTCGCCCAGTTGGCCGATGGCGTCTTCGCCCGTCACCGTGATCTTGCCGGTCATGTCGCCCCCGGCCGCGCGCGAGACCACCTCCAGCAGCGCATCGACCTTTGAGCGCAGCTGGTTGGTCTGGTCCATTTCGCGCTGGGTCGCATCCTGCAGCTGCTGCGCCATCTTGTTGAAGTCAGCGCTGACTTTGCCCAGTTCATCGGTGGAGCTTACCTCGATGCGCGCAGCCAGGTCGCCGCTGCCCAGGCGCGTCAGCGCCGCGGTCAGGCTGGCCAGCGGTCCCAGGAGCGCACGGCCCAGTGTATAGGCGATCAGCAGCGATAGCACGAAGACCGCGATGCCGCCGCCGATCAACAGGTTGTTCTGGCTGGTGTGCAGCTCAACCGACTTGGCGCTGCGTTCCTGCAGCAGGCGGCGTTCTTCTTCGCCCGCCTGTTCCATCAGCTCGCGCGCACTGGTCACGATGGCGCCGGCTTCTTTCAGTTCCGACGACTGGCCGAGTATATCGGCCGCGCCCTTGGTGTCGCCCAACTGGCGGCGCTTATCGATCTGGCGGCGGATATTCACGTCCGCCCAAGTGGCCAGCAAAGCCTGCGCACGCTTCAAACGTTCGTTCTGCTGCGGGTTATCGGCCGTCAGCTGGACCACTTTCGCCATATGCTGCTTCAACTGCTCGGCATTTTCTTTTTCGCTGGCGATGAATGTTTCGTTGCCGGTCAGGATATAGCCGCGGGCATCAACCTGAATCTGCAGCGACGCATTGTTGACCCGGTCAAGCTCGATCAGTACTTCCATCGTGTGCTTGTCCCACTTGTTGGCATCGGTCAGGCTGGAAAAATTGTTGTAGGCGGAGACCAGCAGGATCACAGTAATGCCGACTAAGGCGCCGAACCCCAGGTAAAGCTTGTTTTTGATACTAAAGTTATTCATGCGCGGGCTCCCGGTGTTGACTTTCAAGCGAATGTAGCAAAAAAGCATAGGGGGCGCAAAGCAATCACAGTGCTAACCTCCATTTTGCAAGTTAATGCGCCGGCACCGGCACCTTTGCAGGTCCTGCAAGTGTTGGTACGATATTCTGCAATCAGGTCCTGCGGAGGCTCGAAATGAAGGCTTGGGCTGTACTTTTCTTGCGCGCGATAACAGTACTCTGCATCGCATCGGCGGCCAACGCACAATCGAATTTCGTCCGTGCCCAAAACGTTGCACCAGGGCAGCTGCGCATTGCCGGCTCCAGTACCATGACCCCGCTGGTGACTGCGATTGCGCAGCGCTTGCACGCACGCTATCCGCAGGTCGACATCAGCGTCGAGTCGGGCGGCTCCGGGCGCGGGCTGGCAGATGCGCGTGCAGGCAAGGCCGATATCGGCATGGTCTCGCGTGCCTTGGGCGAAGGTGACAATGATTTATACAGTTTGCCAATCGCGCGCGACGGAGTGGCGGTAGTCATCCACGGCACCAATCCGGTGCATTCCCTGACTGTCCGGCAGATTGCCGAAATCTATGCCGGCAAAATATTTGACTGGAAGCAGGTTGGGGGAACGAACGCCCCCATCGTTGTTATCAAGTCTGAGGAAAAGCGCAGTTCATCCGAGCTGTTTACGCACTATTTCCAGCTGCGCTACGAAGACATGAAAAGCCAGCTTGTCGCCGGCGACAATGCCAAGCGCATTGAGCTGCTGCTCAAGCATCCCAACGCTATCGTGTACATGTCGGTAGGGGAGGCAGAGCGCAATGCCCAGAAAGGCGTGCCGCTCAAACTATTGCCCATCGATGGTGTTGCGGCCAGCAGCCGTACCATACGGAGCGGTGACTATCCGATTGCGCGCCCGCTGACACTGGTTACCAAGGGAATACCGGCTGGCCTGGCCAAGCTGTTTATCGAATATGCGGCATCGTCCCAGGTGTCCGACCTGGTCGCTGCCAACGATTTCGTTCCCTACCTGGACTGAGCGCCGAATGCCGCGCTATTTTGACCAGCTTAGCTTGCGAGCGAAGCTATTTATCGGCTTTGCAGCCTTGACGGCACTGATGCTGCTCGCCGGTGCCGTGTCGATCGCCAGCTATCGAGGCGCACTCGATTCGGTACGGCATTACCTTTCGCATGACCGGCGCATTGCCGAGTTCAGCCTGCAAAGCAGTGCCCTCATGCTGACGGCAAGGCGTAATGAGAAGGACTTCCTGCTCAAGGTGCGCGAATTTGGTTACGAAGAGGCGCGTTCGCGCTACGTGACACTGTTGCGCTCTTCGCTGGCTGGGGTACGGGAGAACATGCGTATGGTGCGCAGCCTGACCGATGACCCTGCGGCGCGGAAAGAAGCCAGCGCAATTGAGCAAATATGCACGGAATATGAAGAAGGGCTGCTGCGCGTCGTGCAGCATTACGAGCAGTTAGGACGGCGTGACAGCGGACTTGAATCTCTGATGCGGCGCGAAGCCCATGCGCTGGAAGCAACGCTGGCGCGGGACGCGCCCGAACGCTGGACGATTCTCTTGCTGCAATTGCGACGAGCCGAGAAAGATTTCATCATGCGCGGCTCCGTTGTGTATGCGAACAAGTTCGGCGAATATGCGCAGCAATTGCGTACCCAGATTGAGCAAAGCTCCTTGTCCATGAGCAGGCGCGAGGAACTTGCCCTCCTGCTCGGCGCCTATCAATCGTATTTTCAGCAGTACGTCAACATCGCCAGCCAGGTCCAGGCCGACTCGATGACTTACCTGAATGCAGTGCACACGGTGGAACCGATGCTCGAGCATCTGCGGGCGGACACTGACAGCCAGGAGATCGACACAATCGCCTCGCTTTACAAGCGCGGACAAACGAGCATGCTGACCTTCATCATCGCCACTGTCGGTGCGACGCTGTTCGCGGTGATTATTGCGACCTATATCTTGCGCAACGTTACGCGCTCACTCGGAGACTGCGTAGACTTTGCACGCCGACTGGAAGGCGGCGATCTCTCGGCGCGCCTGCAGGTGGAACGGGGCAAGGACTTCAACGTACTGATCCAGTCGATGAACCGCATGGCTGCAGGCTTGCAAAGTGCCACACTGGCGCAGGAAAAGCATGAAGCCGAGCTGCAGCGGTTGAACCGTGCATTGCGGGTACTGTCTCTCTGTAACGAAACGCTGGTACGTGCCGCCAGCGAAGCGGAGCTGCTGGAGGCGATTTGCCGGCATATCGTGGACAGCGGTGGCTACCGCCTGGCCTTGGTGAATTTCCTGAACGAGCCTGAACCGGCAGCCCATGCTGGCGTTGGCCACGAGATGCTGGAACATGCACAGCTCCGTGCAGCCGCTGAATTACTCCAGCAGGGCGCGCCGGCCCATGTGTTTGCCAATGGCATCGCCTTGCCGTTAATGGCGCGTGAGCGCATGCTCGGCACGCTGGCGATTTATGCGGAACAGGAAAATGTATTCGATCCCGAAGAAGTGCGGGTCCTGCAGCAACTGGCAGGCGACCTGGCTTTCGGCATCTCCAGCCTGCGCGAATCCATGCAGCGCAAGAGCTTTGAACTGGAGCTGGAGCGGCAAGCCAACTTCGATGCGCTGACCGGCCTGGCCAACCGCTTCACGCTGGAAGTGCGCGTGGCGCAGTCTGTCAACGATGCCCACCGCGACAACAGCAAGCTGGTGGCGATGTTCATCGACCTGAATCGCTTCAAGGACATCAACGATACACTGGGACACGCGGCAGGCGACCAGTTGCTGGTGGAGGTGGCCCGGCGGCTTGAGAGTGCAGTCCGTACTTCGGACACGGTGGCGCGCGTGGGCGGCGATGAATTCGTTGTGATCATGAAAGGGATACAAGCATTCTCCGACGCCGAGTCGGTCGCCAGCAAGATTGTTTCCCTGCTGGCGCCACCGGTAATGATCAGGGGGCAGGAGATCATCCCTTCCGCCTCCATCGGCATCAGCATTTTTCCCGATGATGCCGCGGATGCGGCTGCGATGATGCGCAACGCCGACCTCGCGATGTACGATGCCAAGGTGCTGGGCGGAACCTGTTTCCGCTTTTATGCGCCTGAAATGAATGCACGCATGACCGCGCGCTTCGCTTTGGAGGCGGACCTGCGGCGCGCCCTGAAGCAGGGCGAACTCGTGATGTATTACCAGCCGCAGCTCAGTCTTGTCACCGGCACGATCAAGGGGGCGGAAGCGCTGGTGCGCTGGAACCACCCCGAGAAAGGAATGATTTCGCCACAGGAGTTCATTCCCCTTGCGGAGGAGACTGGACTGATCCTGCCTTTGGGCGAATGGATCCTGCGCAATGTCTGCACGCAACTGCGCACTTGGCTGGATGCCGGCGCCCAAGCGCCACCGATTGCCGTCAACCTTTCGGCGCGCCAGTTCCGGCAGGGCCGGCTTCCCGGGTTGGTGAGCGAAGTGCTGGCTGCATGCAAGCTCGATCCCAGGCTGCTCCACCTGGAGATTACCGAGAGCGCCATCATGCATGACGTGGATGCTGCCGTCGCAACCCTGCATGAACTCAAGGCCCTGGGCGTCGGCATTTCGCTGGACGATTTTGGCACCGGCTATTCATCGCTTAGCTACCTGAAGCGCTTTCCCGCCGATTACCTGAAAATCGACCAATCGTTCGTGCGCGACATTACGCGCGTGCCCGATGATGCTGCGATCTGCAGCGCCATTATCGGCCTGGCCCACCACCTGCGCCTGAAAGTGATTGCGGAAGGTGTCGAAACAGAGGAGCAGCAGCAATACCTGCATCGGCAGGGATGTGACCTGATCCAGGGCTACCTCTTTAGCCGGCCGCTGGCGGCAGCGGACTTCCTGCAGTTCCTGGATTCCCCGGTTGCGCACAATGAGCAGATTGCCGAGGAAAGCCGGAACACCTTGTTGATCGTCGACGATGAGGCCAGCATCGTGCGGGCCTTGCAGCGCGAATTGCGCGGCGAGGGGTACCGCATCCTGACTGCCAGCAGCGCCGAAGAAGGGCTCGCACTGCTGGCCAGGCACCAGGTGCAGGTGATCATTTCCGACCAGCGCATGCCGGGCATGAGTGGCACTGAATTCCTGAGCAGGGCAAAGGAAACTTATCCGGACACGATACGCCTGATGTTGTCCGGCTATGCGGAGCTGGAGGCCGCGCTGGATGCGGTCAACCACGGCGCAGTATTCCGGATCTTTACCAAGCCGTGGAACGACGATGCCATGCGCCGCCATGTGCGCGAGGCGTTCCGTCATCACAACCTGGTGCGCGAGTACGGATGACTGGCGCAAAAAAATCGGGCCGCATCAGCGGCCCGATTGGCTAAGCAGGTCAGTGATTACTGGCCGCGTTTGTTACGTGCGTTGGCGGCGATGCGCATGCGCAGCGCATTCAGCTTGATGAAGCCACCGGCGTCGGCCTGGTTGTAGGCGCCGCCGTCTTCGTCGAAGGTGGCGATGGTCTGGTCGAACAGCGAATCGGTCTTCGAGTCGCGGGCCACCACGATCACATTGCCCTTGTACAGCTTGACGCGTACCCAGCCGTTCACGGTGGCCTGGGTGTGGTCGATCAGGGTTTGCAGCGCAACGCGCTCCGGCGCCCACCAGTAGCCGTTGTAAATCAGCGAGGCGTAGCGTGGCATCAGGTCGTCCTTCAGGTGCGCCACTTCGCGGTCCAGGGTGATCGACTCGATGGCGCGGTGCGCCTTCAGCATGATGGTGCCGCCAGGGGTTTCGTAGCAGCCGCGCGACTTCATGCCGACGTAGCGG
>DASWTB010000358.1:0-2938 GCA_036402315.1 Pseudoduganella sp. | reverse complement strand
TGGGCGGGCGCGTGTCACTGGCCGATCGTCAGCGTCTTGAGCATCATGTTCTTGGCGGTGTTGAGCACCTCCACGTTGGCCTGGTAGGAGCGCGAGGCCGAGATCATGTTGACCATCTCCTCCACCGGGTTGACGTTGGGCATCACCACATAGCCCTGCGCATTGGCCATCGGATGCGTGGGGTTGAGCACCATGCGCGGGGGCGACGGGTCCTCGCTCACGCCCTGCACCTGCACGCCGCCGATATCGGTCTGTCCCGGCGTGGGCGCCATGCCGAACACCACCTGCTTGGCGCGGTAGGCCTGGCCGTTGGGGCTGACCACGCTGTCGGCGTTGGCCAGGTTGGACGCGGTCACGTTCATGCGCTGCGACTGCGCGGCCATGGCCGAGCCCGCGACGTCGAAGATGTTCATTGCCGGCATGGGTTCGCTCCTGCGTTACTGCTGGATTGCCGCCAGCATGGTCTTGATCCTGGAATTCATCACCGTCAGGCCGGACTCGAAGTGCACGGCGTTGTCGGCAAAGGCCACGCGTTCGGTGTCCATTTCCACGGTGTTGCCGTCCACGCTGGACTGCAGCGGGATGCGGTAGGCCAGGTCGAATTCCTCGCGCCCGGGCGCCTGCGCGGGCAGGTGGCGCACCGACGTGGTCGACAGCGACATGCCCTCGTTGCGGTGGCCGCGCTCCACGGTCTGCGCCAGCGTGCTGGAGAAATCAAAGTCGCGCGCCTTGTAGCCGGGCGTGTCCGCGTGCGCGATGTTCGAGGCAATCACCGACTGCCGCTGGTTGCGCAGGCTCAGCGCTTCCTGCTGGAAGCGTAGCGCCGCATCAAGTCTGTCAATCATCTGCATCTCCCTGCTGACAAGGCGCCCCCATAAGCGGGGCGAACCGGGGTTCTTCAGGGTTGGCATCTTAGGCGGGGACCTGTCACGCCAATCGGATGAATAAGGACGGGAAATCCGCGCATTTCGGCCCGCCCGCGCGCGAGGCGCTGCCTACAATGGGCCCCGATGACAGATGTATACGGCGCGCGCAGCCAGTCACGGGGCCGTGCGCCGTCCTTGCCGGGAAGTCCAGATGAAACAGCATTGCTGCAACGCGCGCCGCCTGGTGCAAGCCCCGCTGGGCGCTTGCCTGCTTGGCGCTTGCCTGCTTGGCCCTGGTGCCGCGGGCGCCGCGCCGGCCCAGATCACGCCGGTCGCCATGCAGGCGCCGGCCGCGCACGGTCCCGGCAGCCCCGCCCCCGCCGCGACCAGCCCCTTCACCGAAGACCCCGCGCGGGTGGCCGTCGAGCGCTTCCTGCAGCAGCAGGCCGCCGGCCTGCCAGGCAAGGTGAGCGTGCAGGTGGCGCCGCCGTCAGGCGGGCGCGCGCCCGAATGCATCGCGCCCGACCCGTTCCTGCCCGCCGGCGCCTCCCCGTGGGGACGCGTCTCGGTAGGCGTGCGCTGCGGCGGCGAGCGGCCCTGGGTGCGCTACATGCAGGCGCGCGTCTCCGTGCTGACCGACTATTACGTGGCCGCGCGCGCGCTGGGCCCGGGCGAGCCGGTCGGCCAGGCCGATGTGGAAATCCGCCAGGGTGACCTGGGCGCGCTTCCGCGCGCGGTGATCACCGATCCGGCGCAGCTTGCCGGGGCCGTCACCGCCAACCGCATCGCGGCCGGCTCGCCGCTGCGCACCGACCTGCTGCGCAAGGCCATCGCCGTGCGCCAGGGCCAGACCGTCACCGTGGCGGTCGAGGGCGAGGCCTTCCAGATCACCAGCGAAGGCAAGGTGCTGGCCGACGCCGCCACCGGCAATACCGTGCAGGTACGGCTGCGCAACGGCCAGGTGGTCAATGGCCTGGTGCGCAGCGGCGACACCGTGGTGCTGCAATGAGTGTGCGCCAGGTGCTGTAATCGTGGCTGAATTGACTGGAATCCCGGGGCAGGCGGCGTGCGAAAATGCCGCCGCAGCCGCCGTGCAGCGAATCCGGGCCAGGCGCCCTAAAGAATTCGCCGGCGCGTCCGTAATGCCATAGGAAACCAGCAAGGATCGCCCCGTGAAGATCAACCACTCCACCTCGTCCCGTCCGGCCGACGCCGCCGCTGGCGACGCCGCCCGGCCCCATGCCGCCCCGGCCGCCGCCGATGCGGCCGCGCCGTCCGCCGGCCTGAGCGTCAGCCCGCTGGCCGCCCAGGTGCGCGACATCAGCGCCCGCCTGGCCCAGCCGGCTGACGACGATATCGATACCGCCAAGGTCGAAGAGATCCGCCAGGCCATTGCCGAAGGCCGGATCCGCATCGACCCGGGCAAGATTGCCGATGGCCTGCTCGCCACCCTGCGCGAGCTCGGCCAGGCCGACCCCAAATAGCCACCATGAGCCAGAGCCTGATCCAGTCCCTGCAGCGCGAAACCGAAGGCATCCAGGCCTTCGGCCAACTCCTCGCCGAAGAGCGCGACGCCCTCAAGCGGGGCGACTTCCAGTCCCTCAGCGGGCTGCTGACGCGCAAGGTCGAACTGGGCCAGGCCTTGTCCCGCCAGCTCAAGGCCCGCGAAGCCCAGATGGGCGCGCTGGGCCTGCGCGCGGGCCCGCAAGGCCAGCTGCTCGGCCGCCAGGTCGAACCGGCCGTGGCCGATGCCTGGCGCGGGCTGATCTTTGCGGCCCGCACCGCGCGTGACGCCAATGCGCTCAACGGGGCGGTGGTGGACGCCCATCTCGACTTCACCCGTGAAGCCATCCAGGCGCTGCGCCAGCATAGTGGCGGGGATGCGGGGTTGTATGGGAAGGATGGGAAGGCGGCGGCGGGTGTGGGTGGGGTTAGTCTGGCGGCCGGGTAAGGGTTCGGTTGCTGTGCGCTTTCTGCAATGGCAATAGCGTGCGCGTTCACTTCGTTGATGCGCTCGCCCTCACCCCAACCCTCTCCCGCAAGCGGGAGAGGGAGTACACAAGCGGGAATTT
>DASWTB010000357.1:0-3207 GCA_036402315.1 Pseudoduganella sp. | reverse complement strand
TCAGCACGCCGGTATCGCTGAAGTCCAGGAAGGTGGTCAGCAGGGTGATGCCAGCCGCCGGCTGTTCGCCGCGCGCCGCCAGCACGGCCAGGGCGGTGGACAGCAAGGTGCCGCCAACGCAGAAGCCCAGCACATTCAACTTGTCCTGCTTGGTAATCTCGCGAGCGATATTGATCGCGTTGATCGCACCCTTTTCGATGTAATCGTCCCAAGTGGTATTGACCAGCGACTGGTCCGGATTGCGCCAGGAGACCAGGAATACGGTATTGCCCTGCTCCACCGCATAACGCACCAGCGAGTTTTCAGGCTGCAGGTCCAGGATGTAGTATTTGTTGATGCAAGGCGGCACCATCAGCAGCGGGCGCTCGTGCACGGTCTTGGTCAGCGGGGTGTACTGGATCAGCTGGAACAGCTCGTTCTCATACACCACCTGCCCTTCGGTCGTGGCCAGGTTGCGGCCCACTTCGAACGCCTTTTCGTCGGACAGGGAAATATGACCCTTCTGGATATCGCCCAGCAGGTTGGCCAGGCCCTTGGTCAGGCTTTCGCCCTTGGTTTCGATCAGCTTCTGGTGCGCTTCCGGGTTCGTAGCCAGGAAGTTGGCCGGCGACATGGCATCGACGACTTGTTGCACCGCGAAGCGGATTTTCTGTTTCTGGTGCGGGGTTGCTTCAACGGCTTCCGCCATTTGCATGAGGAATTTGCTGTTTAGCAGGTATGATGCCGCATTGAACGCGGACACCGGATTGCCCCGCCAGGCTTCGGACGAAAAGCGGCGGTCCTTCAGGGCCGGCGCCTTACCGGCCAGGAAGTCCTGCCACAGCGCACTGAACTCGCCCATGTATTCGTTGCGCAGTTGCTCCATCGCCTCCGGGCGGACGGTAGCACCTGCATCGCGCAGCAGTGCGGCGCCTGGGACAGCATCCATTTCCGGCATCATCTTGATCCACGATTGCCATTGGTTCGGATCGCTGATTTGCGCCATCCATGCGTTTGCGAAGGCTTGCGGGTCGGGCATGTTCATTGTTGAGTCCATTCAGAATTTAAAAAGACTACTTATGTTGATTGTTGCTGTTGCCTGGCTCTACGTCACAATCCTGATGGCGTTCACGGAACCAACCGTGGTCGCCGGCATTATGACTTTCCTGCTGTATGGCTTGTTGCCATTAGGAATACTATTTTATCTAACAGGCGGCAAACGCCGCAAACGCAGACGGGCAGCCGAAGCCGCCCGTCGTAATGAACCACCTACTCCTTGATCCAGATCAAAGTCGCCTGCCTTCCCGTGACCTTGTCCCTGCGGTAGGAGTAGAAGCGGCTGGCATCGGACACCGTGCATAAATCGCCGCCGCTGACATCCGTCACGCCCACCCGCTTCAGCGCCAACCGCGCCAGCGCGTAAATATCCGCCAAAAACTTTCCTGGCTGCCCCGGCCGCGCCACGAAGGCCGCGCGCACCGCGGTCTCGCCCGCCGCGCCCTCGCCTGCTTCGGCCGCGCCGGCCAGGAAGGCGTCCAGCACGTCCTGGCCCACCTCAAATTCCTGCGGGCCGATCGCCGGGCCAAGCCAGGCGATAATCTCGCCACCGTCGCCGCCTGCGTCCGATTCAGCGCGCATGGCTTCCACGGTCGCCTCAAGCACCCCGCCAGCCAGGCCGCGCCAGCCCGCATGGGCTGCGCCGACTACCGTGCCCGCGCGATTGGTAAACAGCACCGGCAGGCAATCCGCGGTCTGGATAGCGCATACCGCACCCGGCATGGCCGCGATGCTGGCATCTGCCTCCGGCACGCTGCCGCGCCCCAGGCGATCCGCCCGCACCACCGCAGCACCATGGACCTGCGACAGCCAAGCCGGCTCAGTCGGCAAACGCCCCCGCAGGATCGCCCGGTTGAACGCAACATTCGATGGATCGTCGCCTACGTGAACGCCGAGATTCAAGCCGCCGCCAGTCGTGGCAATGGCCTGCGGACCCGGTCCGTAAGGTTCCGGGCTCACGCCACCGCGCCGTGTGGTACAGACAAAACCGATATTGGCCGGTGCGCCGGGCCAGTCTGGCACCAGCCACTGCGCCCCTTGGAAAGATTGCTGCATTTATTCGTCGTCGAATTCGTCGTCGTAGATATCGTAGTCTTCGTACTCGCCGTGTGTCGCCGCAGCGGCCGACAGTACCGACTCATCCGGTTCTTCGATGCCGGCGCGCTCCATCAGTTCCTTGAAGTCATCCGCCAGCGGCACCAGCCACTCCATCTGCTCGCCGGTCACAGGGTGCACCAGGCCAAGGCGGCGCGCCTGCAGTGCCTGGCGCGGGAATACGCTGGCCATGTGCTGCTTGCCGTAGACCTGGTCGCCGATCAGCGAAAAGCCGAGGTGCGCCATGTGCACACGGATCTGGTGGGTGCGGCCCGTCTCCAGGCGGCACTGCACCAGCGACACCGGACGGCCGTCCAGCACGCCTTCCGCCAGGCGCTGGTAATGGGTAATCGCAGGCTTGGAGCCCATGCTGGTCGACACCGCCATCTTCACGCGGTCCTTCTGGTCGCGGCCCATGGACGCATCAATGGTACCGCTCATGCGCGGAGTGCCCCACACGATGCACCAGTACACACGTTTAACGGTGCGGGCTTGCAGCTGGCGCACCAGGTCAGTCTGGGTCGGCAGGTCCTTGCCCACGACCATCAGGCCGCTGGTGTCCTTGTCCAGGCGATGCACGATGCCGGCACGCGGCACGCCGCCCAGTTGCGGCCAGCGGAACAGCAGGCCATTCAGCATGGTGCCGGACCAGTTGCCGGCGCCCGGGTGAACCACCAGGCCAGCCGGCTTGTTAATGACCAGCAGATTGTCGTCCTCATATACGATATCCAGCGGCACATCTTCCGGCGTGAACGCCACGTCTTCCGGCGCCGGTTGCGGAATCACCAGCACCTTTTCATCGCCATACACGGTGGCGCGGACTTTGGCCGGCTTGCCATCGACTGTAACATGGCCCTCTTCGATCCAGGATTGCAGGCGGCCGCGCGAAAACTGGGGCACCATGCGTGCCACCACCTTGTCCAGGCGCTCGCCGCAGTCGGATTTGCTCAGTTGGAGTTCGATCGGCGCGAGGGGATCGGCCGTTAAATCACCTTCAAAGTCGGCGTCAAAATCGTTATCAGGCAATTGTTCTGCCGAATTCATCTCAGGTTTCAATATCACAGCATTCCCATCGGC
>DASWTB010000356.1:0-3508 GCA_036402315.1 Pseudoduganella sp. | reverse complement strand
CAGGCCCGGGGCCAGCACCTTCTTGCCTGCGTTCTCGATGCGGTCGGCCTGCTCCGCGCGATTCAGGGAATAGCGCAGCATCATGGCAGCCGACAGGATCGTGGCCAGCGGGTTGGCGATGCCCTTGCCCGCGATATCGGGAGCCGAGCCGTGCGACGGTTCGTACAGGCCCTTGTTGTTGGCATCCAGCGAAGCCGATGGCAGCATGCCGATCGAGCCGGTCAGCATGGCCGCGGCGTCGGACAGGATGTCGCCGAACATATTGCCGGTGACGATAACATCGAATTTCTTCGGCGCGCGCACCAGTTGCATGGCGGCGTTGTCGACGTACATGTGGTCCAGCGCCACGTCCGGATACTCCTTGTGCACATCGGTGACGATGTCTTTCCAGAACTGGAAGGTTTCCAGCACGTTCGCCTTGTCGACGGAAGTCAGGCGCTTGCCGCGCTTTTGCGCCGCCTGGAACGCCACGTGGGCGATGCGGCGGATCTCGCCTTCCGCATAGCGCATGGTGTCGAAACCTTCGCGCTGGCCCTTGAACGGGCCGTCCGGGCATTCGCGTACGCCGCGCGGCTGGCCGAAGTAGATGTCGCCGGTCAGTTCGCGCACGATCAGGATGTCCAGGCCCGATACCACTTCCGGCTTCAGCGTCGAAGCGCCGGCCAGTTCCGGGTACAGGATGGCCGGACGCAGGTTGCCGAACAGGCCCAGGTTCTTGCGCAGGCCCAGGATGGCCTGTTCCGGGCGCAGCGGGCGGTCCAGGGTGTCATACTTCCAGTCGCCGACGGCGCCGAACAGCACGGCGTCGGCCGCCTTGGCCAGCGCCAGGGTGTCTTCCGGCAGCGGGTGGCCCTTGGCCTCATAGCCGGCACCGCCGACCGGCGCGGTTTCCATTTCAAATTTCTCGTCGAGCGCGTTCAGGACCTTGACGGCCTGGCTGACGATTTCCGGGCCGATGCCATCGCCCGGCAGGATTGCGATTTTCATGTTGATCTTATCTGTTAAATGACATTCGCCAGCCAGGGCTGGCTTGCAAGGCGGCGCTCTTCGAACGCTTTGATCTCGTCGGCATGGCGCAGGGTCAGGCCGATATCATCGAGACCATTCATCAGGCAGTACTTGCGGAAGGCATCGATCTCGAAGGGATAGGAGACGGAGCCATTGCTGGTGCCTACACGCTGCTGTTCAAGGTCCACCACCAGGCGGTAACCCGGGAAGGCCTTGACTTCATTGAACAGATGATCGATCTGCGCTTCAGTGAGGACGACCGGCAGCAGGCCGTTCTTGAAGCAGTTGTTGAAGAAAATGTCCGCAAAGCTTGGCGCGAGGATGGCGCGGAAGCCGTACTGGTCGAGCGCCCACGGCGCGTGTTCGCGCGAAGAGCCGCAGCCGAAGTTCTTGCGGGTCAGGAGAATCGAAGCGCCCTGGTAGCGCGGCTGGTTCAGCACGAAGTCCGGATTGAGCGGACGCTTGCTGTTGTCCATGCCCGGCTCGCCGTGGTCCAGGTAACGCCATTCGTCGAACAGATTCGGACCGAAACCGGTGCGGTGGATCGACTTCAGGAATTGTTTCGGAATGATCGCGTCGGTATCGACGTTGGCGCGGTCAAGCGGTGCAACTAAGCCTTCATAGACTGTAAATTTTTCCATGATTCTCAACGGGTGGCGACGGCGGACCGTCGCGGTCCGCCGATCAGCGGTTATTTACTGCCGGCGCCTTCCATTTTCTGGCCGACTTTCTGGACATCCTTGCCGAACCCTGCGACGGTATTGCAGCCGGTCAGGGAGAATGCGGCGATAGCGATGGCGATGGCAAATAGCTTTTTCATGATGTTGTCTCTGGCAGGTTATGGTTAGCGGATGGATCGAACATCCACAAAATGGCCGGCGATACCGGCAGCCGCCGCCATGGCGGGAGACACCAGGTGGGTGCGTCCGCCCTGGCCTTGACGGCCTTCAAAATTACGGTTGGAAGTCGAGGCGCAGCGCTCGCCCGGATCCAGGCGGTCGGCGTTCATGGCCAGGCACATCGAGCAGCCCGGTTCGCGCCACTCAAAGCCGGCGGCCTTGAAGATCGCATCCAGGCCTTCGCGCTCGGCCTGCTCTTTCACCAGGCCGGAGCCTGGCACGACCATGGCGAGCTTGACGTTCGAAGCACGCTGCTTGCCGCGCACCACGGCAGCGGCGGCGCGCAAGTCTTCGATGCGCGAGTTGGTGCAGGAGCCGATGAACACTTTGTCGATGCGGATGTCTTCAATGCGGGTATTCGGCGTCAGGTTCATGTAAACCAGGGCCTTCTCCATGGCGTCGCGCTTGACCGGGTCTTTTTCCTGGTCCGGGTCCGGTACCCGGCCGTCGATCGAAGTCACCTGCTCTGGCGAAGTGCCCCAGGTGACTTGCGGCAGGATCTGCGCCGCGTCGAGCGTGACGACGAAGTCGAATTTCGCGCCAGGGTCGGAATGCAGGGTGCGCCAGTACGCAACCGCCTGCTCCCACTGCGGGCCCACCGGCGAATAAGGGCGGCCCTTGACGTAGTTGATGGTGGTGTCGTCCACAGCAATCATGCCGGCGCGGGCGCCGGCTTCGATCGCCATATTACAGACGGTCATGCGGCCTTCCATCGACAGCGCGCGGATCGCCGAGCCGGCGAATTCGATCGCGTAGCCGGTGCCGCCTGCGGTGCCGATCTTGCCGATCACGGCCAGCACGATGTCCTTGGCGGTCACGCCGGCCGGCAGCACGCCGTCCACCTGCACCAGCATCGCCTTGGACTTCTTGGCCAGCAGGGTCTGGGTCGCCAGCACGTGCTCCACTTCCGAGGTGCCGATGCCATGCGCCAGCGCACCGAAGGCGCCGTGGGTCGAGGTATGCGAATCGCCGCACACCACGGTCATGCCCGGCAGGGTCGCTCCCTGCTCCGGGCCGATCACGTGCACGATGCCCTGGCGCTTGTCGTTCATGTTGAAGTAGGTCATGCCGACCGACTTGGTATTCTTGTCCAGGGTTTCCACCTGCAGGCGTGAGACCGGGTCTTCGATGCCGTGCGTACGGTCCGTGGTCGGAACGTTATGGTCAGCCACGGCCAGGTTGGCCGACAGGCGCCACGGCTGGCGGCCGGCGCTGCGCAAGCCGTCGAATGCCTGCGGGCTGGTCACTTCGTGAACCAGGTGGCGGTCGATGTACAGGAGGGCGGTGCCGTCTTCCTCGGTGCGTACTACGTGGGATTCCCAGAGTTTGTCGTAAAGCGTTTTCATGATGCTGCCTGTTTAGGTGATCCGTTCGATTATGCCATATTTTGTGCGATGCAAAATCCGGCTGTTTTCCGCCTTGTGGGCAATCCAGCATAGTTTTTGTGCGATGGCGCCAAATAAAAAAAGCCTGCAGCCCCTTTTTGGGAGGCTGCAGGCTTGTGGTTTCTAACTTTTCGTCTGGTGGCCTTAGGCCGCCATGCGTACACTTCCCCTGCAACCGTCCATCAGGAACGATAGGCCCACAACTAGGACCAGGTC
>DASWTB010000355.1:0-5420 GCA_036402315.1 Pseudoduganella sp. | reverse complement strand
CCGTCCACCGCCAGCGGCGGGATGATGGCGTTGACGCGCGAGCCGTCCGGCAGGCGGGCGTCGACCATCGGGCTCGATTCGTCGACGCGCCGGCCCACGCGCGACACGATCTTTTCGATGATCTTCATCAGGTGCGTGTTGTCGTGGAAGCTGATGCCGGTCAGCTCCAGCCGGCCGGTGCGCTCGACGTAGACCTGGGCGTGGGTATTGACCAGGATGTCCGACACGCCGGGATCGGCCAGCAGCGGCTCCAGCGGCCCGAAGCCCAGCATCTCGTTCTGGATGTCGAGCACCAGCTTGTGGCGCTCGCCCTGGTTCAGCACGATGTGCTCGTCGTCGACGATGCGCGCTACCAGCAGCGCCAGTTCGTGCTTGAACTGGTCCGGCGTCAGGCGTTTCAGGCGTTCCAGGTCGATGCGTTCCAGGATCATCTGGTGCATGGACTTTTTCAGCTCCTGGTAGGCGCCGTCGGCCATGGCCGGCGCGCTCGGCGCCTGCTGTCCATCGGCGCCCTGCGCCAGGCGTTCTCGCAAGCTCATGTCAGCCTCCCATCGAAGTTTCGGTGCGCCCAAACAGCCGGTCGAACAGGCCCTTGCTCTCGGGCAGGCGGCGTTCGGTCACCGCCTCCACCAGTTCCGCCAGGCTGCGCACCACCGGGCTGCTACGCGCCAGCTGCAGCAGCGGAATGCCCTGGTTGACCGAATCGGTGGCCGACAGGTAATCGTTGGGCACCGTATGCAGCACGTCGGCGCCCAGCGCCTGCTCCAGGTCGGCCAGCCGCAGCTTGCCGCCTTTCTCGTAGCGGTTGACGATCAGCCGCGTGCGCTCGTGCGGATAGCCCAGCGAGCGGAAGATGTCGAGCAGGCGGCGTCCGTCGCGGATGTCGGGCAGCGCCAGTTGCAGCACCGGGTAGATGGCGTCGGCCTGGTCCAGCGCGCGCAGCGACAAGGCGTCGATCTGGCGCCCCACGTCCAGCAGCACGTAGTCGTAATGCTGGCGCGCGATGCGCAGGATGGCATCGATGTGCTCGGGCTTCATCTGGGTCGCCAGCGCCGGGTCGTCGGCCGCCGCCAGCACGCCGTAGCCGGGCGCCACATGCACCAGGCACGATTCCAGAAAAGCCGCGTCGAGGCGGCCGATCTGGCCGCAGATATCGGACAGGGTCATGGCCGGCTTCTGGTCCGACACATAGAGCGTGGCGTCGCCAAACTGGCCGTGCAGGTCCAGCAGCAGCACCTTGCGCCCGGCCAGCGCCGCCAGCGCATAGCCGAAATTAGTGGCGAGGAAGGTGGCGCCGCTGCCGCCTTTGCAGGACATGAAGGCCAGCGCCTTGCCCTCGCGCACCGCCGTCACGCCGCGCTCGATCTCGATCCGGTCCAGCGCCTCGTGCAGGGCGCGGTGCACCAGCGGCAGCGGCAGCACCTCGCGCATGCCGACGCGCATGGCGCGGATCAGCAGCTCGTGCTGCGGCGCCCGCGTCAGCAGGATGAACGAGGCATCGGGGTAATGCCGCGCCAGCGGTTCCAGCAGCTCGGCCTGCGCCGGCTCCACCTCGCTGGCATCGAACAGCACCAGCTCTGGCGGTTGCGGCAGCAGGCGCTCCACCGCATCGCGCAAGTCGCGCCGCGTGGCCGCCAGCAGCAATGCCGGCAGGCGCGCCGAACCCTGCGCCGCCAGCTCCGCCTGCAACCGTTCGTCGTTGCTGATCAACAGCGCTTTCATGGGACCTCCTTTGCTTGCGGATTCAGGGGCAAGGCGCCTGTCCGGGCGCGTAGCCAAGCGATTCGGCGGCCACCAGCGTGCTGGCAGATGGCATCACGCCCGGCACCGGGACCAGTGGCAGTAGCGGTTCATAATTCAGTGCCGCGCAACCTGCGCCGCTGCCGCACAGGCGCACCCGGACAAAGCTGATGCAGCTCGGGCCATGCGAATCGCGCGCGCAGTTGATGCGGTTTGCCATCGGGCAGGCCGGCAGCAGCGGCAGCGTGGCCAGCGCGCCAGCGGCGTCCTGCCACAGGTACTCGATGCGGATACTGGCGGCGCTGACGTTGGGCGCCAGCGGCAAGGGACTGTCATCATTGCGGAACAGGGCCGCCCGGCGCAGCGCCTGCATTGCCGCAGGGTTGCTGAAGTCGGTGATCGCGGCGGCGCGCGCGGCGCGCTGGGTCACTTCAGGCAGCGTGTTCCACAAGAAAAGCAGGCGGCCGTACTCGAACATGGCGAACAGGTAGGACATGAACACCAGGCACACCAAGCCGAATTCGACCGTGGCGTTGCCGTGCTGGCAAGCATCCTTAGTTATCACGGCCGACCTCCGCGTACACCGATAGCGCCACCGGGTCGGCGCCGGAACCTACAATGGCCGGACTGTCGACCGTTACCAGCACGCCGATCTTGGTCGGCGTACTGGTCGGCAGCAGTTCGTCGCAGTGGCCGATGTCGCACATGATTTCGACATGCCATGACTGGGCATCGATCCTGGCTGCGGTCAGCGTTTGTTCGATCATGTAGCGTGCGCTGTCCAGCGCCACGGTGCGCCGGGCGCTGTCGCGCAGGCTCTCGGTCGGTATCGTGGACAGGAAGCGCGCCGCATTGCTGGCGGCGCGGTCCGCCGCGGCGCCGTCGATGGCCAGCCGCCCCATGTTCAGTGCAAGTGCCAGCAATGGCGCCAGGCCCGCCAGGATCAGGGCGGCCTCGATCGCGGCAACGCCGCGGCAGCGCGCGCGCTTCAGCTTCATCGCAGCAGCTCCACGTCGGTCGCCAGCAGCGCCATCTCGCGCACACTGAGGATGCCGGCGAACTCGCCCGGCACCTCGGTGGCCGAGGCTTGCGCCGTCAGGAAGAAGCGCGCCACCGCCAGCACCGTGCCTTCCACATTGACCCCGGCCGGAACCGGGCATGCCAGCAACGGCACATACAGCAGGCGCCGTTCCTTGCGGCCCGGGTAGCCGGTGGGCGGCGTCTTGAAACTGTTGTAGTTGTAAGGACCGGCCGCCGGCCAACTGGTCCCGGTGCCGCTGAAGGCCGGCGCTGACGGGTACAGGCTGTTCCAATTGGCGAAAACGAAGGGGTTGTTGTTGCTGCGCCTGGCGGGGCCGTAGGCCCACAAGGTGCCGTACTGCGCCGGCGCCACGGGCGGCAAGGGATAAGCGCCGTCGGCAACGGTCATCAAGGGTTTGCCGGCGGCCGGGGTACTGCTTGCGGCCGAGGCTTGCGGCGGGTAGCTGCTGATCCAGTTGGCCAGCGCGCCACGGTACTCGCGCACATTGCTGTCCGGCGGCGCCGTGTAGGGATCGCAGGCATCGCTGCCGCCATACACGCCAAAGCGCGAGTTGAGCTGCTGCCAGAGGCCGAAGCTGCCGGCGCGGCGCAAATGCAGTGCACCGGCCAGCGCGGGATAGGCCAGCTTGCCGACGCACATGAAGGGCGCGACCTGGCTGTCGTAGGTGCTGGCAGGCAGGGCGGCGCTGCCGGGCGGACTGGCTGGATCGACCAGGAAGTATTCGCCACTGCCGGCGCCGGCCGCCGGATTCAGGGCCAGCAGGTTATACGCGACGCCAAAGCGGAAGCCGTAGTCGATGCGCTCGTCGAGCCCGGCGCCGTTGTAGCGCGTGGCAACCGGAGTGCTGCTTGGCGCGCACACTGCCAACGGCAGCACGCGCAAGCCGTTCGGCCCGGCCTCGGCGCGCGCGCCCACCGTCGTGGCATCGCTGCCGCCCAGGAGGCGGCCGAAAGCAACCGGCAAGACGGTGAAGGCCTCGCCCTGCCCGGCCATGTCGGCGCGTGCGTAGCGCAGCCCGCCGGGCGCCGCCTGCGCTGCGCCGAAGTCCAGCCAGGGGCCGGATGGCGCAGCGGCAAACGACAGCACGGCAGTATTGAGCATGATGCGGCCGGCGACGCCGCGCACACGGCGGTTCGACAGCACCGCATCGGCACTGGAGGCGGCAGCCGAAATACCGGCCGCGGTGCCATCGAGCTGCTGGGCGGCGCTCAGCGCCAGCGCGTCGGCAATCTGCTGCAGCTGGCTTTGGCGCTGGAACGCCATCGACAGCTCCAGCGCCAGCCCGCAGACGCCAACCGCCAACGGCAGCACGAAGGCTGTCAGCATCAGGATCGATCCGCGCTGCCGCTGCCGGTTCATTTGCGCTCTCCCGTATCGGGCGCCGCTTCGCTGAAGGATTTGCGGTAGCGGGCCTGGGCCGCCGCCGCCGCTGCGCCATCGAGCCCGATGCCCTCGCCTTCCGGCTTGACCAGGTGGGCCGTGATCACGAACAGCAGCTCGCTGCGGTCGTTCTGGAAGTCGCTGCTGCGGAACAGCGCGCCCAGCACCGGTATCTCGCTGAGAAAGGGCACGCCCTTGATATTGTTCACCGTCGTGTGCCGGATCAGGCCACCGATGGCGAAGCTCTGTCCATCCTGCAGCTGCACCGTGGTGCTGGCGCGGCGCGTGGTGATCAGCGGGAAAATGGCGCGGCCGCTGAAGCTGCCGTTGCTGACCCCGATGCCGTCGCGCGACAGCTCCGACACTTCCGGCGCCACCTTCAGGTTGATGCGGCCGCCCGCCAGCACGGTGGGCGTGAATTTCAAGCCGACGCCGAACTCCTTTTCCTCCAGCGTGATGCGGTTGTCCTGCTGCGCCACCGGCACCATCACCTTGCCGCCGGCGAGGAAATTGCCTTCCTGCCCGCTCATGGCCATCACGGTCGGCTCGGCCAGGATGCGCACCTGGCCGTCCTGCCGCTCCGCGTCGAGCCGCACGCTGCTGCCGTTGGACTTCGACAGCGTCAGGCCGCCGCCCAGCGTGCCGCTCAGGAAGTCGGCCAGCACCATGGCAGTCCAGCTGCCGCTGGCGTGGCGCAGCGACAGGCCCGCCTCCAGCTTGTCGAGCAGGGTCTTGGACACTTCCGCCACTTTCACTTCCAGCTTGACCTGCTGCGGCGCGCTGACTGCCAGCAGGTTCACCAGCCGCGGCCCGGGCGCCGAGGCCTGCGCTGGCGCGCCCTCCTTGCGCGCCAGCGGCTGCGGCGCCTGGCGCACGAAGGCATGCGCCAGGTCCAGCACCTGGGCCAGCGTGGCGCCGTCGCTGACGCTGCCGCTCAGGGCAATGGCATCGGCCGCGGCACTGACCTTGATGCCGTGTTCCTGCGGCAGCAGTTCCGCCAGGCTGGCGCGCAGCTGCGATACGTCCAGGCCCACCGCCACTTCCACCACGCTGCAGGCGCCCGATTTGCCTTGCACAATCAGGTTGGTACTGCCGATTTCCGCGCCGACCAGATACAGCGTATCGGGCGCCACCAGGGTGGCTTGCAGCACGTGCGGGTTGCCGATGCTGCGCCCGCTGACCGCGTCGGGCAGGCGCATCAGGGTCGACTTGCCGAGTTCCAGCGCCAGCTTGCCGGGAACGGCGGGGGCGCCGGCGC
>DASWTB010000354.1:0-9681 GCA_036402315.1 Pseudoduganella sp. | reverse complement strand
AGCTTTGCCATTGAGCTGGCCCAGCACGACGATGTTGCCGCGGGTGTTGACGTCGTACACCAGGGTGCCGGTCTTGCCGCTCACAGGGCGCAGCAGCACGAACTCGCTGGAGAAGCGCACCATGCCGCGCTTGTCGCGCGGCGCGCGCTTCAGGTCGACGATGGGCAGGTTGGCGGCCGCCTTGGGATTCAGAGAGAAGTAGGCGATGCCGCGCAGCTTTTCATACTCGCCAGCCTCGCCGAACTTGACGCCCGGCGCGAACGGCACGCGCTCCGTGATCTCGATACGGTCAACTGCAGCCTGCGCTGCGCCGGATACAAGCATGGTGGCAGCAATCGCCGCCCAGCGGGATTTCTTCATCTGGTCGAACAAAGTAAAACGGGACCGCGCAGGTCCCGTTGGTTTATTCCGCTGCTGCGGCTTTCTTGGCGGCTGCCTTTTTCGCTGCCGGCTTCTTGGCCGCAGCCTTCTTGGCTGGAGCCTTCTTCGCCGCAGCTTTCTTGGCGGCTGGCTTGGCGGCTGGTGCTGCCTCGGCCGCGGCTTCCGCGCCGTCGCTCTTCGCTGCCGTTTTCTTGGCCGCTGCCGGCTTGCCCTTGCGCTCTTCGAACTCGAAGCTGATCTTGCCATCCTTGCCGCGCACCAGGAAGGCCTTGAACGGCCGGCGGGTACGCTGCGAGATAAAGCCTGGCAGCAGGTCGGTCTTGCCTTCGTTAAGCAGCTTGGCCATCTGCTCCGGAAGGATCTCCTGTTGCAGGATGATGCGGCTGGAACGGAAGTCGCAAGTCTTCGGCTTGGCTACCTGGTTTTCACAGGTATACGCCAGGCCCATCTCGTACACGCCGCCGGCGCACTTCGGGCAAGGGCCGAGCGGAGTCTGGCCGGTGAAGTCGACGCCTTCGCCGTCCTCTCCTTCCTCGTCGTTCTGGCCGAAGTCGAACTCCAGCTTGAAGTTCTTGATCTCTTCATCACGTACGATGCGCAGGATCGCTGCGAACGGACGGCCCATCTTGGAGCGGAAGCCTTGCAGCGGGCCGATTGTACGGTCGCGCAGCAGCTGTTCCACTTCCTCGATCTCGAACTGGCGGCCGCCAGGCACCTTGGTCATCGAGAATTCGCACTTGGTGCAGGCGAAGCGGCGATAGTTTTCCTTGACCACGCCGCCGCAGTTCGGGCACGGCGTCTTCAGCGTCGCGTAATCGCCCGGAATGGTGTCGTCCGTGTATTCCTTGGCGCGCTTGACGATGATCTGGGTCATCTGGGCGATTTCGCGCATGAATTCTTCACGCGAGATCTTGCCCTTCTCCATCTGCGACAGCTTGTATTCCCACTCGCCGGTCAATTCCGGCGCGGTCAGTTCGCTCACGCCCAGGCCACGCAGCAGCGTCATGAGCTGGAACGCTTTCGCGGTCGGCATCAGTTCGCGGCCTTCGCGCAGAAGGTATTTTTCGCCCAGCAGGCCTTCGATGATGGCCGCACGGGTTGCCGGCGTGCCCAGGCCCTTGCCTGCCATGGCATCGCGCAGCTCGTCGGAGTCGACCAGCTTGCCCGCGCCTTCCATGGCCGACAACAGCGTCGCTTCGGTATAGCGCGCAGGCGGTTTGGTGACCAGGCCGTTCGGCGTGACTTTCTCGGTCAGGACTTTCTCGCCCTTGGCCACCGGTACCAGGTTGCCGCCGCTGCCTTCCTTGTCGTCGTCGCCGGCTGCATCCTTGCCGTAGATCGCCATCCAGCCCGGGTTGGTCATCACCTTGCCTTCGGTCTTGAACTGGTGGCCAGCCACTTCGGTGAAGCGGGTGGTGACCAGGAATTCTGCGGCCGGGAAGAACACCGCCATGAAGCGGCGGGTCACCAGGTCGTACAGCTTCTGTTCCGGCTCCGACAGGCCCTTGGGCTGGATGCCGGTCGGGATGATCGCGAAGTGATCGCTGATCTTGGTGTTGTCGAAGATGCGCTTGTTCGGCTTGACCCAGCCCTTGTCCAGGATCTGCTTGGCGAACTGGTTGTAGTTGTGGTTGTCCTTCAGGACTTCCAGCGTGTCCTTGACGGTCGGCAGGTAGTCTTCCGGCAGGTGGCGCGAATCGGTACGAGGGTAAGTCAGCACCTTGTGCTTTTCGTACAGCGCCTGCGCCAGGCCCAGGGTGTTCTTGGCCGAGAAGCCGAAACGCGAGTTCGCTTCGCGCTGCAGCGAGGTCAGGTCAAACAGGCCGGGCGACATCGAGGTGGTCGGCTTCGACTCCTCGGTGACATTGCCCTGCTTGCCCCTGCAAGCCAGCGCGATCGAATCGGCGGCTGCCTTGCTCCACAGACGCTCGGCCTTCTTTTCCGGATCGTTCTCGTCCTTTTTGAAGTTGGTGTCCAGCCAGCGGCCCTCATAGATGCCGGCGGCGCACACGAACTCGGCGCGCACTTCCCAATAGTCGCGCGAGACGAAATTCTTGATCTTCTCTTCGCGCTCGACCACGATCGACAGGGTCGGCGTCTGCACGCGGCCCACGGTGGTCAGGTAGAAGCCGCCCTCTTTCGAGTTGAAAGCGGTCATGGCGCGGGTGCCGTTGATGCCGATCAGCCAGTCCGCTTCCGAGCGGCAGCGCGCGGCGTCGGCCAGCGGCAGCATTTCTTCGTCGCTGCGCAGGTGGGTGAAGCCGTCGCGGATCGCGGTCGGCGTCATCGACTGCAGCCACAGGCGCTTGACCGGCTGCTTGGCTTTCGCATTCTGCGCGATCAGGCGGAAGATCAGTTCACCTTCGCGGCCCGCGTCGCATGCGTTAATCAGGGTGGTGACGTCCTTGCGCTTGATCAGCTTGTTCAGTACCTTGAGGCGCGATTCGGTCTTGGCGATCGGGTTCAGCGCAAAGTACGGCGGGATCATCGGCAAATGGGTGAAGGTCCATTTGCCGCGCTTGACGTCGTGCTCTTCCGGCACGGCGATTTCCAGCAAGTGACCCACTGCCGAAGACAGCACGTACTCGTCGGATTCGAAATACTCATCGTGCTTGCTGAAGCCGCCAAGGGCTTTCGCGATGTCGTTCGCGACAGAAGGTTTCTCAGCGATGATGAGGGCTTTACTCATATTTATAGTTCTCGTCGGTGTATGCGGCAGCGCGCATAATACAACATTCGCAAGTAAGCAATGGCTTGCGGCTTCGTATGAAAGCCACAATGCTGCAAATATTATTACGGAATCGGCCGGCGTTGGGCAACGCCGGCAAGAGTGCGCTTAGTGCAACAGGCGAGGCGCCTGGTCCTCTTCGGCGCCGAACAAGTCGTCGAACATCAGGGCGTCCGGCTCCTTGCCCTGGCTCCACAACAGCATCAGCACGATGATCTTCAGCTTGCCCAGCGACACCGGCGCCTCGTCCAGCGCCAGGGCGCGTTCGATGACGATTTCACGTTGCAGCGGGGACAGCAGACCGGCACTCTCCAGGAACTGGATGAAACCGACCGCAGGGGCGCCCAGTACGTCCAGCTCCTGGCGCACGTAGAAGCGCGTGCCAGAAGAAGCGGCCGTCAGCGACTGCTCGACGCCAGCCATGGCGGCGAGGTCATTCAGCCAGACCAGCGCCTCGGAAATCTCTACGTCGTCGAAGCCGACTGCGGAGAGTTTCTTTGCCAATGCTGCGGGTTCAGGGCAGGCATCAGGGCGGTAATAGGTCTCGTACAGGTAAACCAGGATGTCAAACATGGCGCTACTTTAGCAGCATCTGTGAGCCGGGCACAAGCATAACGGCGGTTCAGGGGCCTTTCAGGCGCTGGAAAACACCGCCTGGCAGCCTTTCCACCACACCCGCAAGCTCCAATGCAAGCAAGCTTGCTTGCATATCACTTGGCGGAAGTTGCAACCTTGTTGCTAGCTCATCGGGGCCGATCGGGTCATGTCCAAGGGCGGCCAGCAGCCAGCCCGCAGCCTGGTCGATTGGCGCCAAAGCATCGCCCGGTAGGCGCAGGCCTAGGTCTTCCAGCAAGTGTTCGGGCGATGCAACCAGGCGCGCGCCCTCTCTTATTAGCGCATGGCAGCCGACCGATTGCGGCGACAGCACGGAGCCTGGCAGCACAAAGACTTCGCGGCCGGAGTTGATCGCGGCATGGGCAGTGATCAGGGAGCCGGAGCGCGCGGCCGCTTCGATCACCAGCGTGGCGCGGGTCATGCCGGCAATGATCCGGTTGCGAATCGGGAAGTGTTCGGCCCGCGCCGCCGTGCCGAGGACGAATTCGCTGAGCAGGCAGCCTTCCTCGGCGATGCGCCGCGCCAGGTTGGCATTGCGGCGCGGATAGATGCGGTCGATGCCGGTGCCGATCACGGCTACGGTGCCGCCCGGCCCTTCCAACCCGCCTTCATGTGCGGCGGCGTCGATGCCGAGCGCCAAGCCGGAGACCACCGGCAGGCCGGCCTCGCTCAGCGCCCGCGCGAACTGGCGCGCATTCGACTTGCCTTGCATGGTGGCGTTGCGAGCGCCCACTACCGCCACGGCATCGCGTTGGAGCAGGGCCAGGTTGCCCTTGGCATACAGCAGCAGCGGCGGATCGGCAATGTGCCGCAAGCTCGGCGGATATTCAGGGTCGCTGAACAGGACCAGGTGATTGCCCGCCTGCGCGGCCCAATCCAGCGAGGCATGCGCCATGGCGCGTATGCGCTCCGGCATAGGCCCCGCCAGACAGCGCGCGGCTTCCAGCGAGAGTTCGTCTTCGCTATCAATGGTGGGCTGGCGGCCCGGCCGCACGATATCCGCATCGGCGTGCGTCAGCATGCGTAATGGCGGCGGCACCGCATCATCATGTGCCGCGGGCACAGCGAGACGGGCATTGGCTGCGGTGAAAACCGGTTGGGGAGAATGGTATTGCTGGAGCAGCTTGAAGGCTCCGTGGCGGCCGACGCCCGGCGTGTTCGCCAGGCGCAGCCACATCGCCAGGCGCTCGAAGTCCTGGCGGGCGGGGTCGGGGGCATCCGTGACTTGCACGGCCATGGGATTTACTCCGCTGTCTTGGCGACATCCCCCACAACGATTGGTTCAGTCACCTGCATGATCAAGCCATACGAAATATGCTTGAACACACGGAAGATAAACAAGCTGCCCACTCGTTCATCCGGCAGCTTGACCGTCGGGTTGCGCAGATTGAGCGCGCCTCGCGATGCACCCGGATCTTTCACAACTTCACCCTTATGGTATAGCTGCAGCACGGAGCCGATATCGAGTCCGTCAAGCTTTCCGCGATTAATGCTGACAACCTGGTTCTGGCCTGCGTGCGTGACACCGTTGTACACGGCCAGCACGTGGGCATTGACTTCAACTTCAGGAGGATGCGGAACGTAGTTCTGCATCGGCATCGGCGGCATTGCCATCAGCAGGTCGCCCTTGCCCATTTCTTCCTTGGCGCTGGCAACAATGAAGGTATGCACGTCGCTGCCCGCTTCGGCCTGGGCTTCCAGCTTCAGGGTGCCGAGGTAGAACGCTTCCAGCGCGACGACTTTCTTGGTCACCGGGTCTTTCAGCGGTTTGCCTGGGCGGAACACCTGGAACGAGGTATTGCCTTTCAGGTCGCCACGGACATAGGCCTTGTCGTCCTTGCCGATGAACACACGGGCGCCACGCGTCGCAATGATGCGCGGTGCGTTCTTGAGTTCATCTTCTTCGATGATCAGGGGTTGGGTCAGGAACGGTTCGATCACGCCGGACGGGATCGACTGGACGGCATCCTTGCCCAGGCCTTCGGTGCGCAATTGCGGACCCAGGCGCATATCGCCGGCGCTGCCATCGCCAACCTTGGTGCCAAGGCGCAGGCGGCCGGCCTCACGGTCGAACCAGACAATCTGCCCCGGATAAATCCAGTGCGGATTGGCGATTTCTTCTTTATTCATACCCCAGACCTGCGGCCAGCACCAGGGCTTGTCGAGGAAGGTTCCAGAAATATCCCAGAGGGTATCGCCCTTGACGACGGTATGGCTATCCGGTGCGTTCGGCTTGAATTCACAGACGATGGTCTTGGCGTGGGCCGAAACGGCCGTCACACCGCAAAACAGGGCTGCGGCCAACAGGCGGCTGCTGCTTGTGCTAAAATTTTTCATTGATATATCCGTTAGGTGCGGCAATGACGGAAGGCCATAAAGGCTTGCCTCACTGAAATCAAATTCTGCCCATATTACCCTGATCAGGCAAGGAATTCGTGTCACAGAAGCAATCGTGCACGCATAATATGCGCCGTTTACCGCACAATCATTGTTGTTTAACTAAGATTCTCCCGTGAAACTGAATATTCTCCGCTACCCAGACCCTCGCCTGCACAAAGTTGCAAAACCCGTTGCCGTGTTCGACGAGCGCCTGGCCAAACTGGTGGAAGACATGGCAGAAACCATGTACGACGCACCCGGCATCGGCTTGGCCGCCACCCAGGTGGACGTGCATGAGCAGGTTATCGTCATCGACATCACGGAAGACAAAACCGGCCTGACCACCTTCATCAACCCGGAAATCCTGTGGTCGAGCGAAGAAAAGCAGGTCTACGACGAAGGCTGCCTGTCGGTGCCTGGCATTTACGACGGCGTCGAACGCCCGTCCGCCGTGAAAGTACGTGCTTACAACGTCAAAGGCGAAGCTTTCGAGGTCGACGCCGAAGGCCTGCTGGCAGTCTGCATCCAGCACGAAATGGACCACCTGAAAGGCAAGGTATTCGTCGAATACCTGTCTCCCTTGAAACGCAATCGTATCAAGACCAAACTGCAAAAAGAAGAACGTGGCATGCAGCGCGAGGAAGCACTGCGCGCCTCTGGTCGCCGTTACTGATACCTGCGGGGGAAGCATGAAAGTGATCTTCGCGGGCACGCCTGAATTTGCGGCCGTTGCCCTCCAGGCCCTGCACGAAGCAGGTTTCGAGATTCCCCTGGTACTGACCCAGCCCGACCGCCCGGCCGGCCGCGGCATGCAGCTGCAGCCGTCGGCGGTCAAGCAATACGCCGTCAAGCACGGCATTGAAGTGCTGCAGCCGCTCTCGCTGCGCATGGATGCCAAGGACCCGCAGCGTGCGGCGGAAGCAAAAGCTGCCCACGAACGGCTGCTGGCCACCGATTACGACGTGATGGTGGTGGCCGCCTATGGCCTGATCCTGCCGCGCTCCACCCTCGACATCAAGCCTTGCCTGAACATCCATGGCTCGCTGCTGCCGCGCTGGCGCGGCGCCGCCCCGATCCACCGCGCGATCGAAGCGGGCGATGCGGAGACCGGCGTCACCATCATGGAAATGGAAGAAGGGCTGGACACCGGCCCGATGCTGCTGATCGAGCGCACGCCGATCACGCCTCAGGACACCACAGCCACCCTGCACGACAAGCTGGCCGCCATGGGCGCCCAGATGATGGTCAAAGTGCTGCGCAAGATGGAGCACGGCGTGGTGGAGGCCGTGCCGCAGCCGGAGCAAGGCGTCACCTACGCCAACAAGATCCTGAAGGAAGAAGCCGCGCTGGATTTCACCCAGCCTGCGCGTGAAATCAGCCGCAAGATCCGCGCTTTCAATCCCTTCCCTGGCGCGCACGGCGACGTGAATGGCACCGTGGTCAAGCTGTGGGGCGCTGAAGTGCTGGACCAAGGCAGCAGCACCGCCCCCGGCCAGGTGATTGCCGCTGACGCACAGCATGGCATCATCGTCGCGTGCGGCGAAGGTGCGCTGCGCCTGACGCAGTTGCAGAAGCCCGGTGGCAAGCGCCTGCCGGCCGCTGAATTCATCAAAGGCTTCCCGCTCGACGGGCAGCGCTTCCAGTAAATGGACCAACTCGCGGCGCTGCGCGCGCTCCGCCGCGTTGTTGAACTGGGCAGCTTTACGGCCGCCGCCGATGCCCTCGGCATTTCCCACACCATCGTTTCGCGCCAGGTGCGCCAGCTCGAAGAACACCTCGGCGCCCAGCTCCTGAACCGCACCACGCGGCGCTTCGCCCTGACCGACGCGGGGCGTGATTATTACGAATCCACCCGCGCGGTCCTCGATTTATTGGACGATGCCGACCGCAACGTCGGCCGCCACCAGGCCGAACCGACCGGCATATTGCGCATCAACGCGCCGATGGCGTTCGGCACCATCGAGGTGGCGCAATGGCTGCCTGGCTTCATGGCAAGGTTCCCTGGCGTGCAGGTCGATCTGGTGTGCAACGACCGCATGGTCGATTTGATCGAAGACGGTTTCGACGTCGCCCTGCGCCTGGCGCGCGAACTGCCCGATTCGACGCTCGTTGCGCGCCGCCTCGCGACCAGCAAGGTCCTGCTGGTGGCCAGCCCCGACTACTTGCGCGCGCATGGCACGCCCTCAGCGCCGGCCGACCTCGCGCAGCACAATTGCCTGGTCTATACCGCAGCGACACGCGCCAATGAGTGGGTGCTGGTTGGGGCAGATGGAGAGCAGTATTCCATCGCTGTACGCGGTTCGCTGCAGGCCAACACCAACGTCGCCCTGAAAGCGGCGGCAACGGCGGGCGTCGGCATCGCCAACGCCGCCGCCTTCATCGTGCGCGAAGAACTGGAACGCGGCACCCTGGTGGAAGTCCTGCCCGGCTACACGCCAAAACCGCGCGAGCTGTATGCCCTCTACCCGCAGAACCGCCACCTGTCGCCCAAGGTACGCGCGTTTGTCGACTACGCCGCCAGCGTTTACATCAACATCTTCTGAACCGCGCGGAACTGCTGGGTAAGGCCGCCCCAGCCCCAGGCGGCTGGCCGCGCGTCATCGATGTGGATGTAGCTCACCTCGTGCAGTTCGCCGAGCAGCTCCTGCAAGTCCTTGTAGACCGCCGCGATATAGGCCGCTTTCTCGCTGGCGGTGTTGGTCTCATCGGTCACCTTGATGTCGAAGAAGAAGCTCGCCTTGCCCAGCGCCGCCAGCGACTCGCCGCCGACAAACCACCGCTCGCGCGGCGTGTAGTGCACGGCGATGGCCGTCAACGCGGGTGCCTTGTGCAGAATTTCGCCGGTGTGCTTCATCAGGATATTGGTGACTTTTTGGGCTGGCACTTGTTCCGGGGTACCGCTGACGGTGATGTTCAGGATAGGCATTTTGAATCTCCTTCAAAAGTGGTTGGTTGATGGAGTCATCTTAGGCGCGCCGGCAGCGCTTTGGTAGCATTCTGGCAACACATGATTTGTGCGAATTTAGCACAAATCGCGCTAGAATTATCAAGACCGCAATTCCTTTAAAGTGCTATGCCCCGCATCCTTCTGCTGACATGCTTGTTCGCCAGCCTGCCCTGCCTCGCAAAACCCGCAGTGTCATTGGCGCGCTTCGACGATCCGGCGATCCAGCAGGCCGTACGCGCTGCGGCCGCCGAAACGCCAGTCCCCGTGCCCGGCATGGCCGATTTCAGCGGCGGTGAAGAGGTTCGCCGTCTCGACCTCGCCTTTAAAGAGGCCGAAGTACCGGATTGCCTGCATTCCGAAGGCCTGAAACGCCAGCCGCCGGTCATCCTATTCATTCCCGTCAGCGGCGTGCTGGCCCTGCCTTTCGTCGGCATCGCCAAACTGCGCGGCAAGTGCAAGTAACTGAATAAGCAAATGCCGAATTTGTATCGGTCACCGGGGGCGGTGGCCGGGGAAAAATGCTGCTTTGCCGTATAATTTCAGGTCCACGTTGCCCAACCTGCGATATCAAAATGACTAACACGACCTGTCCCGTTTCCAAGACCGAAGCCCAACTGCGCGAAATCCTGGC
>DASWTB010000353.1:0-8265 GCA_036402315.1 Pseudoduganella sp. | reverse complement strand
GGCAATCGGACATTTTGCTACGCAAAATGTCCGATTGCCGGAGCTGACCCCGACTTTTATGCTGGAAGGAGTTCGGGGGCGGCGCGCAGGGCGGCCAGCTGCTGCGGTTGCAGGCGCGCGGCGGCGGCGGCGAGGTGGCGGGCGGCGGACGGCTGGCCGCTGCGCTCGGCCAGCGTCAGCCAGCGCCAGGCTTGTTCGGCGTCGGCCTCCGCGCCCTGGCCGGACAGGAACATCAGGCCGGCGTTGAGCTGGGCGCGGGCGTGGCCCTGGCGTGCGGCAGCCAGGTACCAGGACAGCGCTTGCTGGAAGTCGCGCGGCAGGCCCTGGCCATTGTCGTAGCGCAGGCCAAGCGTGAAGCAGGCCAGCGTGTGGCCTTGCTCGGCGGCCTTGCGATACCAGGCGTTCGCTTGCGCCAGGTCGGGTGCTGGGCCATCGTCGCGGTCGTGGATCTGGCCCAGCATGAATTGCGCGGCCACGTAATCCTGCTCGGCGGCGCGGCGGAACCAGGCCAGCGCCTTGCGGGGGTCCTGCGGCACACCCTGCCCGGTTTCATAGCGCAGGCCGAGGTCGAACTGGGCGCGCAGGTGGCCCTGGTCGGCCGCCTTGCGGTACCAGAAGATGGCTTCCTGCTGGTCGCGCGGTACGCCGTGGCCTTGTTCGTACAGCAGCGCGAGGTGGTATTGCGCGGCCGGGTGACCGGCTTCGGAGGCCTTGCGGTACCAGTGCGCGGCTTCGCGGTGATCTTGCGCCACACCCTGGCCGTGGTCATAGCGCTGGCCCAGGTTGTTCTGCGCTCCGGCGTGCCCCAGTTCTGCGGCGCGGCGGTACCACTTCAGCGCCTGCGCTTCGTCGCGCGGCACGCCGTTGCCGTTGTCGTAGATCAGGCCGAGATTGAACTGCGAACTGACGTGGTCCTGCTCCGCTGCCAGCGTGTACCACTTGATGGCGCGTGCAGCGTCGGCCGGCACGTCCTGTCCTTTATCGTAGCGCAGCGCGAGGTTGAACTGGGCGGCGGCGTAGCCTTGCTCGGCGGCCTTGCGGAACCAGCCCACGGCCTGCTTGCCGTCCTGTGCCACGCCCTGGCCGTTGTCGTAGCGCAGGCCCAGGTTGAACTGGGCGCGCGCATAGCCCTGCTCCGCAGCCTTGCGGTACCACATGATTGCTTGCGCGAAGTCCTGCGGCACGCCGCGGCCGGTGTCGTACATCATGCCCAGGTTGTTCTGCGCGCCGGGGTCGCCCTGGTCGGCGGCCTTGGCAAACCAGTAGCGCGCTTGTTCGGTATCGTGCGGCACGCCCTGGCCTTTGGCGTACAGCCAGCCCAGGTTGTATTGCGCGGCCGCATAGCCTTGCTCGGCGGCCAGCCGGTACCAGTGCGCCGCTTCGGCGAAATCGGTGTCGACGCCCTGCCCTTTCTGGAACATCACGCCCAGGTTGTATTGCGCGTGCTCCAGGCCCGCGTTGGCGGCTTGGCGGTACCAGGCCACGGCCAGCTCATAGCTTTGCGCCACGCCCTGGCCGTTGAAGTACATGAAGCCCAGGCTGTGCTGGGCATTGGCCACGCCGCGTTCGGCCAGTTGGCGCACGCGCAGGAATTCGGCGACGTAGTGCGCCTCGCTCGTTGGCGTGCCGGCGCTTTCGGCCTGGTTTGCTGCGGGACGCTGCATAGGGGCTTATCCCTGGCTCGCCAGGCGCAGGCCGGCCGGGATGGCGACGGCCGGGGCGTCGGCCTGGTTCTGCGCTGCCAGCACTTCCATGAAGGCGGTCAGCGCGATCGGGCGGTAGTACAGGTAGCCTTGCATGGTGGCGCAGCCGTTGGCGGCCAGGTAGCGCGCCTGCACTTCGGTTTCCACGCCTTCGGCCACCAGGTGCAGGCCCAAGCCGCGCGCGATCGAGATGATGGCCAGGATGACCGGGTAGTGGCCGTGCTCGTCGTGGATCTCCTTGACGAAGCTCTGGTCGATCTTGATGGTGTGGATCGGGAAGCGGTGCAGGTAGGACAGCGAAGAGTAGCCGGTGCCGAAATCGTCGATGGCCACCGACACGCCCAGCTGGCACAGCTTGTTCAACTGCTCGATGGCGTACTGCGGGTTGCGGATGCAGATGTTCTCGGTGATCTCGACTTCGATCTGCGACGGCGAAATCTGGTAACGCACCAGCGCATTGCGCATCTTCTCGAAGAAGTCGCCGCGGTCCAGGTATTGCGGCGAGAGGTTCAGCGACAGGCGGATATTGTCGGCGCCGGCCGCATTCCACAGCAGCAGGTCGCGGCACAGCGCACCGATCATCCAGTCCGAGATCGGCAGCATCAGGCCGTTCTCCTCGGCGAACGGCAGGAACTCGCCGGCCGACAGCAGGCCGCGCGTCGGATGGTTCCAGCGCATCAGGCCTTCGGCGCCGATGATGCGGCCGGTGGCCATGTCGACCTGCGGCTGGTAGTACATTTCCAGCTCGTTGTTTTCCAGCGCCTTGCGCAGCGACTGCTCCAGCACGATCTTCTGGTGCGACACGTCCTGCATCGAAGCATGGTAGAAACTGTGGCCGTTCTTGCCCTGCGCCTTGACCTGGTACATGGCGATGTCGGCGTGGCGCAGCAGCTCTTCAATCGAATCGCCGTCGCTCGGGTAGACCGCAATGCCGATCGAGGCCGAGATGTGCACCACGTGGCCGTCCAGGTCGAACGGCGCCTGCAGCACTTCCTGGAACTTGTCAGCAATGGCCTTGGCGTCGGCACGGTCGCGCAGCTCGGGCAGGACGATGGTGAATTCGTCGCCGGAATGGCGCGCCAGCGTATCGCCCTTGCGCAGGCATTCCTTCAGGCGCCGCGCGGCCTGTTGCAGCAGCTCGTCGCCCTTGACGTGGCCCAGGGTGTCGTTGACCAGCTTGAAGCGGTCGAGGTCGATGAACATCACGGCCAGCTCGGCCAGCTTGCGCTTGGCCTGGATCACGGCCAGCCCGAGGCGGTCCTTGAACAGGATGCGGTTGGGCAGGTCGGTCAGGATGTCGTGGTAGGCCTGGTAGGAGATCATCTCCTCGGCGCGCTTGCGGTCGGTGATGTCGCGCGCCACGCCGTAGGTGCCGAAAAATTCGTGGGTCGCCACCTCCTCGCCCGGCACGTGCATGCCGATCGCGTTCAAGGAGATCGTCATCAAGGTATTGCTGAAGGTGCGGTCGCCGGCGGCGCTGTTGTTGCACTTCAGGCGCAGCTCCACATTGCGTGAGGCGCGCTCGTCGACGCGGCGCTCGTTGAACACATAGCGCGCGCGCTCCTGGTCTTCTTCGTGCACCAGCACCGAGTAGTGGCGGCCGATCAGTTCTTCGCGCGAATAGCCGAGCAACTGGTAGGCGCGGTCGTTCACGAAGGTGAAGCAGCCCTCGTGGTTCAGGGTATAGATGATGTCAGGCGAGCTGTCCACCAGGTAGCGGTACATCTTTTCCGAGTTTTCCAGGCGCTGCCCGATGCGCGTGTTTTCCACCGCCAGGCGGCGCTTCTGCAGCGCGTTCTCCACCGTCTTGATCAGCTCGGGCGGGTTGTACGGCTTGCGCAGGTAGTCGTAGGCGCCGCGCTTCAAGGCGCCGATGGCAGCCTCGATGCCGGCCTCGCCGCTCATCACGATCACGTCGCAATCGATCTCGCGCGCGTTGACGAAGTCCATGATGTCGTGGCCGCTCATGTCGGGCAGGCGCAGGTCCAGCAGCAGCAAGTCGAATTGCTGGCGGCTCAGGTGCGCCAGCGCTTCGGCGCCGTTGGTGGCGGTCACCAGCTGGTAGCTGTCCTGCACGCGCAGCAGCTCGTACAGGGAAGACAGCAGGCGCGGTTCGTCGTCGACCAGCAGCAGGCGTGGCTGGAATTCCGGTGTCGGTGGCGTCGGGATGATCGTGTTCATGCAGGCCTTATACGGAGTCCACCACGCCGCGCGCCTGCACCGGGGCGAGCTGGCTGGTGCTGCCGCGAGCCGGCAACAGGAGTTCAAACGAGGTGCCGTTGGCGCCGCTGCGGCAGCTGATCATGCCGTTCATCTTCTTGACCAGGCTGTGCACGATGGACAGCCCGAGGCCGTGATGCTTGCCTTCCTTGCTGCTCTTGACGGCGGTAAACAGGTTGGCCAGCACGTCCTGCGACAGGCCGGGGCCGGCGTCGCTCACCGCCAGCTCGACGTAGAGCCGGCGTTCGCGGTTGACCAGGCCGCGGTTGGCGATCTCGATGCGGCCGCCGCTCGGCTGGGCTTCGATCGCGTTCTTGACCAGGTTGACCAGGATTTGCTTGAGCAGGTCGGCATCGCCGTCGATTTCCTGCGGGCCGTCCTGCATGCGCGTGATCACCTGCACCGAGGCGGGCAGGAAGTCGGTGGCGCGGAACAGGCGCAGCACATCCTCCACCACGCGCGCCACATTGGTGACGCAGGCGCCGTCGGACGGCTGCAGGTCGGCCAGGCCGTTGATCAGCTGGCCGACGCGGTCGATCTCCTCGTTCAGGATCGACATCTCGGACACTACCGGTTCGCGCCGCGCCAGCTTGGCGTCCAGCACCGACAGGTAGTTCTTGATGATCGACAGCGGATTGTTCACCTCGTGCACCACGCGCCGCGAGGCTTCGCGGTATTCCTCGGCCACGTGGGTCACCTGGCGGCGGGCGTGGCCGCGCTCAGTCAGCGCGGTCTCCAGCGCGTTGGCGGCCTGGCTGCCGTAGGCTTGCAGGAAGCGCTCCTTCCTTTGCAGCAGCGGCAGCTGCCAGGCCGGCACGCCGCCGACGATCATGCCCAGGCAGCGCTGGCCGGCCACAAGCGGCAGGCACACCATCGCCTCGCTGCCGATGATGCGGAACAGCTGTTCTTCGGCGATGCCCAGGCCGGCGCTGGCGCCAGCGCCGGTGCCGGTGCCGGTGCCGGCACGCGCGGCAAACGCCAGCTGGCGCTGGTTGGCGGCGTCGGCCAGCAGGCCGGGCTTGTTGAGCGGGACCGCGAATTCGGACAGCCGTTGCTGCGCCTCGCCGGTGCCGGCGCCTTGCAGCGCGTGGCCGGTCGGGCTCTCCAGCAGGATCACCGTGGTCTCCAGGTCGAACAGGATGCGCGCCGAACGCGTCATGGCGTCCAGCATGCCGGCTTCGCCCTGCTGGCGCGCGAAGCACTGGCCCATCTCCTGCACCAGCACCATATTGCGCACCTCTTCCGACAGGCGCGCCTGCACCGGGTCGACCGGCACCGGCGGCGCGGCGGGCGGCGCGGGAATGTCGTCGGCGCCGGCCAGGTCGATGCCCAGCGCCTCGGCGGCGCGCGCCACTTGCCGCGCGGCCGACTTGACGAAGGCATCCAGCTTGTCTTCTTCGATGCCGCACAGCGCCGCTGCTGCCGCTGCCGCCTGCGGCGCGTCGGCGTGGTAGCACAGCTGGTGCGCCAGGCGCACGATGCGGATCAGGGGATGCGCCGCTTCCAGCCGCGGCACCGGCTCGTGGTGGTACAGCACCGAGTCGGCCAGGAAGGAGTCGAGGTTCCAGCGCTCGATCAGCCAGGCGCCGGCTTCGGCGTGGGTGATTTCCAGCGTGCGCTGCTCGACCGCGCACAGTTCCTCGTCGTCGCGCGCGGTGAAGTTGTAGGCGTATTCTTTCGGCGCCGTGGCCAGCAGCGCCAGGCGGCCGACATTGTGCAGCAGGCCGGCCAGGTAGGCCTCTTCCACATGCGGGTAGTCGAGCACGCGCGCGAGATCGCGCGCGATGACGGCGGTGGTCAGCGAGCCTTTCCAGAAGGCGCGCAAGTCGGTGCTGGCGCTGTGGGGGAAGTTGTTGAAGGTCTGGAATACCGATTCGGAAATCACCAGCGTCTTGATGGTGTCGGTGCCCAGCGAAACCAGGGCCTGCTCCAGGCCCACCGTGCGGTGGTGGCGCTGGTAGGCCGAGCTGTTGGCCACGGCCAGGATCTTGCTGGCCATCCCGGCATCCTTGGCGATCAGCGCGGCCAACTCCGGCATGCCGGCATCATCGGCTTGCAGGAGCTCAATCAGCTTGATCAGGATCTGCGGCATGGCGGGTAGCCGCGCGATCAGCAAGCGATTGCGGATGTCGTGGTCGGGATGTTGCATGTTCGGCGATCCAAATCCTCGAATTGCGGGGTGTTGCCGGCTTTATTCCGGCTTGCAACCGACTACGCAATTGTCGTAAATATACTATAACTTAGCAGCAATACAAATTTCTGACGGCAATAAAAGGCATTTGTGTAGAAAGAACTACACTATTGGTAGTCATTTACTCCGTACTAACAATATTTTCAAATAGGCACTATCTTGCGCCGGAGTGCGCGCGCCGTCAACCACAGCCCGAGCGCCGTCAGGGTCAGCGCCAGCTGGCCGCCGGCCAGCCACAGGAAGGAGTGCGCAGCCAGCGGCGCCAGCACGCCGGCCACCAGGGCGCCCAGCAGCGTGGTGGCGAACGATTGCACCGAGGCCACCGTGCCGCGGATGTGCGGGAACAGGTCGAGCGCCAGCAAGGTGGCGGCCGGCGCCGCCATCGACATGCCGAAGGTGTAGAAGAACAGCGGCAGCACGCTCCACGGCAGCGCCGGCGCGGCCAGCAGGTGGTAGCCGAGGTTGACGCTGGCGGCCGTGATCAGGAAACAGAAGCCGATGCCGATCTGGCGCGCGAAGCTGGTCTTGCCGGCAATGCGGTTGGCGGCCAGCGCGCCAAGGAAGATGCCGGAAACGGCCGGCACGAACAGCCAGCCGAATTGCTCGGGTCCGAGGTGCAGGTGGGCTGGCAGTGCGATCGGTGCGGCCGTGATGTAGAGGAACAGGCCGGCAAAGTTGAAGGCCACCACGCCGGTCTTCAGGTGGAACAGCGGCGAGGCCAGGATCGCCTTGTAGTTACGCCACAGGTAGCGCGGGTTGAACGGCTGGCGCTTGTCGCGCGGCAGCGTGTCGGGCAGGCGCCGGTAGCAGACGACGAACAGCAGCACCGTGTAGCCGGCCAGCGCCAGGAAGATGGTGCGCCAGTCGGAGTACTTGACGATGAAGCCGCCCAGCACCGGCGCCACCGCCGGTGCGATGGAAAAGATCATGGTCACCAGCGACAGCAGGCGCGCGGCGGCGGCATCGGCGTACAGGTCGCGGATGATGGCGCGCCCGACCACCACGCCGGCGCCGGCCGACACGCCCTGCAGCACGCGGAAGAACCACAGGTACTGCACCGAGTGCGCGGCGGCGCAGCCCACGGTGCCGAGCAGGAAAGCCACCAGCGACACCAGGATCACGTTGCGGCGGCCGAAAGCGTCCGACAGCGCGCCGTGCCACAGCACCATGCCGGCAAAGGCCAGCATGTAGGCGGTCAGCGATTGCTGGACTTCGATCGGGGTGGCCTGCAGCGTGGCCTGGATATTGGGGAAGGCGGGGAGGTAGGCGTCAATCGAGAAGGGGCCCAGCATCGACAGGCTGGCCAGGACGGCCGCCAGTGCGCCGGGCCCCAGCGGCTTTCGCTGCGGCGCTTCCGGTTCGGGGATGGCGGAGGGAGCGTCAGGCGGAAGCGGGGGTGTCGGCGTAGAAAGCATCAGGGCATTCTACGCCGTTCTCCGCTTACTCGCTGGCGGGAGCGTCGGCCTGCGGCTTGCGGTTGAAACCGGCCACCATGTCGAAGCGGAACAGGCGGCACTCGAGCGCGCCGTTGAAGAATGGCGTCTTGCGCGATTCCTTCAGGCGCAACATCTTCGGCAGGCCCAGGTCGGCGGTGAACAGGTAGGCGGTCCAGCCGGAGAAACGCTGCTTGAGCGTGGTGGAGAACGCGCTGTAGAAGCTTTTCGCCAGTTCGTCCTCTTCCAGGCTGGCGTCGCCGCGCACGCCGATCCGCTCGCCGTACGGCGGGTTGGTCAAGAGGATGCCCGGCTCCTTGGTCGGCGCCTGCACCTGCTGTGCTTCGATCTGCTTGAGCGGCACTTCGAACAGGATGCCGGCGCTCTTCAGGTTGTGGCGCGCCATCGCCACCATGTCGCCGGAAATGTCGGAACCGAAAATGGTCGGCTCGGCCGGCAGCGGGTTGGGCTTGAAGTCGGCCTTCATCTGCTGCCACGGCTCGGGGTCGAAGTCGTGGAACTTTTCGAAGGCGAAGCGGCGCCGTGCGCCAGGCGGGATGCCCTGCACCATCTGCGCCGCTTCGCACAGGATGGTGCCGGAGCCGCACATCGGGTCGAACAGCGGCACGCCCGGCTTCCAGCCGGAGACGCGCAGCAGGCCGGCGGCCAGGTTTTCGCGCAGCGGGGCGTCGCCGGTCTCGGTGCGCCAGCCGCGCTT
>DASWTB010000352.1:0-10038 GCA_036402315.1 Pseudoduganella sp. | reverse complement strand
CCCGCTGCCAAAGCGGCAGCGTTATCAGCTTCAATCTGCGCCTTGGTGCGGCGTTTCGGCTTGGCGGGGGCGGTGTCGGCTACCGGGGCAGCGGTCTCTGGGGTGTTATCAGGCTTGTTCATTATTCGTTTCTGCTAAGGGCTCGACGTTATCGGGCGCCGGGTCGTCTGTTACCGACGGCGCCTCGTCCGGCGTCGCCTCTTTCTCTTCTTCTGCTGCTTGTGCTTCCTGTGCCGCCTTCTCGAAGTTCTCGGTCAGGCGAGCCTCCAGCACTTCCAGCGGATTCTCGTCTTGCGTATCGCCGACCTGTTGCAGCGGCGGCAGTTGCGCCAGCGATTCCAGTCCCAGGTCGTCCAGGAACTGCTTGGTGGTGCCCAGCAAAGCCGGGCGGCCCAGTACATCGCGGTAGCCGACCGTGTCGACCCAGCCGCGGTCTTCCAGCATCTTGATCGTCTGCGAATTCACCGCGACGCCGCGGATTTCCTCGATATCGCCACGGGTTACCGGCTGGCGGTAAGCGATGATGGCCAGCGTTTCCAGCGTGGCGCGCGAATATTTCTGCGGTTTTTCCGGATTCAGGCGATCCAGGTACATCTTCATTTCAGGCCGGCTCTGGAAGCGCCAGCCGCTGGACAGGCTGACCACCTCAATGCCGCGCCCCTGCCAATCCTGGCGCAACTCTTCCAACAATTCCTTGATCGTATCGGCGCCAACACCGGCGCCGAGCGGATTGCCCTGGTCGTCGGTTTCGACGTACAGCTTTTTCAGGCTGTGGATCGATAAGGGTTCACGGGCGCATAGCAGCGCAGCTTCGAGGACTTTCTTAGCCTCTGCATTATCCATACACTACATTTGGTTGTGTAACTAAGTAAGAAGGCGCCGGACCGCTGCGCGCCGGGGCGAGAGTCTCAGGTGGAGAGCGTTTTCAGGGCGAAAACAAGGCAGGCGACAGGCGCCGCTTCATCCAACTTGGCCAATTGTACCTGATAAAACCGGGAAGAAGTGTAAAAGCCTGTTCGCTCAGCCAGCGAGGCGCTCGGCCAGGATTGCCGAAACACCAACAAAAGCCGGATACTCGGCGGTAATGACATAGGTAGGGATGGCCGCCAGGTACTGATTGAAGCGGCCTTTTTCCTCAAACCGGGCGCGGAAGCCGGAACGGTCAAAACGCTCACCCAGGCGGGGCACGATGCCGCCGCCAATATAGATCCCGCCCGTCGCTCCCAGGGTGACTCCCAGGTTGCCGGCGATGGTGCCCAGCATGGTGCAGAAGTGTTCGATCACATCCTCGCACAGCGGGCAATCGCCGGACAGCGCGCGGCGCGCAATCTCCGGCGCCGACAGCACCGGCTCTTCATGGCCGCGCTGGGCCACCAGTGCACGGTAAATCAGCTCGATGCCGACGCCGGATAGCAAACGCTCCGCCGACACATGCGGGAATTCAGTCCAGGCGTACTGCAGGATCGCCACCTCTTCCGGGTTCATCGGCGGGAAGCTGACATGGCCGCCTTCGCTCAGCAGCGCGGTCCAGCCGGAAGCCGACGGGATCAGGCCCGACACGCCCAGCCCGGTGCCGGCGCCGATCAGGCCCAGCGGCGCACCGGCTTGCGGCGTACCGCCACCGACCTGGCGCTTCTGGTGATCCGCCAGCAGTGGCAGCGAGCGCGCCAGCGCGGTGAAGTCATTGGCCACCACCAGCACCTCGAATCCGAGCTCCAGTCGCAGCGCTTCGATCGAAAACTCCCAGTGGTGGTTGGTCATCTTGACGTAATCGCCATTCACCGGATTGGCGATTGCGATCGCACCATGGCGCACGCCCAGGCCGGCAGCAGCCGCCACGTCCGGCAGCGCCAGGTAAGCCTTCAGCGCATCGCCCAGCGTGGCGTAGGCCGCACCGGATAGCACATGGATGTTCTCAATCCTGCCTGGCGCCAGCTCCAGTGCAAACCGGGCATTGGTACCGCCGACGTCGGCCAGCAGGCGCGGGCTTGGGAAGGTGGCAGTCGTTGCGGAGTTGGTCTGAACAGTCATGGGCGCAAGCAGTTAAGTTGAGCCTTAATGCTAAGGGATATGTTAGCCGAGACGCAAGGATTTATTTGTAGTTTGAGTACAAGAATGGGAAAGAGTAGGTTGGAATGCTACATTGCGGGATATATTGTCAGTAGTATGACTACTCCATCACTGCGAGAACGGGCGTGCGCCGGCGCGCCAGAAAAGGCGTGCGGGCGTCCGGCGCTCGGGATTAATGGCGGGAATCTGCGGGGGTAAAGCCGTCCGGCGCCTGTTCGGCGATCACGGCGGACTCGCTCTCGCTGCGAAAAGCGGTATTCCAGGCATCCAGTCCGCCATGCAAAGGCTTGGCACGCTTGTAGCCGTGGGAATGGAGCTGTTTGGCCACCTTGGCGGCGGTCACATCGTTCGGGCAACTGCAGTAGACGATGATGTGGCGGTCCTTCGGCAGGGACTTGATCACGGCCAGCGGGTCGCTCGCGCCTACCAGCAAGGCCCCTGGCACCGGCGGCTCCAGCATCTGCGCGGTGGCGCTGCGCGCATCCACCATCACCGGGTCGTGACCGGAATCGAGCAGCTCTTTCAGTTCATCGATGCTGATACGCTCGGTCTGCATCGCCTTCTGGAAGCGGCGGCGCTCGATGAACTTGGCCAGCACAAACAGGCCAAGCAGGATGGCCAGGACAGTCAGCGCGGTCGAGCCCATGGTCGACAACACTTCCAGCACTTTATCGACATCGGCATGGAAATAGGCGCCGATCAGCAGGCCGGTGGCGCTCCACAGCAAGCCGCCCAGCAGGCTGAAGGCGAGGAAAGTCGGCACGCCCGTGCCCAGCGCGCCAGCCATCGGCGGCGCAATGGTATTGAAGCCCGGGATGAATTTGGCCACCACCATCGACTTCGGCCCCCATTTGCGGAAATTGTCTTCCGTCTGGCTGACGCAGTAGTCCGGCGACAGCGAGATCTTGCACAGCAGCTTGAGGATGCGCTTGCCGAACCGCCGGCCGGCGCGGAACCAGAAGAAATCGCTGAGCAGGCATGCCAGCATGGCAACGCCAAGGACCACGGGGAACGGCGCGCTGTTGCTGTTATCGATGGCCAGGGCCCCGGCCACGATCAGCACTGGATAGGCAGGAATTGGCAACCCCATCTGTTCGACCAGCACCACGGCAAAGACGATCAGGACACCATACTGCTGCAACAAGGACATTAGGTTAGCCATAGTTCGACTATGGTAGCGCAAAACCGGGCCTACGACAGGGCCCCTTCTACATACTGCACCGAGAGCTGTTGCTGCAGCATCCGGAGCAACTTGTCCTGCTCCACCGGCGTGTGCAGGAAGTCGTCGGCGCCCGCCGCCAGCGCCTGCTGCCGCTCGCCGCCGAACGCCGACGCCGACATCAGCACCACGCGCGGCTGCGGCAGGCCATGGTCGGCACGCAGGCGGCGCGTCGCCTCCAGTCCGTCCAGCACTGGCAGCTGCCAGTCCATCAGCACCAGTTCCGGCTGCCACTTGGCGATGGCATCCAGCGCTTCCATGCCATCCGAAGCCTCCTGCACATCGAAGCCGGCCGGCACCAGCATGCTGCGCAACAGGTGGCGGCTGTCGACGCCATCATCCACCACCAGGAGGCGCCGGCCCTGGTGCATCGGAGCCAGCTGCGGCAGGCGCGCCAGGGGCTCGCCGGCATCGGCTTCTTCCGCCTCGATGGTGAAGCGGAATGCCGTTCCCTCATCCGGTTGCGCCTCCACCTCCAGTTCGCCGCCCATGATGCGCACGTACTGGCGCGAGATCGCCAGGCCCAGGCCGGGATCTTCTGGAACGCCACCAATTGCCGCCCGCACGGCAAACGCCAGCCCATGCCGGCCGCCAGGCAGGACCGTGGGACGCAGGGACAGGATGACCGAGCCCTCGCGCGCATATTTGAGCGCGCTGGCAACAAGGTTGAGCAGCACATGGCGCACTTTGGCGCCATCCATCATCAGCGCGCGCGGCAAGGCGCCGCATTCAAGTTTCAGCGCCACCCCGGCCTGGGTGGCGCGCTCGCCCACCATATCGCATACGTCGCGCAGCAATTGCGCGACATCGACCGCTTCCCGGTGCAGGCTGACGCCACCGGCTTCGATCCTGGACAGCTCCAGGATATCGTTGATCAAGGCCAGCAAATGCTGTCCGGCGCGGTGGATGATCGCCATATTGCGCTTTTCATCGGCCGACATGGTGGTCGAATGCGCCATCAGGCGCGAAAAGCCGATCACCGAGTTCAGCGGCGTGCGCAATTCGTGGCTCATGGTGGACAGGAACACGCTCTTGGCGCGGCTGGCCGCCTGCGCATCCGCGACTGCCACCGACAGGGCGGCGGTGCGCTCGCTCACCAGCTCTTCCAGGTGGCTGCGGTGGCGCCGCAACTCCTGTTCGCTCTCGGTGGCCTCAGTCACGTCGATGCTGACGCCAACCATGCGCACCACCTTGCCCTGCGCGTCGCGGAAGGGGCGCGCCATCGAACGCAGGTGGCGCACGCTGCCGTCCGGCCGACGAATGCGGAACTGGAGGGAAAAATCGCGCTCGCCGTTCAGGGCAGCGGCCACCTCGGCCCGTGCCCGCTCGCGGTCCTCCGGCACCACGCGCTCCAGCCAGGCCTTGTAATTGCCGCCGCCCAGCCGGGTGCTCAAGCCGTACTGGCGCATGATTTCGTCATCCTGCATCAATTCGTCGTAGACCACATCCCAGTCCCAGATGCCGATGCTGGCGGCACGGGTGGCAACGCTGAGGCGCTCTTCGCTTTCGCGCATGGAACGGTAACGGCTGTCGAGCAGCTCCCACATCTTGTGGATGGATTCTTTCAAGGTGCGCAGCTCACCGTAAAACCAGGCCTTTTGCGGCGTATCGCCCATGACGTATTGGCCGACCGCTTTCAGCGGCCGCAGGATCGTGAACCACAGCAGGCCATACAGGCTGGTGACCAGCACCGCCGCCAGCACCAGGATCGCCAACAGGTTGGCGCGGCGCTGGTCCTGCAGGTCCTGCCGCACATAGGCTGGCGTTGCGAAAACCTTGATGGTGCCGATGTTGGCGCCATCGGCAATGATCGGCCGCTGGGCCACCAGCATGTCCGGCGTGGTCGCCAGCGGCAGGCCGGTTTCCAGCCGCTCGCCCGCACCACGCTGCACAACTTGCTCACGCTTGCTGCCGGTGCCGTACAGTACGATGGCATGCAGGTCGCGCTGGTTCATGCTGGCGCGCATGATCGCGAACACCTGCTTGTCGTCGAAATTCCAGGCCGGCATGGCCACGCCCAGTGCCAGCTGGTCGGCACTGATATTGAGGACGCGCTGCAGTTCCTGCCAGCGCTTGCTGCTCTCTGCATTGTAGGAATAAGCGGCGAACACCAGCAGCACGGCGCTGACGATGGCCGTCAACGCCACGCTTACCAGTAATGCGATGGAGGCAACTTTGTTCGAGCGCAAAGGCTTGCTCCTGCCGGGGCGCCGCGGTATGCAGCGCGGATGACCAGTGTGCCAGCTTTACATGAGCCGATCAAGCCGCTCCGGGGATGGCCGCCAGCAGTGAGCGCGTGTAAGGATGCCGGGGATTGCGGTAAAGCTCGTCGGAGTCGGCCATTTCCACCACCTCGCCCTTGTGCATCACCATCACCTGGTCGGAAATGTACTTCACCACCGACAGGTCGTGCGAGATGAAGATGTAGGACAGGCCGAATTCGTCCTGCAAGTCCTGCAGCAGGTTCAGCACCTGCGCCTGCACTGAAACGTCCAGCGCCGACACCGATTCGTCGCACACCAGGATTTCCGGCCTCATGGTCAGGCAGCGCGCAATGGCGATGCGCTGCCGCTGGCCGCCGGAAAACTCGTGCGGATAGCGATGGTAGGCTTGCTGCGGCAGCCCTACCCTCTCCAGCAACGCCAGCGCCAATTGCGAGCGCTCCGCGTCGTTGGCGCCGATGGCGTGCAGCCGCATTGGCTCCAGCAGGATCTGGCCCACGGTGAAGCGCGGGTTCAGCGAAGCATATGGATTCTGGAAGATGATCTGGATGCGGCGTTTGAACGGCTGGAATTCCTTCGCGCTCATGGCCAGCAGGTCGCGTCCTTCGAACAGGGCGCTGCCGCCGCTCGCCTGGTGCAGGCGCAGCAGGGTCAGGCCAACGGTGGACTTGCCGCTGCCCGACTCGCCGACCACCCCCAGCGTCTTGCCGCGCGCCAGCTTGAACGAGACGCCTTTGACAGCCTGGAATTCGCGCTTGCCGAACAGGCCTTCGCGCCGCCAGAAGCTTTTTTTCAGGCCCCGTACCTCCAGCACGATGTGGTCACCCGGCGCGCTGCCGCGCACGCGCTGCGGCTGCTGTTCTGCCGCGCCGAAGCGGCCTGCCATGTAATCGCTGATCACCGGCAGCCGCAGCGGGCGTGCATCGAGCGCTGGACGGCAATGCAGCAGTGCGCGGGTGTACAAGTCTCTCGGCGCGGCAAACACCGCACGCGCGTCGCCGGTTTCGCGCACTTCGCCGTGCCGCATCACGATCACTTCATCGGCAATTTCAGCCACCAGGCCCAGGTCATGGGTGATGAACAATACCGACATCCGGTGCTTCTTCTGCAGGTCGGCAATCAGCTCCATGATCTGCTTCTGGATCGTCACGTCCAGCGCCGTGGTCGGCTCGTCGGCGATCAGCAGCCTGGGCTTGCAGGCAATGGCCATGGCGATCATCACGCGCTGCTGCTGGCCGCCCGACATCTGGCTCGGATAAGCATCGATCTTTGCCGCAGGATCGGGGATGCCTACCTCCTCCAGCAATTCCAGCGTGCGCTGGCGTGCGCTGCGCTTGTCCATGCCCATGTGCAGGCGCAGCACTTCGCCGATCTGGGCGCCGACCGTAAACACGGGGTTCAGCGAGGACATCGGCTCCTGGAAGATCATTGCGATATCCTTGCCGCACATGGCCCGGCGTTCCGCAGCCGACTGGCGCAACACGTCGCGGCCTTCGAACAGCACGCTGCTTTGCCGGTCGATCAGGGTCGTCTGCGGCGGCAGCAGGCCCATCACTGCCAGCGAGCTGACCGACTTGCCGCTGCCCGATTCGCCCACCAGGGCGACCGTGCGGTCATGCGGAATATCGAAGGAAATGCCTTTCACCGCCTCGGCAATATTCTTTTTGCCGGTGCGAAAGCTGATGCGCAAGTTGCGGACCTGAAGCAGCATGTCATTTCACCTTGGGGTCGAGCGCGTCGCGCAAGGCGTCGGCAAACAGGGAGAAGGCGGTGACCAGCAAGGCCATGCTGCTGGCGGCTGCAGCCAGTTGCCACCATTTGCCGAGGATCAGTTCAGTCTGGGCTTCGTTCAGCATTGAACCCCAGCTCACCACCCCGACCGGCACGCCGAAGCCAAGGAAGGACAGGATCACTTCGGCCTTGATGAAGCCGACCACCAGGATCGACACCTGCACCAGCGCCACGTGGCTGACATTCGGGAAGATGTGGCTGAACATCTTGCGCCAGGCCGAGGCGCCGATGGCATCGGCCGCCATCACGTATTCGCGCGCCTTGTGCTTGATGTATTCGGCGCGGATCAGGCGGTAAGGACCGGTCCAGCCGGTCAGCCCGAGGATCAGGACGATGGTCAGCACGCCTTTCTGCTGCAGGACGGCGGCCACCGTCAAGATCATCAGGACCGAGGGAATCGAGGTGAAAACGTTGTAGAACCAGTTGAACAAGTCGTCCACCAGGCCGCCGTAAAAGCCGGAAACGGCGCCCAACAGCGTGCCCAGGCCCACCGCCAGCGTGGCTGCCGCCAGGCCGACCACGATCGAGGTTTCGCCGCCCTTGATGGTTTTCTTGATGATGTCGTGGCCCCATTTGTCGGCGCCGAATGGCAGGCTTGGCGCCCGCTCGGCAGCCGGCTCGGCGACGGCTTTGCCCAGGGTGACGCGCAGCTCGCGCAAATCGTCGGCCAGCGGGTCGAATTCGTTGGCGGGCGGCGCGGCGGCAGGCGTGCTGCCCGGCACGGCTGGCATGGCGGCCGAGGCCGGCGCCTCGCGCCGCGCAGCGAACGTCGGTGGCGCGTAATTGACCGCCACTTCCTCCTCCCAATCGGCTGCCACCAGGCCGCTGGCGGACGCGCCAAGCAGGAGCAGGAAAGCGGCGACCAGCGCCAGCGCCGCCATGGCGACGCGGTCCGCCCGCAGGCGGCGCCAGGCCAAGGTCCACAAGCCGGCCGAATCATGAATTGCGTGCATGCGCTGTCCTTACTTGAGCTGTACGCGCGGATCGACAGCCTGGTACAGCAGATCGGTCAGCAGGTTGAACACCATAGTGGCCACGGCAACATAGACGGTAATCGCCTTGATGACAGGGAAGTCGGATCGCTCCACCGCCAGGATCACCTCGCGCCCGATGCCCGGGATGCCGAAGAAGCGCTCCAGCAGGAAGGCCCCGATCAGCATGGCCGGCAGGCTCGCCATCACATGGGTAATGATCGGGATCGCCGCATTGCGCAGCACATGCACCCACATCACGCGCCGCTCGGGCAAGCCCTTGGCGCGCGCGGTGCGCACATAATCCTGCCCCACCTCGTCCAGCACGAAGCTGCGGTATAGGCGCAGGGTCGGCGCCAGCGACACGGCCAGCCCGATCAGGATCGGCAGCGCCGCAAAATGCAGGTTTTCCAGCAGGCCGGCGCCCCAGCCTTGCACCGGGAACAAGCCAGCCTTATAGGCCAGCCAATACTGGAACACGATGATGTAGACCAGGATGGAAATCGACATGCCAACCGTGCAAGCGACCATGACGGCGCGATCCGTCAGCGAACCGCGCACAAAGGCCACGGCCAGCGCCAGTGCAATGCCCAACACGGTTTCCAGCACGGTTAGCGGCACCAGCACGGTCAAGGAAGGTCCCAGGCGGGAAGTGATGATGCCCGATACCGCCTCGCCCGTGGCCCAGCTCTGGCCAAAATCGAAGGTAGCGATCTGCTTTAGGAAAATGCTCAACTGCACGTACCACGGCTGGTCGATACCGAGCTGGCGCCGGATGTTCTCGATGCCGGCCGCGTCTGACATCTTGCCCGCCAGGATGTAGGCGGGGTCGCCGCCAACCCAGTTAAACAGCACGAATACCAGCAGCACCACGCCCAGCATGGTGGGCAGCATTTGCCACAGGCGGCGCAATATGTATGAAGCCATGTTGAATTTCAGCGGCCAGGATTGGCCGTAACAATATCGTAAAACTGTCTAAAGGGAAACGTGAACCAACGTCGCCCATCCGGGCTTCGATCCCTTGGTTCCTGGCTGCGGTCCGAGAGCGCCTTGGCCGCGCCCAAAGCGGTGGAGGATTTTCCAGTTGTGTACACAAGCCAGCCGTCGCCGATCAGTTACAAGCGAAACATACACTAACGAATAGTTTCTACACAAACCTCAATCTCTCATCAACTTCAGTCGAAAAGCCGACAAATTCGACCATCTCCCGCAATCTCGCAAAATCGTAAGAAAAGACCATTGTTGCGCATTTGTAACAGAGTGTCGCACTAAGTTTCAAAAAGATTGCAAGCCAAGAACACTTGCAAGAAAGTGCTATGAGCCTGTCGCTAGGTTTTGCGCAACTGCAAAGAACAGTTCACCTTCTGGGAGATCCAAGAATATGATGAAAGAGAACACCCTGTCGTATGCAATCCGCCTGGCGTGTGCCAGCGGCTTGCTGGCAGTCGGAGCCGCCACACCAGTTTTCGCCCAGCAATCTGACGCCCCCATCCAGCGCGTTGAAATTACCGGCTCGTCGATCAAGCGCATCGCCCAAGAGGGCTCGCTGCCGATCCAGACCCTGAGCCGTAAGGACATCGAGCAGACTGGCGTGAAGAACGTCGCCGACTTGATCGCCATCCTGCCGTCGATGCAAGGCATGATCACCTCGTCCGCGTCGATCAACGGCGGCGGCGGCGGCGTGCAGAGCGCCTCCATCCACTCGATCGGCACCGACTACACCCTGGCGACTAATGCGGCTCCAAGTCCTAGCCCGGCGCAGGAT
>DASWTB010000351.1:0-44135 GCA_036402315.1 Pseudoduganella sp. | reverse complement strand
TGCGCCGCGCCGAAGGCGGGGAATTGCGGATTTTCCAGCGGCGCGAAGCCGGGGTGGGAATGGCGGATGCAATTGGCGGCAATGGCGAACAGGTGCAGTTCCATGCGCCGGTCGGCCATCTCGATGAAGGCGCGCTCCTCGAAATCCTCGCCCATCAAGTTCGGCGCCGGGTGCAGGCCCTCCAGGTAGGTGCAGATGGCGCGCGTTTCGCACAGGATGCGGCCGTCATCCAGCGCCAGGGCCGGCACGCGGCCGAAGGGATTGACCGCCAGGTAGCTCTCGCTGCGATGCTCGCCTGCACCCAGGTCGACCATCTGCAGCTCCAGCGTGATGCCCTTCTCCGCCATGAACATGGCGACGCGGCGCGGATTGGGGGCACGAGGGGCGGTATACAGCTTCATCAGGTCTCCTTTTGTTTTGGTTTATCAGCGCGACTGGCCGGTTTCCAGCATTTTGCGCGCCTCGGCGGCAAATTGCTCAACTTTATCCTGGCTGTCCGCTCGTTCCAACACTTTGCTGGGTGGGCGCTCGATCCCGCGCAGCACGGCGGGACGGGATCGGATATCGCGGATCCAGCGCTGCAAATGCGGCAAGCCCTCGGTTTCAACGCCCGACCAGCGATGGGTGCGCACCCAGGCCCAATTGGCGATATCGGCAATCGAATATTCGCCCGCCAGGAATTCATGATGCGCCAGATGACCGTCCAGCACACGGAACAAGCGGCGGCACTCCCCCTGGTAACGGTCTATGGCCGGCTGGATCTTCTCGGGGAAATAGCGGTAGAACACATTGGCCTGGCCCATCATCGGACCAATGCCGCCCATCTGGAACATCAGCCATTGCAGCACCAGCGAGCGGCCCTTGGCGTCCTGCGGCATCAGGCGGCCGGTCTTCTCGGCCAGGTAAATCAGGATGGCACCCGATTCAAACACCGCGAAGTCGTCGTTGGCGCGGTCGATGATCGCCGGGATACGGCCATTCGGATTGATCGCCGTGAACCACGCTTCCTTCTGCTCATTCTTGCCCAGGTCGAGCACATGCAGTTCGTAAGGCAGTTCCAGCTCTTCCAAAGCAATGGAAATCTTGTGGCCATTCGGCGTTGCGGCGGTGTACAGGTCGATCATCGGAAATCCTCCATGCGCGTCGTGGCGCAAAGGATAACCCGTACCGGCAAAAAAAACCGGCCATTTGGAGGGGCCGGTGAAAAACGCTTTTTAGGGCGCGGGGATAGAAGAAACCGTGCCGGATTGAGGAATCCGGCAACCCGGCGCACAGGTATGCTGTACGCTATGGACGTACTTTGCCAGCATTCCGATGCCTTTTGCTTAGGAGTTCATTAAGGAAGCAAAATATCCGGGAAAAAAAATACCCGCGTCTATGCGCGGGTTAAGGGATTCAAATCGGGAGAGATTTGAAAGTGCAAGGGGATATTCTCGAAAACGAAAACATCACGACTTCCTTTAAGATAGTACACTTTTTATAATAGAAACTCTCCAATAGTCACAATGCGGAAAAAAATTTGCAAATGGACTTATCAAGCCGCGTTTTTAGCGGCGGTATTAGCCATTTCAGCCTGCGGCACTCAGCCCCCCGCACCACCTGCCGCACCACCGGCGACGGCAGCGCCGTCGCTGCAGGCCAGCCATTCGGCGCATCGCATCGTAGCGGGCGAATCGCTGATCGCCATCACCGTTCGCCGCGGCGGGCCGCTGGCGCGCATGGGTCACGATCACGTTGTCGCCACCCGTCAGGTGGAGGGTTTTGTGGATGTTGACAAGGGGCGCAGCGAGCTGCGCTTCAGACTCGACCAGCTCACGGTCGACGAAGCAGCCCTGCGCAAGGCGGCCGGACTGGACACCCAGCCCACGGTCGACGCCATCGACGGCACTCGCCGGAACATGTTTGGCAAGGTGCTGCAGGCGGACGCCTACCCCTGGGTACTGGTGCGGGCAGCATTCGAATCGGGAACGAAGGACAGGCTGCGCGCAGAAATCACCCTGCATGGCGTGACGCGCGAGTACAAGGTGCCGCTGCAGTTACGCGAGGAAAGCGGCACTGTGCTGGCCAGCGGCGCCTTCACGGTCAAGCAGACGGATTTCGGCATTACGCCATTTGCTGTCTTCGGCGGCGCACTGGCCGTGAAAGACGAGATGGAACTGCGATTCGCGATCAGCGCGCGACGATAAGGCGCAAGCCCAGGCCGACAAAAATCGCGCCAGCGCCGCGGTCCAGCCACAGCCCGACGCGCGGATTGCGGTTGATCCACTTGCCCACAGCGCCCGAGAAATAGCCGAGGGCCCCGAACAGCAGGCAGGCCTGCAAAGTGAAGAGCAGGCCAAGCTGGGCGGTTTGCCAGCTCGCGTCGCCGCGCCCCGCCACCACGAACTGCGGCAGGAAGGACAGGAAGAACAGCACCACCTTCGGATTAATCGCATTCGCGAACAGGCCTTTGGCAAACAGCCTGCCCAAAGACTCCTCAGGCAAGGCCGCCTGGCCCACTTGCGCGCCCCCCCTGCTGCGCAGTGCGCCATATCCCATCCAGATGAGGTAGAGTCCACCCGCAACCTTGAGCGCAGTAAATGTGGTTGGCGACGCGGCAATCAATGCGCCCACGCCCAGTGCAGCCAGCAGCGTATGGCTCAGGCACCCCAGGGCGCAACCCAAGCCGAAAACCACGCCCTGCTTGCGCCCGCGAGACATGCCCATACTTAATACCATCAGGTTATCTGGACCTGGGGAAACGGTAATGAGCATGGCGGCAGCCAGGAAGGCTAGCCCTTGTTCAGGAGAAATTAACATAGCCGGAATCATACACGAGTGCGCCAGGGCATAACAATTCGGTATCACGCCATGTTTATTTGTCCATTACAATAATTGCTATTGAGGAGATCATTAATATTTTGCTTTCTTCGTTTGCATCGTATATTGAACCAGTTGCACCCCTCTTATTAATACTGGGGTTGGCGGCGTTCATCCTGCTGATATGGGAGAACCGCAGCCTAAAGAAGCAATTGGTAGCGCGGGAAGCCGCGCTGAAGCAAACCCAGATTCAAAATGAGAAACTGGGCCGTCACCGCATCGACTTCCTGGCGGCCATGAGCCACGACATCCGCACCCCGCTGGCCGGCGTGATCGGCATGCTGAAATTTGCCCTGCGCGACCGCACCATTGCCGACCGCACCGGAGAGTATCTGCGCATCGGCCTGAAGAACAGCGAAGCCCTGCTGGCCATCCTGAACGACCTGCTCGACTTCTCCCGCATCGACGCCGGCCGCCTCTCGATCAATACCCAGGACCTGGACCTGATCGACATCATCGACGAAGCCATCACCATCCTGCGCCCGCAAGCCGACGCCAAGGCCCTGCTGCTGCGCTGCGAGCTGGCGCCAGGCCTGCCGCGCCATGTGCAGGGCGACCCGAATCGCATCCGCCAGATCCTGCTCAACCTGTTGGGCAATGCCATCAAGTTCACCGAACGCGGCGAAGTGCGCCTGCGCGCATCCGGCGAAACCGCCGACGGGCTGGCACGCGTCAGCTTCAGCATCAGCGATACGGGTCCGGGCATTCCGCTGGAAATGCTGCCGCGCCTGTTCCGCAAGTTCGAGCCGGCCGACCTGTCCTCGACCCGCCGTGCCGATGGTCCCGGCCTTGGCCTGGCCATCTGCAAGGAGCTGGTCGACCTGATGGGCGGCCAGATCGAAGCGGACACCCGCCTCGGCAAAGGCACTACGCTGCGCTTCTCACTGCCGCTGGCCCTGGGCGGGCCACCCGAGAAGGACCCGGTCAAGATCCCGGCCCACCTGCGCCACGCCTATCGCTTGCGCGTGCTGTGCGCGGAAGACGTGCGCACCAACCAGATCATCATCAGCACGCTGCTGGAAGGCATGGGCCATGAAGTGACGGTCGTGGAAAATGGCCTGGAAGCCCTGCGCGCACTGCACGAGCAGGATTTCGACGCGGTGCTGATGGATGGCCGCATGCCGCAAATGGATGGCGAACAGGCAGCGCGGCTGATACGCCGCGGCGGCAGCCAGGATCACCCGTCGCGCGACCCGCTGATACCGATCATCGCCCTCACTGCCAATGCCAACGACCTCGATCGCGCCCGCTATCTGTCGGCCGGCATGGACGCATTCCTCAGCAAACCGGTCGACGAACGGCTGCTGTTCGACCAGCTGGAAAAGACCATCACCCAATTGCTCAATCGCGGCCGCAGCTTGCCGCGCACCGCGCCCACGCTGGCGGAACTGGACGACATGTTCGGCGTGGAGCCAGCCAGCCCGGCGATCCACATCCTGCCGCTCAGCGGCATGACGGCGCGTCACCAGCAGCGCATCGCACAAGCCTTCCTCGAAGAAGCGCCGCGCCGCATGGATGAAGGCCGCCTGGCGCTGCAGAACGGCGATGGAGAAGGCGCCACCAGCGCCTTCCATGCCCTGAAAGGCAGTTGCGGCTACCTGAGCGCGCCCGAACTGCACACCCTGTGCCATCAAATGGAAAAGGCCAGCGCGGCCGGCGAACTGGATTCCGCCTCCGCACTGTTGCCAGAACTCGAAACGCTTATCCTGCAAGCTTGCGCCGACCTGCGTCGCGACGATACGATAGCCGCATGACGACACAACGCGCCTGGGTGCGCATGCCATCCGGCCGCCGGCTGGATTTGCTGGACCCCACGCCCTTCGATTGGGACGACTCCGACCTTGCACTTGGTCTGGCGCGCACCTATCGCTGGGGCGGCCATTCGGCCTGGCCACTGCCCCTTTCCGTCGCCCAGCATTCGATCACGGTGCTGCAATTGCGCCGCCTGTGGTCGCCCACCCCGCTCGACCCGCTGCGTTCCCTGCGCGAGCTGCTGCATGACGCGGAAGAAGGCTTGCTGGGCTTTGACTGCATCTCGGTGCTCAAGCCCTTCCTCGGCGACAGCTTCCGCGAACTGAGCCAGCGGCTGGAACAGGCCGTGTTCCTGCGCTACGGGCTGCCGGCCTGGACGCCGAAGGAATACCATGTCCACAAGCGCGCCGACCGCCTGGCAGCGGCCAGCGAAGCCGTGCATGTGGTGGGCTGGAGCGGCGAAGAAGTACGGCGCACATTGAAGATTACCGCCGTGCCCTTACATGAAGATCCATTGCAGGCTTTATATGGTGAACCGGCATGGGAACCATGGCCCCCGGGGCTGGCATGCGAGCGCTTCCTGGACGAATTGAACCGTCTCAAGGCAGCGGCTTAATAGACCGGATGATAAAATTGCCGTAATGCGAAGTTTTTAAAGACCAAATTTCAGTTATCCACTTCTGCTGTGGATAAACGTGTGGAAAAGCGGGGCTTGACAGCCCGTTTCGCCTTTAACGGCGCGGCTTTCAATAAATTGCCCAATTCTTTAGCAATCGATTAGTCTCAATAAAATCAACGACTTAGCAAGATGGAGTGCATGCCTTCTTGCAACTCACTGAGCGTTCGGAAATTATTTTGACAAATGTTCTGGCGCGGAATAGTGTGTCCACAACCGACAAAGGAAAATGCATGGACGTGAAAGTTCCTGACGACGATTCAAGCGAAGGATGGATGATCGACGACGAGGCGCAAGCCAGCTCGGCCGAGCAGGCTCCAGGCGCCAATCCCGCTCCTTGGCGGGTGCTGATCGTCGATGACGACGTCGACGTCCACGTCGTCACCAAGTTCTCACTCAGCAATGCATGCTTCATGGGGCGCCGCCTCAGCTTCCTGCACGCCTATTCCGGCGAAGAGGCCCTAACCACCCTGCGCAACAACCCCGACGTGGCCCTGGTGCTGCTGGACGTGATCATGGAGACCAGCGATGCCGGCTTGCGCGTCGCCAACCAGATCCGCTCCGAACTGAAGAACGAGCTGGTGCGCATAGTGCTGCGTACCGGCCAGCCGGGCCAGGCGCTCGAGCACAGCATCATCCTCGATTACGACATCAACGATTTCTGGTGCAAGACCGACCTCACCACCCGCAAGCTGTTCACCACCGTAATTTCCTCGCTGCGCAATTACTCCGACCTGCAAGTCCTGCAGTCGCAACTGGCCAAGTACAACCAGCACCGCGAGCAATTCGCAGCGATCCTGAAGGGATTGCAAAACGGTGAAGCGTGGTCAGGGCAAGTTGTTATCGGCCAGCCTGCCTCAACTGTGGATATCCAGGTCCAGCCGGGCACCGAACCGGGCAGTTTCAAGGCAACCGGGCACATCCTGAAATAATCACTGTATGCGCGTACAGTGATTATTTTGCACTCATCTACCGTTGATTTCCGTCTAAACCACCGTAAGTGGCGGATTGAAAAGGGCTTTTCAGATTATCCACATTGTTTGTGGATATCTTTGTTGATAAGAGGGGCTTGACAAGGCAAACAGCCCTCAACGACGCCATTTCCAACAAACTGCCTGTTCAATGTGCAGAAAAAAGCAGCTTAAAAATCAATGACTTAAAATCTCACAAATTCCCACATCCGTTTTTTAACTAATTAAAGTCGCGCGTTACTTTTCGCTAATTCTTGTGCATAACCTGAGCAGCCGCGCCGCTGGGCGGGTTGCAGCAAGACGCGCTGGATGATGTGGGGAGCGATATTGTGGGACTTCAAATACTCCACTGCGCACAAGGTGCTGAAACTGGCTTGCACCTCGATACCACGGTCGACGATTTCACTGCGCGCCGAATCGACGCGAGGCAGGTAGTGCAACAATTCCATATGGACACCTTCAGGCGGGATGGGCGGTCAAGGAAGTATTGACCATGCCGCCAATAAGTCAATGGCCCGCCCGCAACACTTAAAGCTGAGTTCGTGTCCCACCATGGGGTCACACCCGTTTCGGGACACGGCCTCGTCAGCGCACCGGCTGTGCCCGTGTCTCATTTCGGGTGTGACCCCATGGTGGGACACGGGCTGGGCTGTGGGACTTAGCGGTTCTGGTAGCCGCCGTAGTATTTGACGGGGCTCCAGTCGGGCTGCACCGGGGGCTGTTCGGGGGCGTATTGGCCGAAGTCGGCGCCGGCGTGGACGATGCGGCCGTTCACCACAGTCAGCGCGCTTTCGAGCGTCTTGATCTCGGCTTCGGGGATGCTGAAGTAGTCCTTCGGCAGGATTACCAGGTCGGCGTATTGGCCTTTGGCGATCTGCCCCTTTACCTTTTCTTCGCCGCTGAACCAGGCGCTGCCCTGGGTCATCAGCTTCAGCGCCTCGTAGCGGCTCAGGCGGTCCCTGGCTTGCCACATCGGCATGCCACCGGCAGTCTTGCCGGTCACCGCCCAGTAGATCGATGGCCATGGCCCGTAGCTCGACACGCGCGTGCCATCCGTGCCAAGGCCGACGGGGATTTTCATCTCCAGCATCTTGCGGATCGGCGGCATCTGGCGCGTTTGCTCGCCATAGCGCTTCCAGTAATGCTCGCCCTGGAAGTACATGCGGTCCTGCACGGCCACGCCGCCGCCCAGCTTCTTCACGCGCGCCAGCTGTTCGTCAGTGATGGTTTCGGCGTGATCGAAGAACCAACGCAGGCCGTTGAACGGCATCTCGCGGTTGACCTTTTCGATCACCGCCAGGTCGCGCTCGATCGATTCGCCGTAGGTGGCGTGGATGCGGAATGGCCAGCGGTTCTTCACCAGCAGGCGCAGTACCGGTTCCAGCTCGCTTTCCATATGGCCCGGCATTTCAGGACGCGGCTCGAGGAAGTTCTCGAAGTCGGCTGCGCTCCACACCAGGTTCTCCCCTGCCCCTTCGGTGTTGTAGCCATTGGGGTAGAACATGTGGTCGTTGCGGTCTGGCTTGGTCATGGTGAGCCAGCGCTGGTAGTCTTCCAGCTCCTTGCCCGGCTTCTGCGCGAACAGGTAGTAGGATGTGCGGACGGTCAGCTTGCCGTCCTTGGCCAGCTCCAGGCTGATTGCGTAGTCGTCTGGATAGGCCTGGCCGCCGCCGCCCGCGTCGATGGCGCTGGTGACGCCCAGGCGGTTCATCTCGCGGTAGTACTGAATGGTGGAGTTCAGTTGCTGCTCGCGCGGGAGCGCACCGGTCTTGCCCAGCGTGGAGTACAGCACCATGGCGTTCGGCTTGGCGACCAGCAGGCCGGTCGGCTTGCCGTCGGCGCCCAGTTCCACCACGCCGTCCTTGTATTTGGTGTCCTTGTCGTAGCCCAGGACTTCAATGCCCTTCTTGTTCACGAAGCCAAGCCCGTACAGGTAGAGGATGAATACCGGCTTGTCCGGCACCGCCTCATTGAGTTCTTCCAGCGTTGGCAGGCGCTTCTCTTCGAATTGGAATTCGTTGAAACCGCCGACCACCTTGATCCAGGCGCCGTCCGGCGTGCGGGCAGCCTGCTCGCGCAGCATCTGCATGGCGCGTTTCAGGGAGGTCACGCCATCCCAGCGCAGTTCGGCGTTGTAGTTCAGGCCCTGGCGGATGATGTGCAGGTGGGAGTCGTTCAGACCCGGAATGACCGTGCGGCCGCCGGCGTCGATTACCTGCGTGCCCGGCTTTTTCTGCTTGAGCACCTGGGCGTTGCTGCCCACTGCGGTAATCACGCCGCCCTTGATGGCTACTGCCTGCGCGAAGCTGCCTTCGCGCGTCATCGTGGCGACTTTGCCGTTGGTGATGATGATGTCCGTCGCATACGCATGCGACAGACCGGCAGCCAGCAAGGCCGCGGCCAGCAACGATCTGGTCATAGGCTTATTCCTTGATGGATTCGATCGAGAAGCCAAGGGTCACGTCATCGCTGACGTGTGGTGCGTATTTGCCGGCGCCAAAGTCGGAGCGCTTGATCTTGGCGATCGCATTGGCGCCGCAAGCGTCCTTCTTCAGCATCGGGTGTGGCATGCAGTGGAACGAAGTCACTTCCAGGTTCACTGGCTTGGTCACGCCCTTGATGGTCAGGTTGCCTTCCACGCCAACCACCTTGTCGCCGCTGAACAGGAACTTGGTCGACTTGTAGGTGATAGCCGGGTATTTGGCCGAGTCGAGGAAGTCAGGGCCTTGCAGGTGTTCGTTGAACGTGTCGTAGCCGGTGTTGACCGATTTCGGGTCGATCGTCACTTCCACCGAACCGGTCTTGGCGGCGCGGTCGATCTGGATCTTGCCCTTGGTGCTATTGAACTTGTTGACCTGGGTCGAGTAGCCGAAGTGGCTGTACTCGAAGCGGGAGAAGGAATGGGTTGGGTCGATGTTGTACGTTTCAGGGGCGGCCGATGCGGCGAGGGAGAAACCAGCGGCGAGTGCGAAGGCGATCAGTCTTTTCATTGTTTAAACTCCAGGTGGGGGGATGATGGCCCATTATGCGACTACTGCCGATCAGTGTAAAACGCATAATGTGCGCGCTACTGATCGACTTTTTCGATAGTAGGCACCACTTGGAAGCGAAAAACAATCACTCTTTCGAGGTATCCCGCCTTTAGTCGCTGCGCATCTGGGCCTGCGAGACATTGCTGTTCGCCGGCACGCTCTGGGTCAGCCAGACGTTGCCGCCGACGGTGGACCCGGCGCCGATGGTGATCCGGCCCAGCACTGTGGCGCCGGCATAAATCACCACGTCGTCTTCGACGATAGGATGGCGCGGCGTCCCTTTGATCAACTGCCCCGAGTCGTCGGCCGGGAAGCGCTTGGCGCCCAGTGTGACGTGCTGGTACAGGCGCACGCGCTCGCCGATGATGGTGGTCTCGCCGATCACCACGCCCGTGCCATGGTCGATGAAGAAACTGGCGCCGATCTGCGCCGCCGGGTGGATGTCGATCCCCGTGCGGGAATGGGCAATGTCGCTGATGATGCGGGCGATGAAAGGGGCGCCAAGCTTGTGCAGGCTGTGCGCCAGGCGGTAATGCAGGATGGCCACCATGCCCGGATAGCACAGCAGGATTTCCGCAATCGATGTTGCAGCCGGGTCGCCGGCATAGGCGGCCTGCACGTCCGATACCACCAGTGCCCGGATCTGCGGCAGCGAGGCAGCGAAAGCCCGCGTGATGCCCTGCGCCGTGGCGCTCTGCGCTTCCTCGGTTTCCGCCACCCCGGCGCCGAACTGCAAGCCGCGCCGCACCTGTTCGTACAGGCGGTCCAGCGTGGTATTCAGAGTATCGCCGACAAAGTAGTCGATGCTCTCGTCGGTCAGGTTCGGCCGCCCGTAATGCGTCGGGAACAAGGAAGCCGACAAGCCCTCGAGGATTTGCACCAGTTCCGCACGCGAAGGCAGCTCGCGCACCCGGCGCTGGTGGCGGATATTGTGGGTCGCTTCGCGCGACACGCGCAGCTGGTTAACCACCTCGTCGAGGTCCCAGCGCGCTGCGCCGCTCGCGGCGCCGTAAGAGTCGATAGCCATAAGGCACAAGAATATCGAGATTACATTGAAAAGCGAAAGAAACTGTTCGCACAAGCTTATGCTTTCCAGTCATAAGCGGATATTCCGGGATTCCCTTAAAATAGCGCGCTCACTCTCGGGCACCACATGAAGAACATCCTGCTTACCCTGCTGCTTGCCGGCCTGACCATGGTCGGCCCGCTGGCAATCGACACCTATTTACCGTCTTTCCCGGCGATTGCGGAGACGTTCAGCGCCAGCCCGATGGCGATCCAGCAGACCCTGAGCCTTTTCCTGTTCACCTTCGCTTTCATGATGCTGTTCTACGGCACGCTGTCGGACAGTTTTGGCCGCCGCCCGGTCATCCTGTGGTCGCTGGTGCTGTACGTCCTGGCCTCGCTGGGCGGCGCCCTGGCCGGTTCCTTCGGCTTCCTGCTTGGCGCGCGCATCCTGCAAGGACTGGCCTCCGGCGCCGGTTCCGTGATCGGCCGCGCCATCGTGCAAGACCGCTTCGACGGCATGGAAGCCCAGAAAATGCTCGGCAACATCATGATGGTGTTCGGCCTGGCGCCTGCCATCGCTCCCGTGCTGGGCGGCTGGCTGCAGGTTTCCTTCGGCTGGCGCTCGATATTCTGGTTCCTGACTGCCTTCGGCGTGCTGATGTGGGTTGCCGTCTGGCGCTGGCTGCCGGAAAGCCTGCCGCAGGAAAAGCGCCACCCGCTGCACCTGGGCGCGATCGCACGCAATTACTGGATGGTGCTGAAGCACCGCCAGTTCCTGCTGCTTTCGGTGTCGCTGGGTGCGGCCTTCGGCGGTTTTGCCCTGTACATTGGCTCCGCGGCCTATTTCATCATGCATATCCTGAAGCTGCCGGAAACCGCCTTCGCCTGGCTGTTCATCCCCCTCATCAGCGGCCACGTGCTGGGCGCCACCGCAAGCGGCAAGCTGGCGCACCGCATGGCGCCGGCCAAGCTGATTCGCCTGAGCTATGGGCTGATGGCCATCGCCGCAGCGCTCAACGTGGGCTACAACTGGTTCTTTGCAGCGACCGTGCCTTGGGCCGTGCTGCCGCTGTTCCTGTTCTCGTTCTCGCTGGCCCTGGCAATGCCGCCGCTCACGCTGGCCGGCATGAACCTGTTCCCGCAAAATAGCGGCCTGGCCGCGTCGATGCAGTCCTTCCTGCAGATGATGCTGTTTGCGCTGGTGTCTGGCCTGGTGGCGCCGCTGCTGTTCGACAGTGCGCTGCACCTGGCGCTCGGCCTGGTGGCCTGCCTGGTGGTGAGCTACGCCACTTATCGCGGAGCCACCCATGGCCAGCATCAGGGCCAGGGCGCGGGCGTCACTTCCTGATACTGCGGGCCGCCCTGCTCAGGTTCGGGGGCGGCCTGCGGCGGCTCGTGGCCCAGTTTCAGGTTGGGAGGCAAGCCGAGTCCGAGGATTTCTTTCCTGCCTTCGACAAAATCGGAAGTGCTGAGCGGATGTTCGCGGTCGGGCCAGTTGGCAATGGCCCAGTTCTGCACTTCGACGTAGCGCTTCCACACTTCGGTGACAAATTTCCGCCTGATTTCATCGTCCATTGGTGCCTCCGTTGGGTTTCCCCTACTCTACACCAGTGGCGGAAATGCTGTCACACAGGCTTGATCCGGTAGGCGCAACGGCGTTCGCCGGCCAGGATGTGTTCCTCGCGCCGCACCTCGCAGCCTGGGCCCAGCACGCGCTGAAAGACGTCGAGCTCCGAACGGCAGAAATTCTGGCATTCGCGCGCGGCGGCGCAGATCGGGCAATGGTTTTCGACCAGAAGTAGCGAACCGTCGCCTTGCTGCTCGACTTCGGCCATATAGCCTTCCACATCGCGCGCCAGTGCCAGCGCCTGCACTCGCTCTTCCAACCCCTCGCCTTCACCAATTGTTTCGCGGTAAAAGGCCTCGCTGGCTTGCTCGCGCGCGGCAATCAACTTGTCCATTCCTTCCTCGCCAAACAGGGCGCGCACCTGGGTGATCAGTTGCAGCGTCAGGTCGGCGTGGCGGTCCGGGAAGCGCGCATGGCCAGCGTCGGTCAGCAGCCAGCGGCGCGACGGGCGGCCGACTTTTTCCGCCACATCTTCAAAGGTCACGAAACCACGTTCCTCCGCCGCCTCCAGGTGGCGGCGCGCGCCCATCGAGGTCAGGTCAAGCAATTGGGCCAGCTGCTGCGCCGTGCGCGGGCCGCGTGTCTTCAGCAGGAAAAGGATCTGGTCGGCAGTGTTCATGCGCCCGCTCCTTCCGTGCTGGCCAGCGTGCGCTGTACGGGCACCGACAACATCTCTTTACGCCAGCCGCGCAGGCGCCAGCCGGCCCACGCCGCGAGGACGGCGCCGAGCAGCAGGATCAGGCGCGTATCGACCAGCGTCAGCACGGACCCAATTGCCGCCATCACAATGTTCGCGAAACAGAAGGTCATCGACAACAGGCCCATAACGGAGCCCTGTCCGTGTGCCGCAAAGCGGTCCGCCGCCCACGACTGCACCGTCGCGTTATAAAAGGCATTGGGCAGCCCGAACAGGCAGATCGCGACCATGCCGATCCACAGGTTGCCAAGCGCAACGCCCGCCACCGATGCGGCCAGGCCGAAAGCCAGCCAGCTGGCGCGATGCAGCGGCTCCATGCTGCTTTGGCGGCCCGCGATGATGGCGGCCAGTGTCATGATCGCGCACATCGCCATATTGATGGTGGCGATGCCGCGCGCATCGTAGCCGCCCTGCTCCACCAGCCACAGTGGATAGTATTCGTAGAAGCCGGTGATCCCGCAGGTCAGCGCCAGCTGCACGATGAACAGCGTGCGCAGTTCAGGGAAGCGCAGCAGGTTCATGGCATGGTGCGAACGCGCCACCTGCCACCAGGATGCGCCATCGGCCGGCGCCTTGGCGGCACGCGGCACCGTGACCGCTACCAGCGCCGCCGCCAGAACCAGCGCCGCCACCGCTACCCAGAACGGCACGGTGATGCCGAATCCGAGTGTGAAGCCCGCCAGCACGGGCCCTACCAGCCAGCCAAGATGCAGCGAGCCATTCACCAGGGACAGAGCGCGCAGCCGCTGCGGGCCTTCCAGCTTCTCCGCCACCAGGGCACGCGCGACCGCGCCATTGCCCTCCAGCAGGCCGGTACCGAACCGGGCCAGGATAAACAGCGGGTAGGACTGCATCACCAGCGCAAGCGCAGTCAAGGCGTGGCCTGCTGCGGCGCCGAGCGCAGTCGCCAGCAGGATCGGGCGGCGCCCATAACGGTCGGACAATGGACCGAGCAGCGCGGAGCCGATCACCAGCCCGATCGGATTCACCGTCAGTGCAATGCCGAACAATAGCTTGGGTGGCAGGCCGAGGAAGTTATTCAGGGAGTTGTGCGCTTCGGCCGCAAACATCGGCGGAAGGATCGGGTATGGCAGCGATGCGCCCGTAGTGGACAGCAGGCCAAGCAGGCAGGTAGCCGCGATAAGGAGGACATTGTTCATGCCCTCCAATATACGCAGGCCTCGACAATAAGTAAACGAAATTATTTATTTATTTTCAGGCGGCGGATTTGGTCAGTTGCGGCAGCGATGCCATCAGGTCGGAAAAGCGCTGGCCCTGGATCATCACATGGCTGCGCAGCAGTTCGGCAGCCTTGTCGCCGTCACCGGCGAGGATCGCCTGCACCACGCCTTCATGTTCGGAATACGAATGGCCGATGCGGTTGCGTACGCGAAGCTGCAAGCGGCGGTATGGCCGCAGGCGGCGATACAGGCTGCGCGTCTGTTCGAACAGGAAGCTGTTGTGGGCGCCGGCATAGATCGCCTCATGGAAGGCCTCATTGCGGTAGTAGTACTCGTCCGGTTCCTGCGCCTCCACCGCCGCCTTGCACGCTTCGTGCGCTGCCAGCAGCACCTGCTGCTCCTCCGGCGTCATGCGGCGTGCAGCCAGCCGGCCGCAAGTCGCCTCAAGCTCCGACATCACTTCAAACATTTCGACCAGCTGCTGCGGCCCCAGTTCGGCCACGATCGCACCGCGCCGCGGCCGGATCACCACAAGCCCCATCGATTCGAGCTGAATCAGCGTTTCACGGATCGGCGTGCGCGACACGCCGAAACGGGTGGCCAGTTCGGTTTCGTCAAGGTGCTGTCCCGGCTGCAGCTCGCCCATCGCAATCATTTCCTCGATGGTTTCGCGCAGGGTGGAAGAATGTTTCGTCATGGAACTAAAAGTTCAGTATGTATATGAGACTCCATTATAAGACGCATATTTCGCTTGACAATGTATTCGGCGAAGATATTCTTGTATACATAAAAAACAAAGCTGCATACTTAACCCTTGGAGGATGACATGTCCCAGATGACCCGCAGGTCCGTTCTTGCCGCACTCGCCACCAGCCCGCTGTGGCTGCAAACCGCCTGGGCCCAGACCGGCGCCCTGAAGATCTCGCACCAGTTCCCCGGCGGTACTCTGGCCGAGGGCGACTTCCGCGACCGCCTGACCCGCATGTTCGCGGCGGAAGTGGAGAAGCGCACCAAGGGTGCACTGAAGTTCGCCATCTATCCCGGCTCCTCCCTGATGAAGACCAATGCCCAGTTCTCGGCCATGCGAAAGGGCGCGCTGGACCTGTCGCTGGTGCCGCTGTCCTACGCGGGCGGCGAAGTCCCGGAAGTGAATATCGGGCTGATGCCAGGCCTGGTCACCTCGTATGAACAAGGCTATGGCTGGAAGAACCAGGAAATCGGCAAGGCGCTGACCCGGCTCTTGTGGGAAAAAGGCGTGGTGCTGGTGAGCTGGATCTGGCAGGCAGGCGGCGTTGCCTCGCGCGTCAAGCCGGTGGTCGATCCGGAAGATGCCAAGGGCATGAAGATCCGCGGCGGCTCGCGCGAGATGGACCTGATCCTGAAGGCCGCCGGCGCCGCTGTGGTGTCGCTGCCCTCCAACGAAATCTACGCCGCCATGCAGACCGGCGCCATGGATGCGGCGTTGACCTCCTCCACCTCCCTGATTTCCTTCCGCCTGGAAGAGGTATCGAAAGCCCTGACAACCGGGCGCGGCACCGCTTACTGGTTCATGTTCGAGCCCCTGATGATGTCGCGCGCCGCCTACGAGCGCCTGCCGAAAGATCAGCAAGCCGCCATCATGGCCGTTGGCGCCGAACTGGAAGCTTTCGCCAAGACTGCCGCCCAGGCAGATGATACGCAAGTCGCCGCCGTCTACCAGAAGGCCGGCGCCAAAGTCGTTGACCTGAACGCGGCCACCGTCAAGAAATGGCAAGCCATTGCCCGCACCACCGCCTGGAAGGATTACGGTGAACGAAACGATAGCTGCGCCAAGCTGCTGGCACTCGCGGAGAAAACGCTGTGAGCCACGGATTCGAACTCAATCCGCCCAAGGAGGCGGCGCTGCCGCAAGCTCCCGGCCTGTCGACAGCCGGCGCCTTGCTGGGGAAAGTGAACCAGGGCTTGCTGGTCCTGTCCATGGTGGCGATGGTGGTAACTGCACTGATCCTCACCTATTCCGTGGTGTCGCGCTATTTCTTCCACGCGCCGACGGACTGGCAGGACGAAGCGTCGATCTTCATGCTGGTGGGCGTCACCTTCTTCTGCTGCGCCTACGTGCAAAGCTTCCGCGGCCATATCGGCATCGAAGCGCTGGCCGCTATCCTGCCGCCCAAGGCCAATGCGGTGCGCCTGTTCCTAGTCGACCTGCTGTCCTTCCTGTTCTGTGCTTTCTTCTCCTGGAAGTCGTGGACGCTGTGGCACGAGGCCTGGGTGGATGGCCAGACCACCACCTCGACGTTCGCACCACCCCTGTGGATTCCCTATTCCATGATGGCGGCCGGCATGACCTTGCTGACCCTGCAGATCCTGCTGCAGGTGCTGGCTCGTATCACCGATAAAGGAGCAGCAGAATGAGCGAGCTGACATTGGGCGCCCTCTACGGCGTCGTCACCCTGGTGGTCATGTTCTCCGGCATGCCGATCGCCTATGCTCTGGGCATCGTGGCGACCACCTTCATGTACTTCTTCATGCCTGCCAGTTCGCTCGACACGGTGACCCAGAACGTGTACGAGGAAATGGCTTCCATCACCCTGCTTTCGATCCCACTGTTCATCCTGAAGGGTGCTGCAATCGGCAAGTCGCCAGCCGGCAAAGACCTGTACTCGGCCATCCATACCTGGCTGCACAAGGTGCCGGGAGGGCTTGGCATCGCCAACGTGTTTGCCTGCGCGCTGTTTGCCGCCATGGCCGGTTCTTCGCCAGCCACCTGCTCCGCAATCGGCTCCGCCGGCATTCCCGAAATGCGCAAGCGCGGCTACTCGCCAGGTTTCGCAGCCGGCATCATCGCGGCCGGCGGCACGCTCGGCATCCTCCTGCCGCCTTCGATCACCATGATCCTGTACGCGGTGGCAGCGGAGCAATCGCTGGGCCGACTGTTCCTGGCCGGCATCGGCCCTGGTGTGCTGCTGGTGCTGCTGTTTGCCGGCTATGCCGTCTACCGCGCCCGCGCCGAATACCAAATGGCGCTGGTGGCTTACCAGAACGGCGGCGTCAAGTCGGCCTACCTGGAAGACGAGCATTTCACCCTGCGCCAGAAAGTTGAAATGTTGCCGCGCGTGCTGCCCTTCATCGTGCTGCTGATTGGCGTGATGGTGGCGCTGTATGGCGGCTTTGCCACGCCGTCCGAAACGGCCGGCCTGGGGGCCCTGCTCGCACTGGTGCTGATCGCCGTGGTGTATGGCGCCTGGCGGCCAAAGGACATGTCGCCGATTCTGTCGTCCACCATCAAGGAATCGACCATGCTGCTGCTGATTATCGGCATGTCGCTGCTGTATTCCTACGTGATGAGCTACCTGCATATCAGCCAGGCTGCCGCGAGCTGGGTGGTTGGCATGCACCTTTCGAAGTGGGTACTGCTGGCAACCATCCTGGTGCTGGTGGTGGTGCTGGGCTTCTTCCTGCCACCGGTTTCGATCATCCTGATGACGGCGCCGATCATTCTGCCGCCGCTGCGCGAAGCGGGCTTTGACCTGGTGTGGTTCGGCATCGTCATGACCGTGGTGATGGAAATGGGCCTGATTCACCCTCCGGTGGGTCTGAACATCTTCGTCATCAAGAACATCGCGCCGGATATCCCGCTGCGCGACGTGATCTGGGGCGTGATGCCCTTCCTGCTGCTGATGGTGGCTGCCGTGGTCCTGCTGTGCATCTTCCCCGGCATTGCCACCGGCCTGCCTGACATGGTCATGGGAGCCAGGTAAATGAATGCCCCATTCCGCGTCTGGGACACCCTTCAACGCAACCGCAACGAACGCCTGGCGCGCGCCCGTAGCGTGCTCGGTGGCGAGCTGGCGGGCAAGGCACTGCCCGCCGTCCGCATCGCCGACCTGCTGCATGCCGTGCTGGAAATTGGCGACCGCGTTTGCATCGAAGGCAATAACCAGAAGCAGGCCGACTTCCTGGCGCAGGCGCTGGCGGGACTTGATCCGCAGCGTGTGCACGACCTGCATATGCTGCAATCAGTGCTGGCCCTGCCCGAGCACCTGGACGTATTCGAGCGCGGCGTTGCGTCGAAGCTGGATTTTTCCTTCTCCGGCCCGCAGGCCGCCCGCGTGGCGAAGCTGGCGGTGGCGGGCAAGCTGAATATCGGCGCAATTCACACCTACCTCGAATTGTTCAGCCGCTATTTCATCGACCTGCCGCCGCGCGTGGCGCTGGTTGCGGCGGAAGCGGCCGACCGCCACGGCAACCTGTACACCGGCCCCAATACGGAAGATACGCCGCCCATCGTGGAAGCGACGGCCTTCAAGAACGGCATCGTGATCGTGCAGGTCAATCGCATTGTGGATGATCTGCCGCGCATCGACGTGCCGGGCGACTGGGTTGATTTTGTCGTGCAGTCGCCGACGCCCTACTACATCGAGCCGTTGTTCACGCGAGACCCGGCGCAAATCTCCGAAATCCAGGTGCTGATGGCGATGATGGCGATCAAAGGCATCTACGCCGAGTACCAGGTGCAGCGCCTGAACCACGGCATCGGTTTCGACACCGCCGCCATCGAACTGCTGCTGCCGACGTACGGCGCGTCACTCGGACTGCGCGGCAAGATTGCCACTAACTGGGCACTTAACCCTCACCCTGCCCTGATCCCAGCGATTGAAGCGGGCTTCGTTGAATCGATCCATTCCTTCGGTTCCGAGCTGGGCATGGAAAACTACATCCGCGCCCGGCCCGACGTCTTTGCCGTTGGTCCGGATGGGTCGATGCGCAGCAACCGCGCCTATTGCCAGGCTGCCGGCCATTACGCTTGCGACATGTTCATCGGGTCCACCTTGCAGATCGACCTGGCCGGAAACTCGTCCACCGCGACATTGGGCCGCATCTCCGGGTTTGGCGGCGCACCGAACATGGGCGCCGACGCGCGCGGCCGGCGCCACGCCAGCCCCGCATGGCTCAAGGCCGGCGAACAGGCACGCCGGGGCAGCGGCACGATCCCGCGCGGCCAGAAGCTCGTGGTGCAGATGGTGGAAACCTTCCGCGAGCACATGCAGCCGGCCTTCGTCGAACGGCTGGACGCCTGGGAGCTGGGCGAGCAGGCCAGGATGGCGATTCCGCCCGTGATGATCTACGGCGACGACGTGACCCACATCCTGACCGAGGAAGGCATTGCCAACCTGCTGCTGTGCCGCAGCGCGGAGGAACGCGAACAGGCCATCCGCGGCGTGGCCGGCTACACCCCGGTCGGCCTGCAACGCGACAAGCGCATGGTGGAAAACCTGCGCGACCGTGGCATCATCACGCGTGCCGAAGACTTGGGCATCGACAAGCGCCAAGCCACGCGCGACCTGCTGGCGGCCAAGAACATGAAAGACCTCGTGCGAGCGTCCGGCGGGCTGTATGACCCGCCCAAACGCTTCCGCAACTGGTAGGAGCCAAGATGGAAACACTCAATTACCGATTCGAACAAGGCCGCCGATCGCTATCGGCTGAACCGCGCATCGTCGGTGTGGTCAGCTCGGGCAACCTGGAAGTACTGATCGAAAGCATACCGCTGGGCGGCGCTTGCGAAGTCGGCATCCAGACCGCCGCCGTCGGCTTTGGGCCGATCTGGCAAGCCGTGATTACCGATTTCCAGGAGCGCTGGCAACTGGCCAACACGCGCATTGCCATCAACGACATGGGCGCCACGCCCGCCGTGGTCAGCCTGCGACTCGACCAGGCGGTCGAATCCATGCTGGGAGAAAGAAAATGAGCAGCTACCTGGAGGCCAACGCGCGCGAGCGCCTGGCGCTGTTCGACAGCTTTGAAGAATTCATCGGTCCCGCACAGCGCGTTGTCAGCCCGCACCTGGCGCAACTGAATGCGCCTGTCTCGTTCGACGATGGCGTGGTGGTCGGCCGCGCCACGCTGGATGGCCTGACTGTGTTCGCAGCCGCGCAGGAAGGCGGCTTCATGGGCGGTGCCGTGGGCGAGGTGCATGGCGCCAAGCTGGTGGGCCTGTTGCGCCGCGCCCTGCTTGACCGTCCGGCCGCCGTCCTGCTGTTGCTGGAAACCGGCGGGGTGCGGCTGCATGAAGCCAACGCGGGGCTGATCGCCGTGTCGGAAGTCATGCGCGCCGTGCTGGACGTGCGCGCTGCCGGCATTCCGGTTGTCGTGCTGATCGGCGGCTCCAACGGCGCTTTCGGCGGCATGGGCATTGTCGCGCGCTGCGCCAATTCCCTGGTGATCTCGGAGGAAGGCCGCCTGGCCATGTCAGGCCCCGAAGTGATCGAAACCGCCAATGGCGTCGAGGAGTTCGATTCGCGCGACCGCGCGCTGGTGTGGCGCACCACCGGCGGCAAGCACCGCTACCTGCTGGGCGACGTGCAGCGCATCGTGGAAGACAGCATTCCCGCCTTCCGCCAAGCCGCACTGGACGCCATCGCGGAAGCCCGCAACGGAACGGTCGAACTGACGCTGGCTGGCCTGGAGGCGGAGCAGGCCATGCTGGAGCAGCGCATCGAACGCTTTGGCGGCCTGCGCGACCCGGCCGACATCTGGGCCACGCTGGGCATCGCCGCGCCGCAGGACATCCCGATGCTGGATGTCGATTCCTTCACCGCCGTTGCGGCGCCACACCGCCTGGGAGCATGAGAATGGACTGGAGAGTACTGGCCGATGCCCTGTTCCCCGGCGGGCATGACATCGTCGAGCATGAACAATTCCTGAGCGGCACCGCGCGCGTGGACGGGCAAACCATCAGCGTGACCGGCACCACCGGCCATGCGCCGATTGGCGTGGAAATCGCGCTGGCGCAGGCCAAGGCGGTGCTGGCGACGGTGCGCAACCATCCCGGCCGCCCGATCGTGCTGCTGGTCGACACGCAAGGGCAGCGCCTGCGCCACCGCGACGAAATGTTGGGCATCAACAGCTACATGGCCCACCTGGGCAAATGCATCGACCTGGCGCGCCATTTGGGGCATTGCATCATTGGACTGGTGTATGACCAGGCCTTGTCCGGCGGCTTTATCACCAGCGGCCTGATGGCGGATGCCTGCTACGCCCTGCCCGACGCGACGATCCGCGTCATGGGTCTGCCGGCGATGGCGCGCATCACCAAGGTGCCTGAAGAAAAGCTGGTTGAGCTGGCGCGCAGCAATCCCGTGTTCGCACCGGGACCGGAGAATTACTTGTGCATGGGCGGGCTGCAGGCAATCTGGGAGGGCGACCTGGCCGCGCACCTGGCAAGCGCCATCGCCAACGCCCCGCGCGACGACCAGCGCAGCGCACTCGGCCTGCTGCGCGGCGGCCGCAAGGCAGCGCAGCCGGTCATTGAAGCCATCGTCGGCGGCAGCAATGTACGCGCGGCATGACCTGGCGTGGCTGACTGGCGACGGCTGGCAAGAGCTGCTGGCGACGGCGCCACTCGGCACGCCGGCCTACGCAGCGGTCGCCCGCTGGGCCGACGCCGGCTGGCCGCTGGTGGTCCGCCGCCGCGACGCCGCGCCGGATACCGCTGCCGACACCGCACCGCATGCGATACCCGCCGCCGGAGTGGGCCGTCACGACGTTTGCCTCGGCCTGGCTGCGCCGCCCGATCCCATCACTGGCGCGAAACTCCGCCTGCCGCTGCGGGTACAGGCAAAGCACATTGCCCGCCATAGCGCGCCATTGCCGCCGGACGCCGTCGAGCACTCCCTCCCTCCACGTTGGCGAACACCGTTTGCCCACCTGGCCAGGGACAGTGCCGGCCTGAATCTCCGCATCTTTGGCTCACTCGCGCTGCAAGCGCTAACCGGACTGGCCTACCTGCGTGACACTTCGGACATCGACCTGCTGTTCCGTCCCCGCGACAGCGCCGAACTGGATGGCGGCACCCTGCTGCTCGCCAGCCACCTCGACAATCTGCCCCTGGACGGCGAAATCGTCTTCCCCAGCGGCCAGGCCGTGTCGTGGAAAGAATGGTTCACCGCCCGCGCCCACTCTGAGCGAGTCCTGGTCAAATCCCAATCCAGCGTAAAGCTCGCCACCCGCGCCGAACTGCGTGCAGAACTGGAACCTGCATGAGCGCCCCAGTCGCCCAAGCAACGCAGCAGGCACGCGCACTGGCAGCCGCCGCCCGGCTCACCGTCGGGGCACGGCAGCGCCGACATGCCGCACATGCCCTATCGCGCGAAGTAGCCCTGCGCGCCGTGCGCAGCTTGTACCAGGAACTGGCCCTTTACCCCAAGCCCGGCCTGGTGTCCTTTGTCGACAACGGCAGCCACACCGACATGGACGCCGCCACCTTCATGCGCAGCCTGTTTTCGCTGCGCCATTACTACGCCCGGATCTGTCGCGCTGGCTACGATGGCGCGCCTTTCGCCGAGTTGAAGAAACTTGGCATCGCCGCAGAACAGCGCATGATGGCCGCCACCAAAGGTATCAACACCCACCGTGGCGCCATCTTCGCCCTCGGACTGCTCTGCGCCGCCATGGGCCGCGTCCGCGCCCTGCGCATGACATTGACGCCGGCTGCCCTGCGCACCGCCCTCCTGCTGCACTGGAGCGAAGAGCTGGCCGCCCACACGCGCTCCACCGGTGACTCGCACGGCCTGCAAGCGGCCGCCCAGCATGCAGCCAGTGGCGCGCGCGAAGAAGGCGCCCTCGGCCTGCCATCCGTGTTCGACGTTGGCCTGCCTGCCTTGCAGGCCTCGCTGGCGCGCCGCGCCCCCATGCACCACGCACGCATCGACGCGATCTTCGCCCTGATGGCCCACATCAGCGATACCAACATCTACCACCGCGGCGGGGCCGAAGGTGCGGAATCGGTACGCAGCGCCGCCCTCCAGTTCGTCGACCTGGGCGGCACCGCCAACCCGCAGTGGCGCGAGCACGCACTGGAATGCCACCAGCGTTTTGTCGCGCAGCGGCTGTCGCCAGGAGGCGCCGCCGACCTGCTGGCGGCAACCTGCCTGGTGCACAGCCTCGTCACCATGCCCCCATTATGAAAAGCCGCCTGCTGATACTCTGTCCCGGCCAAGGCGGTCAGAACGCCGCCATGTACGACCTGGCGCGCAGCGAGCCGCACGGCGCAGCCCTGCTGACGCATCTTGCGGCATGGCTGCCCACCGCATCCACCGCGGACGGCATGTTCAGCAACCGCAGCGCGCAGCCGGCCATCGTCGCCAGCAGCCTCGCCATGTGGGAAGCCTTGCGCCGCGATTGCCCGCCGCCAGCGCTGGTCGCCGGCTACAGTGTTGGCGAACTGACAGCTTACAGCGTAGCCGGCGCCCTCACGCCCGAGCGCTGCGTCGCCCTGGCAGCGCAACGTGCCGCCTTGATGGACGCCTGCGTCGCGCCTGACCGCCCACAGGCGATGCTTGCGATCAGCGGCCGGCGCACGGCAGCGTTGCGCCCTCAGTTGGCGCCGCACGGCTTCCATATCGCGATTGAGACAGGCGAAGACAGTTGCATCGCCGGCGGCCTTGCCGCAAACTCCGCCGCCATATCGATCCCCGGCGCGCGCATCGGCGCGTTGCCGGTGGCGGTCGCCTCGCACACGCCCTATCTGCAAGGCGCGGTCGAACCATTTGCAAAGCTGCTCGCGCAAGGGGATTTCGGCAGCTTCCAGGCCCCAGTCCTGGGCGGCATCGACGCCACGCCCATTCGCGGGAAGGATGCCGCCATCAGCCATCTGTCGCGACAACTCGCCGAGACAATACTGTGGGCCGAATGCATGGATGCCTGCGCCGAGCGAGGTATCACTGCCGCGCTGGAACTGGGACCGGGGAGTGCCTTGTCGAAGATGCTATCGGCGCGCCACCCCGGCATCGAATGCCGTTCAGTGGCAGACTTCCGTACATTGGATGGAATTCGAAACTGGCTGGCGCAGGTTTAGCGCAGGTGCTGCTGCACCCAGGCGATGATGCTCTTGCTGTCCATCGCGCCGGCCTGCCGCGCCAGTTCGCGGCCGCCCTTGAAGACCGCCAGCGTAGGAATGCTGCGGATGGCAAAACGCGCTGCCAACTGCTGTTCCGCCTCGGTATTAACCTTCACCACACGGAAATACGGTTCCAGGTGCTGGGCCGCCTGCTCATAGAAAGGCGCCATCGTACGGCAAGGGCCACACCACGGCGCCCAGAAATCCACCAGCACAGGAATATCGTTGCGCTCGACATGCTTGAGGAATCGCTCAGTCGACAAGTCCACCGGATGGCCAGTGAACAAGGCGCGCTGGCACTTGCCGCAGGTCGCTTCTTCTTCCAGGCGCACCGAGGGCACACGGTTGACCGCGTCGCAGTGGGGGCAGACGATATGCAAGTTTTCCATAGGTCCCAGTATAGCGCAGGCTTATAATCCTGAGGGCACGCTTCGCCAGCCAGGAGGGAACATGGAATACGTGAACACCGACCGCTTGCGCATTGCCTTCCGCCAGCATGGCGACATGCAAGGAGAGCCGATCTTCCTGCTGCACGGCTGGCCGGATGATATGCACACCTGGGATGGCGTACTGCCTTACCTGGCAGGCTCCGGTTACCGCCTGATCGTGCCCAGCCTGCGCGGCTTCGGCGAAACACGCTTCCACGATCCTGCCACACCGCGCAGCGGCCAGCTCAGCGCCATCGCGCAAGACTTGCTGGACTTCGCCACGGCGCTCGGCATCGAACGATTCAATGTGGTAGGCCATGATTGGGGCGCACGGGCCGCCTACAACGCATCCCTTCTCGCCCCGGAACGCGTGATGCGCTGCATGGCATTGTCGGTCGGCTGGGGCACCAACGACCCGAACCAGGCCCTGAGCCTGCATCAGGCGCGCAACTACTGGTACCAATGGTATATGTCAACCGTTCGCGGTGCGGAAGCGCTGCGCAAGGACCGTCGCGAGTTTGCCCTCCTGCTATGGCGCACCTGGTCGCCTTCGTGGCATTTTGGTGAAGGCGTTTTCCACGACGCCATGCATGCCTGGGACAATCCGGACTGGGTGGACGTCACCTTGCATTCCTACCGCCACCGCTGGGGCCTTGCCCTGCCCGATCCTCACTACGCGATGCAGGAAGACCGGCTGCGGAGGGAATCCGTGATCAGCGTGCCGACGCTCACCTTGCATGGCACGGAAGATGGCGCCAACAGCCCCCAGACCTCGGAACACAAGGAACACCTGTTCAGCGGGCCATATCACCGTGCGTTGCTGGCCGGCGTGGGACACTTCCCGCAGCGCGAGAATCCGGCCGCCGTGGCTGACGCCCTTCTGGCCTGGCTGCAGCGCGGCTAATCAGGCTTCGCGCTTGGGAAGAACAGCTGCTGACCGCCTGGGCGGAACTGGGCGATCTTTGCCTGACCTTCCGGCGACGTAATCCAGTCGATCAACTGGCGCGCCCCCTTGTAGTTCACCCCTGGATGCTTCGCAGGATTGGTGGCGATAATGCCGTAAGGGTTGAACATGCGCTGGTCGCCTTCCACCATCAGCGCCAGGCCGGTCTTGGCCTGGTAGACCCCGTACGTTGCACGGTCGGTCAGGGTATAGCCGCCCATTTCAGCCGCCATGTTCAGCACCTCGCCCATGCCGAGGCCCGCCGAGACGTATTGCGGACCAGCCGGCTGCGTGCCCACCTGCTTCCAATAAGCCTTTTCCATGATGTCGGTGCCGGACTTGTCGCCGCGCGAAATGAACTTCGCTGGACCGCCCGCCAGCTTGCGGAAAGCGGCCAGGACATCCTTGCCGCCTTTGATGCCTGACGGGTCGCCGGACGGGCCGACTACGATGAAGTCGTTGTACATCACGTCGCGCCGGTCAATGCCCCAGCCCTCGGCTACAAACTTGTTTTCCGCAGCCCGGGCATGCACCAGGGTCACGTCCACGTCGCCATTCTTCGACAGCTCAAGCGCCTTGCCGGTGCCGACCGAGATCACATGCACCTTGCTGCTGGTCTTTGCTTCGAACGCCGGCAGCAGGTGGGCCAGCAAGCCGGAATTCTCCGTGCTGGTCGTGGTCGACAGGCGGATGATCTGCTGGGCATAAGCACTCCCGGACAGCGCACATGCGGCGGCAAAGGTTAGCAGGAGACTGCGCCTCACTCATTTCTCCTCAAGCTGGCCATCGCGCAGCTTCAGGCGCCGCACGCCCGGCAGGTTGATCAAGTCACGGTCGTGGCAAGCCATGACAACGGTGCTGCCCGATTGGGTCAGCGACGGAATCAAAGCCAGTACCTGTTCGCGCGCCTCGCCATCCAGACTGGCGGTAGGTTCGTCGAGCAGCAGCAGGCGCGGATGCAGCACCTTGGCCCGAGCCAGCGCCACCCGCTGCTTCTCACCGCCGGACAGCGTGGCTGGCTGGCTGGCGCGCAGATGCTGCACACCGGCCCAGTGCATGGCCTGCTCCACCAGGTTCGCAGCCTCCGCGCGGGCCATGCCGCGCGCTTTCAGTCCGTAGCCGATATTTCCGGCCACGCTGGTCGAGAACATTACAGGGTGCTGGTGCACATAGACGATGTCGCGGCGCAGGGCGGCCGGATAAGGTGCAAGCTTTACCGGTTCGCCGGCGAAGTGCACACCCTCCGCATCGGCAGGAGCCAGGCCGGCCAGCACGCGCAGCAGTGTGCTTTTGCCGGCGCCGTTCATGCCGGTCAGGACGTAGGCACGCGCGGCATCGAGCTTAAAATCCTGCAAGTCGAACAACAGGTTTTCCCCATAGCGCTTGGTCAGGCGGGCGATGGAAAGCATGTGCTTCACCCCCTGCCCCTGGCGGCATGGGCGTCCCCCTGCAGCACCATCATCGCGCCGTTCATCGCCAGCGCGATAGCGACCAGCACCACGCCCAGAGCGATCCCCTGCGCGAACTCGCCCTTGCTGGTTTCGAGCGCAATGGCGGTAGTGATGGTGCGCGTTTCTCCGGCGATATTCCCGCCCACCATCATGGCGCACCCGACCTCCGAAATCACGCGCCCGAAGCCGCTGATAATTGCAGCCATCACGCCAAAGCGCACTTCATACAGGAGTGTCGACATGACGCGCCAGGGCGAAGCGCCATGCGCGATGGCCGTTTCCGCAAAGCGCGGATCGGCAGCCTGGACCGCAGCCAGCGTAAACGCCAGCAGGACAGGCATTGCAATAACCACCTGCCCCACAACGATGCCAGGCTGCGAAAAGAGCCAGTGCAATCCCCCCATCGGCCCATGGCGCGACAGCATCATGTACAGCAAAAGGCCAATCAGCACGGTCGGCAGCGACAAGGCCGCCTGCACCAGCCAGATCACCACACGCCGCCCCCGGAACTGCGTCATCGCAATGGCATAGCCGCCGACCACCGCAAACGGCGTAGCAATCAACAGTCCAAGCACGCTGGTACTGACCGAAATCCAAACAATCCGCCACAGCACCGGATCGCCGTTAAACAGCAACCCAAACGCCCCCCGCACAGCATCCACCAGCCCCATCACTGCTCCCGGCTCAGCTCGTGTCCCACCTTGGGGTCACACCCCAAATGGGACACGGCCTCGACTGTGGGCGCGGATGAGGCCGTGTCCCGATTCGGGTGTGACCCCAGGGTGTGACACGGGCTCGGCGGTAGGGAGGCTAGTTCGGGCTCGGGGACCAGGCGTTCGGGGGATGTCAGCAGCAGGAAGTGGCGGCCGGTGCAGCGGGCCAGCAGCGTCATGCCGAGACGGGTGGCGACACTGTGCCCCATTTGCGTGGTGCCGGAGCGCGATAGCAGGAAGGGGATCGACATTTGGGCACCTTTGATCACCATCTCGGATGTCAGCCGGCCGGTTGTGTAGAACACTTTGTCGCCGCCTTCCATGTCGTCCAGCCACATCTTGCCGGCGATGGAGTCGACTGCGTTGTGACGGCCCACGTCTTCGACAAAGTACAAAAGCTCGCCGGCTTGCGTGAACAAGGCGCAGCCATGCACCGAGCCGGCCTGCTTGTAGATCGATTGCAGGGTGCGAATGGTTTCGACGATGCGGTACACGCCTGATTGCTTCAGCCGCGCATCGGGCGGCAGCACAATATTGTCTACTTCGTCCATCAGGTCGCCGAACACGGAACCCTGGCCGCAACCGGTAGTGACCACCTTGCGCGCGGTGCGTTCTTCGATATCGGCTACCCCGCCGCGCGTTTTGACCGCTGCGGCGCCCACCGACCAGTCGACGTGGATCGATTCCACGTCTTCCACCGATCGCACCAGCCGCTGGTTGCGCAGGTAGCCAAGCACCAGGGCTTCCGGGGCGCCGCCGAGCGTCATCAGGGTGACCAGCTCGCGCTTGTCCACGTACACTGTCAGCGGACGTTCGGCGGGAATGTGGATCAGCGAGCGGCGTCCTTTTTCGTCGATCGCTTCCACTTCCTGCGTCAGCGGAACGCTGGCCTGTGTCATCTCCGGTAGTCTCATGCGCCTGCCGCCTCCATCGCCTTGCCGCCGCCAAAACTGGACTGGGCGCCAACCGTGCCGCCCAGCGTGACATTGATTGCACAGTACTTGAACTCGGGGATCTTGCCAAACGGGTCGAGCGCAGGATTGGTCAGCTTGTTGATCGCCGCTTCGTAATAACAGAACGGCACGAATACGGCGCCACGCGGCGAGCTGTCGTCGGCCCGTGCATACAGCGAGACCTGCCCGCGCCGCGATGCAATGGTCACGACGTCGCCGGGTTTGCCCCCAAGGGCTGCCAGGTCAAGCGGATGCACCAGCGCGACCGGGTCGGGTTCGATCGCATCGAGCACCGCGGTGCGGCGGGTCATGCTGCCGGTGTGCCAGTGTTCGAGCTGGCGGCCGGTAATCAGCACCATCGGGTAGTCGGCGTCCGGCTTTTCGTTCGCGGGGATGATATCGGCTGGCACAAAACGCGCGCGACCCGATTCACGCGGAAAATCCTCGGTAAATACGACCGGGGTGCCTGGATCGCCCTCTTCGTGGCAAGGATAGGTCACGGCGTGTTCGCGTTCCAGGCGCTCCCACGTAATCCCTGCGATGCTTGGCATGACTTGCCGCATTTCTGCGAACACTTCGGCGGCACCGTCATACTGCCAGTTCAGGCCAAGCCGCTGTGCAATTTGCTGGATGATCCACAAGTCCTGCCGCGCTTCGCCCGGCGCTTCCAGCGCCTGCCGCCCGATCTGCACCAGCCGGTCGGTGTTGGTGAAGCTGCCGGTCTTTTCCGGGAATGCGCTGGCGGGCAGGATCACGTCGGCCAGGTAGGCGGTTTCGGTGAGGAAGATGTCCTGCACCACCAGGTGCTCCAGCGATGCCAGCGCCGCCCGAGCATGGTTGGCATCGGGGTCGGACATGGCGGGGTTTTCGCCCATGATGTACATGCCTTTGACCTGCCCTGCTTCGGCGGCATCCATCACTTCCACCACGGTCAGGCCGGGTTTATCGTCCAGCGTTCCGGATGCCAGGCCCCAGGCGCTTTCGAATCGGGCTTTGGCGGCAGGTTCGGTCACGCGCTGGTAGTCCGGATACATCATCGGGATCAGTCCGGCGTCGGAGGCGCCCTGTACATTGTTCTGCCCTCGCAGCGGATGCAGCCCGGTGCCAGGCCGGCCTATCTGGCCCGTCATCAGGGACAGTGCAATCAGGCAGCGCGCATTGTCGGTGCCGTGCACGTGCTGCGAGATGCCCATGCCCCAAAGGATCATCGACGCGCGGGACGTGGCGTACAAGCGCGCCACTTCGCGAATCGTGCCGGCCTCGATGCCGCAAATCGGCGCCATGGCTTCCGGGCTGTAATCGGCCACGTTTGCCGCCAGTTCGTCGTAACCGATGGTACGGCTGGCGATGAAGTCCTTGTCCACCAGGCCTTCCGCGACGATGACATGCATCATCGCGTTCAGCAGCGCAACGTCCGTATCGGGCTTGAATTGCAGGAAACGGTAGGCGATGCGCGACAGGTCGGAGCGGCGAGGGTCGCATACCACCAGCTTTGTGCCTTGCCTCACGGCGTTCTTGATCCATGTCGCCGCTACCGGATGGTTGACGGCCGGATTGGCGCCGATCAGGATCACCACTTCCGCCTTCATTACATCTTTTACCGGATTGGAGACAGCACCCGAGCCTATCCCTTCCAGCAGCGCGGCAACCGAGGAGGCGTGGCACAGCCGCGTGCAATGGTCGACGTTATTGCTGCCAAACCCGGTACGCACCAGCTTCTGGAACAGGTAGGCTTCCTCGTTGCTGCCTTTGGCCGAGCCAAAGCCCGCCAGCGCACGCGGTCCGTGTAGGTCGCGGATGGCAGCCAGCTTGCCACCGGCCAGCGCCAGCGCTTCCTCCCAGCTCGCTTCGCGGAAGACTTCATGCACCCGTTCTGGGTCCATGGTGAAGTCGCCGGACTTGGGCGGGGCATCGGCGCGGCGCACCAGCGGCTTGGTCAGGCGGTGCGGGTGGTGCGCGTAGTCGAAGCCGTAGCGGCCTTTCACGCACAACCTGCCCTGGTTGGCAGGTCCATTGCGGCCTTCCACATACAGGATCCTGTTGTCCTTGATGTTGTAGGTGAGCTGGCAGCCCACGCCGCAATAGGGGCATACGGAGTCGACGCGTTTGTCCGGCACCGCCAGCGCCGCATCGCGTGCCGGCATCAGGGCGCCGGTTGGGCAGGCTTGCACGCATTCGCCGCACGCAACGCAGGTGGATGCGCCCATCGGGTCATCCATGTCGAACACGATTTTCTCGTGGTCGCCGCGCCAGGCAAGGCCGATCACATCGTTCATTTGCTCGTCGCGGCAGGCACGCAGACAGCGCGTGCATTGGATGCAGGCGTCAAGGTTGACCGCTATCGCGGCGTGCGTCAGGTCACACGGGGGTTGCCGGCGCGCCGCGAAGCGTGGCTTGCCGACCGCGAGGCTTGCTGCCCAATGTTCCACTTCATTGTGGCGCGTATGCGCTTGCTCGGGCATGTCGGACAGCAGCAGTTCCAGCACCATCTTTTGCGCTGCGAGCGCTCGCGGGCTGTCGGTGCTGACCTTCATGCCTTGCGCAGGATGACGGCAACATGATGGCGCCAGCACGCGCTCGCCATCGATCTCCACCATGCATGCGCGGCAGTTGCCGGCTGGCGCCATGCCGTCCTTGTAGCACAGATGCGGTATTTCGATGCCTTCGCGGCGAGCGGCTTGCAGCAGGGTCTCGCCCTCGACTGCCTCCACTGCGCGGCCATTGAGCTCGAACGCGATCATCGCGTCACCTCTTGCGGGAAATACTTCAGCACGCAGTCGACCGGGTTTGGTGCGGCCTGGCCAAGCCCGCAGATTGAGGCGTCGCGCATCACTTGCGACAGCTCGCCGAGCAGGCCCGCATCCCACACCGGCGCTTCAATCAATTCCGCCGCTTTGGCTGTGCCGACCCGGCAAGGGGTGCACTGGCCGCAGGATTCGTGCCGGAAGAAGCGCATCATGTTGGCAGCCGCTGAACGCGCGGTGTCATGCTGCGACAGCACGATAATGGCGGCGGAGCCAATGAAGCAGCCATATGGCTGCAGCGTGTCGAAATCGAGCGGAATGTTGTTCAAGCTGGCGGGAAGGATGCCGCCGGATGCGCCGCCCGGCAGGTAGGCGTAGAGCTGGTGGCCGTCCAGCATGCCGCCGCAGTATTCGTCGATCAGCTCCTGCACCGTGATGCCGGCCGGGGCCAGCTTGACGCCAGGCTGCTTCACGCGGCCGGATACCGAGAACGAGCGCAAGCCCTTGCGGCCATGACGGCCATGGCTGGCGAACCAGGCGGCGCCTTTTGCCAGGATCTCCGGCACCCAATACAGTGTTTCGAAGTTGTGTTCCAGTGTTGGGCGGCCGAACAGGCCCACCTGGGCCACGTAAGGCGGCCGCAGGCGCGGCATGCCGCGTTTGCCTTCGATCGACTCGATCATGGCCGATTCTTCGCCGCAGATGTATGCGCCGGCGCCGCGCCGCAGGTGAATGCGCGGTGCTCCCGCGTCCAGGCGTGCCAACTCCTGCTGCAGAATCTTGCGGCAGTCGTGGTATTCGTCGCGCAGGTAGATGTAGATCTCGTCGATGCCGACTGCCCAGGCGGCGATCAGCATGCCTTCGATGAATTGCCGCGGATTGCGCTCGAGGTAGAAGCGGTCTTTAAAGGTGCCTGGTTCGCCTTCGTCGTTATTCACTGCCATCAGGCGCGGTCCAGGCTCGTTGCGGACGATGCGCCATTTGCGCCCTGCCGGGAAACCAGCGCCGCCCAGCCCGCGCAGTCCCGAAGCCTCCAGTTCCCCGATCACCGCTTCCACGCTCCGCATGCCGGAACGGCATTCACCAAGGACTGCAAAGGAGCCACCGTCGCCGCTCTTTTCCGACGCGCCAACAGGCAGCGCCACTTGGCCGCTCGCCTCCAATGCAACGGCCGCCGACACACTCCCGCAACTGGCCTGCCCAACCGCGCCCTGACCAACCAGCACAGCTGGCGCCTGGTCACACCGCCCGATGCAAGGCGCCGGAACCACTCGCACCTCACGCCCCAGCATCGCAGGCAAGCGCGCCAGCAACTCGCCTGCACCAGCCATCTCGCACGACAAGCCGTCGCACACACGTACGGTCAGTGCGGGTGGCGCAAGCTCGCCCTCGCGAACAATATCGAAATGGTGGTAGAAGGATGCGACTTCGAAGACCTCGACCTGGGCCAGCCGCAGTTCGGAGGCCAGGGCCGCCAGGTGCGCTGCCGACAGGCAGCCATATGCATCCTGGATCAAATGCAGAAACTCGATCAGCAAATCGCGCCTGCGCGGCAGATCGCCCAGCAATGCCTGCACCTGCTGCAGTGCAGCAGCATCGACTTGCCGGCCTTTCGGCTGTTGGCGTTTCCTCTCCCGGCTGGCACCCTGCACTGCAATAGGAATCATCCCCTGATTCACCTCGCAAAATGGCGTTGCTTACCTCAGGGTATCATGCGTAGCCCTGCGGCGGAACATGTTATTGTGAATATAAGGATGCCACAGCACGGGAGGTCAACCGTGGAAAATTTTCAATCGCTGGCGTCCATGCTGGACCTGTACCAGTTGAGCCTGACGATCATCCTTGTCCTCCATGCGCTCAGCCTGGTGCCGCAATGGCAGCGCCAATACTTCCACCCGCGCCTGATGCGGGTGGCCATGCTTGGAATGATGCTGGGGATAGCACAAGGGGCCGTGATTGCCGCCGCAGTGGAAGGCAGCGCCGTCGTGCGCGGTGGCGGTATTGCCATGCTTGGCGCCGCGATCATGATGCATGGCTGGGTTGCGCTGCAAAACTTGCTGGCCAGCTACGCTTTTGTCCATCTGCACCGCGCCAGCGCCTTGATGGCCCACCGCATGGGCAGGACCCAGCGCGCGCTCGGCTACCTGAGTGCCGCGCTGACGCTGGTCGCCGGGTTCACGCTGGGGTGATCAGTTGCGGCCCGCGGTGCCTTGCTCGGACCAGACGATATCGTTATCGACCGAATACAGGCGGCACGGTTCCTTGCTTGCCGCCTGGCAAGCCGCCAGCGCCTTTTCGTTGGTGTTCTCGCCCTCTTCCGCCCAGCCCCAGGAACCGGTGGCCGAAATCGCAAAGGCGCGCGGCGTGGCCTTCTTCAGGAATTCACGGTACTGTTCGCGCCCGCGCTGCGGCAGGTAGGGCACCGCATTGACGTCATCCAGCGCGGCATAGCGAGTCGCCTTTTGCGCCGGCGGTTCTGCCAATGCATAGACCTCGCGGGTCGGCATGCCGATGCCCGCCAGGAAGCGCTCGACTTCCGGCAGCCAGACGGCTGCGCCATCGCGGTTGCCCAGCAAGCCGTGCGCGTCCTTCTTGAACGGGCCATACGCCACCAGGTCCGCCTTGCCGCCGGCCGCCGTGAAAGCGCCGTGCATGCGCGCCACCAATTCCGGGCCGAAGTAGCTGTCGTTGGCGCCATACATCCACATGCTTGGCAGCTTGTTGCGGCGGCCGTACTCGCTGAAGGCCTTGACCAGGGCGCCCTGCCAGTTGCACAGATCGCCGTGCACTTTCAGACCGCCGGCAAAATTCATAATACCGCGCACACCCGGCAAGTCCTGCGTCGCCGCCGCCATGCTCGCCAGGCCGCCGAAGGACTGCCCAGCCAGCACGATATGCTCGTTGTCGACCCAGGGCTGGGTCCGGGCAAAGCGCACCACGTCGGCGATATCGCCCGCCTGCTCGTAGCCATTGGCGGTCATATTGCAGCCGTACTCGATAAACTTGCCGGTCGAATTGGCGAAACCGGTACGCATCGGCACCATCACGGCATAGCCGCGGCGCACGAAGGCCGTGGCCAGGTAAATGAATCGGTCGCGCGCCTGCAGCTTGGGATTGCCGGGCGCCTTGCCGTGGTTGACGATCAGGAGCGGGAATGGGCCAGGGCCGGGTGGACGGAAAACGGTGGTCTCCAGCTGCACGCTTTGCGCGCGGCCAGCCGGAACCATGATGATTTGCTCATTCAGGCGCGCATCGAGCGCAGCTTCCCCCGCCTGCGCGACCGGCAGGCTTGCACAGGCCAGCAACATGGCGACGACGCGTGCAACAAGGGAATTAATGATGCTCTCCGGAACAATGCGTATGGGCAATATCCCAGATTCTTATGCGCACAGTTCAGGAAAGCAATCCCAAAACGTTAAACGTAGCAATTAACTCAGCTTCAGGAGCATGGAACGCACCGATTCCAGCACTTCATCGGCCAACTTGGGATCGGTTTTGTAGACATTTCGCGACACTGAGATGCCGCCCACCAGTGCTGCCATGATGGCAAGTGCCTGCTGCCGCTGCCCTTCCCCGGCCGGCAACTGGCTGCTGATGTAGTCCACCATCTGGCGCAAACCGCCGGTATAGCCTGCGCTCACCGAGGCATCCTGGCGCGCCACTTCGCTGGCGGCGGCGGCCAAGGGACAGCCCTCCGCCAGATTGTCGCGCTGCTCCGGCGCCAGGTAATAGTCGACCAGTTGCGGCAGCGTGACCGGGTATTCGGTCACCTTGCCGTAGGCGGAACGGGTACTGAACTGCATGGCCTCCGCAGCCAGCGCGTCCTTCGAGGGGAAATGGGCGTACAGCGCGCCATGGGTCAGGCCGGCGGCCTTGCTGATTTCGGCCACGCCGACGCCATCGATCCCCTTTTCCCGGAACAGCCGGGCAGCCGTCTCAACCAGCACCTGCCGGTTTTCTGCTGCTTTTTCCTTGGTGATCTTCATGGCCAGCCTCCCGCATCAATCATTGCGGTCATCATCATACCACGTGTTGCACATTGTGCTCAATTTTTGGGCAGAAGCGATAATTTCCATGTGGAATCATGTAAACTGGCGCCATGACCATCTCCGCACTCCAGGCCGGCCTGTCCGGTCTCCAAGCTAACCAGCGAGCGCTGGACGTGGAAGGACATAACGTTGCCAATTTGGCGACGCAAAACTTCCAGCCCCAGCAAGCCACGTTCCAGGAAACGCCGGGCGGGACCAGCGTTACCCTTTCTACTGCCGCACGCGACCTGTCGGCCGCTGCCAATGCCGGCGGCGCACCGTTGGGCACCGACCCGGCCAGCTCCATTACCAATTCCCTGGTCTACAAGGCCAACTTCGACCTGTCGGCCAAAGTCATCCAGGCCGCTGACGAGCGCATCGGCACACTGCTGGATATCAAAGCTTAACGCCAGCGCCTTCCCGCGCTATGCTGTCGTATGTGCAGCGTGGCGGAGGCTAGCATGGACGACATCGAACTCCCCCTTCAGGACCGCAAGCAAGCCGCCGAGCTGCTGGCCGAAAAGCTGGCGCACCTGCGCGGCAGCCATCCGCTGATCCTTGCCATTCCGCGCGGCGCCGTGCCGATGGGGCGCATCATTGCCGACCGCCTCGAAGGCGAGCTCGATGTAGTACTGGTGCGGAAGATCCCCTCCGCCATCGATCCCGAACTGGCAGTCGGCGCCGTGGACGAACATGGCAACCGCGAACTGGCCCCCTACTTCAACCGCACCCGCACCAGCATGGAGTGGGTTGAGCTGCAAACCCACGAGCAGCTTGAATTGATGCGGCGCCGCCGCGCCTCTTACGGCTCGAAGCGTCCGCCGGCCGATCCTGAAGGCCGCGTTGTGGTGATTGTCGACGACGGCCTGGCCACCGGGTCCACCATGGCGGCAGCCTTGCGCTCCACGCGCGCCCGCAAGCCGAAGCAACTGATTGCCGCCGTACCGGTGGCTGCGCCGGATTCGCTGGAGGCGATTGCGCCTTTGGCCGACGGCATCGTGTACCTGGCCGCGCCGATGAACTTCATGTCTGTCAGTCGCCATTACCGCAGCTTCCCGCAGGTATCCGAAGAAGAAGTGCTTGAACTGCTGACGAGCCAGTAGTGCGGCTTTGAGTTGCCGCGTGTGCGACACTAACGCTGAGGAGGCGGCCATAGGATGACGGAACACGATCCCCGCAAACAAGACCGCCGCGAAAGCGATCGCGGACAGCGGCGTCGTGCCGGCGATGCGCCGCGCTACCTCGATCCCGGAGAAACCATCTTCACACTGTGGGGGCGCGTGATCCTGGCGCGCTACAAGCGCTGGGCTGCAGCGGCGACCCGGCATATCATCCAGCGGCCTTTGCACATTGGGGTTTCGGCCCGCATCTACCATCCCGAGCCCGGCGCCACGGGGCTGCGCAGCAAGAACCTGCAGTATCTGGAAGAATCGGTGGCACAGTGGGTCATGTCGCGCGACGTGCTGGTGTTCATGATCCCGACCGTGAATACATCGGGCCTGCTGCACCCTTCCAATATCCGCCTGCGCGACTATGCCAAGCACCTCGATGGCCTGGTGCTGCAGGGCGGGGCCGACGTTTCGCCCCATAGCTACGCCGAAACGCCGACCAAGCCAGAATGGAGCGGCGACCGGGCGCGCGATATGTACGAACTGGAGCTGCTGCATGAATTCGTCGAAGCGGGCAAGCCGGTACTGGGTATTTGCCGCGGATGCCAGCTCCTGAACGTCGCCTTCGGCGGCAGCCTGTACCAGGATATCGCTTCCGACGTGCCGGACGCCCATGCCCACGTTTCGGATGACTACGACCGGCACCGGCACGAGATCACTTTCCCGCCCGGTTCCTCGCTGCCTTCAATGGTGAAGGGCCCGCAACGCGCGCTGGTAAATTCTATCCACCACCAGGCGGTAAAGACGCTTGGCAAGGACATGCAGGTGGAAGCGCTGTCCTATCCGGACAATATGATTGAAGCGATCCGCTACACGCGAGCGCCCTTCGTCATGGGCTTGCAATGGCACCCCGAATTCCACCGCGCCGGCGGCGTCGAGCTGCTCGATTGCACCGGCATCCTCGACAGCTTCCTCCGCGCGGCCCGCGAAACGCGCTTTTAACGCTTGCAGGGTTTCCCGTCGTATTGCAATTGGTACTGCTTGTAAGCGCTGCCGTTCCAGCGCTCGATCGGGAAACAGAAGCCGGGGCCGCCGATCTCGATGTCGGGCCAGCCGTCTTTGCCTTTGGACGGCAGCACGGTCAGGATGCCGACACCGTGTGTAATGAGCTTCCATCTGCCGTCGGCTTGCTTGCTGACCAGGGCGTAGCCGACGCCGGTATCGCCGTAGCATCCCGTGCCGCTTTCCGTGATGACGGCTTCGGGCCGACCGTCGCCATTAAGGTCTCTGACTTGTTCGATGGCGCCCGGCACATAGCTTGAGCCAGCATCGGAGCAGGACTTCCACGCCTTGCCATGCTGTTTGAATCCAGCAGCCTTGAATGCGGCAGCTTCGTCAGATGCCGGCAATGAGCTTGCCCCTGCCAGCGAGGCCTGGCTGAACACCAGGCTAAGAATTATGATGATCGGTTTCATATTGCCACCCTCCCCGCTTTGGCCATTCTAATCCATGTGGTAGCTCAGCAGGACCAAAGAGGAAGTGCAAAACCCGGCGGCGGCTGGTGCCTGTTGCTTTTGAGGAACGATGTAGAAGGAGCGGACGCATCACAAGCAGGTCACCCACCTGCGCAAGGCAGGCCACCTCATTCTGCCGCATCGTGACTGCATCCTGCGGCGAAATGGCGCCCTGAAGGTGCGATGCCGGCACGACGTGCACCGGACCGTCAGCGGCGCCGCATGGGTCAAGGTGCAGCCGCACTGCGACCATCTGTTCCAGCACCCCGGCCGGCGGCTGCACATACCATCGGTCTTCCTTGCGCGACCAGCCGCGCAGGACCACATCGTCGACGCGCTCGCGCACCGGAATGCTCAAGTCCTGGTGAACCGGAACCAGCCAGTTCACCGAATCGGATTTTTCGAAAAAAGTGCATTGGACTGCAATATGGCCAGACGGCAGCAGGCCTTGCAAAGCAGGCGCCGAAGCCAAGGAATCGGCCAGCTCGGCACACCAGGACTGCAACAGCAAGCAGCGGGAGCCTGCGGCGCCATGGGACTTGATTTGCGCAGCATAACGCGCGCATTGCCCGGCGCCGGCGACATCAGGAACGACAGCAAACCCGTGCCGCGCAAAGTCAGCGCCGGCAGTCATGATTCAAGGTTTTTCGTAGAAGACCAGCGAGCTGCCGAAAGTCAGGGCTTCTTCAATGTGGGCGTGCAGGTCGACAAAGGGCTTCTGTTCAAGCATTTCGGTCTGCAAGATGCTGAACGCGTCCATCGCTACTTCTTCAAAACCGAACTTGCTGGCCTCGATAATCGCAGAATCCCAGAGCGCATCGGCACCTTCCTGAAGCAGGAACAGCATGCACTTGTGCAGCGCATGCTCTTGCGGGTGGGCGTATTCATAAACCGGTTTGCCTTCGAAAATCCCCTCGAAGGTGTAAATCCCCAGGACACTGTTATCGCTCATGAGCTGTTCGTTTTAAAGGACGTGCCTGATTATACAGCGGACCCTCGCCGCTCCAATGCCCTGAACAGGCACCAGAAAGAGCCCGATATCAGCATCACCGCAGCAGCCAGCACCGCCAGGGTACGCCACGTATAAAGAACCGGCGCCGAGACAAACGGAGGCTGATAGATCAATAGCTGGTCTTGCCGGTACATGTGCAGCGGCAGGCCAGGAGCGAGGTAACTTTCGGCCAGCGCAGGCTTGGAGGCGCCGTGCGCCAACTCTCCCATGGCTGCCTGGACCCGGTTGGCCCATTCGTGATCAAACTCCGGCTTGCCATGAGCGCCGAAATACCTGTAGCTCTCGCTGGTCGTTGCCAGCAGTTCGTCTAGTTCGCTGGCATAGACGCGTATGTCGCTTCCCGGCAGGAAGACCACCAGGCCGCCCAGGTGCTGGTAGAGAAAATCGCCGGCCAATACAAATTGACGCTCTCGGTCAATGAAAGTTACCGATTCCTGGGCATGGCCAGGCGTGGAGCGGAACTCGATGGCGCGGCCGCCAAGGTCGATCTTCTCCCCGTCGTCCACCCAGCGCTGGATACGCAGGTCGCGGGCGCCCGTCAGCGATTCGGTGGCCGCGATCTGCAGCTTTCCACCCTGCGCGCGGGATCTTAATTCAGGAGTTGCGAGCACCAGCGCGCCATCGAAGGCATCAAGGTCGCCGATGTGGTCGAAGTGGAAGTGCGAAAGCGCAAGCATGAGCGGCTTGGCAGTCAGGCTTTCGGCTACCGCCCGTATCGAGCGGATGTTGGCGGGACGCTCGCCGGATCCCGCGTCAATCAACAGAGCGCGTTCAGTGCCAACCAGCAGGTATGACGAGTTGTATTGCGAAGACTTTGGTTCGGCGATGATATAGCTGCCGTCTTCTATCGCCTCGATCGCGTACCAGTCGTCCACGTACCGCGCCTTTTCGCTCCACAGTTGTCCGGAGCGCAGATTATCGAACACCTGCTCGCTGGCGAACGGCAACTTCGCCAACCACGACGCGGCCAGCATCAACGTCAGAAGCAAAACGGCAGTCGTGACGACGGCGCGCCTGAATGCGCGGGACTTTGCGGGGATTTGGGGCATGGGATGATGCTGCATATTGAAAACTTGGCAATTGTAGCCAATCGCCGGAATCCCTGCTTGCCGGCCTAATTTCCCCTGAATTTCGCAATCGCGGCATCGACCACGCCCTCCACGCTGCCGGAGGAATCGAACTCCGCCCGCAGATAGTGGGCATCGCTGCCCATGTGCGTCACCTGCATCAGGTGATTCAGCGCGGCGCTGCCGCCGAGGGCTTCGGCGTGCAGGTCCATGCGGCGCAGCGTGGTCAGGATGTCTTCGCGCAGGGACAGGCTTTCGTAGGTCTTGGGATGCACCACCGTGCCGTCCAGTCCGAAACGGCAGGCCTGGAAGCGGTTGTAGTTATAGACCAGGTAGTCGTCCTCGGCCGGCGGCGCTTCCTTGCGCTCCAGCAGATAGGAACACAGGGCTTGCAGGTAGCAGGCCAGCGCCGCGGCACGCTCCACCGTCAGCGGCGTGTCGCATACGCGCAGTTCGATGGTGCCGTATTCAGGCTTCGGCCTGATATCCCAGTAGAAGTCCTTCATCGACTTGATCACGCCCGTGTGCTCCATCTTGGAGAAGAAGCTGTGCTCGAACTCGTCCCATTTGAGGATGAATGGCGCGCGGCCGCTCATCGGGAAGGCAAACACGCTGTTCAGGCGCGCGGAGTTGAACAGGGTGTCGTTCCCCTGCACATAAGGCGAAGACGCGGACAGCGCGATGAAATGCGGCACGTAGCGGCTCAGGGAATGCAGCAGGTACAGCGCATCATCGCCACTGGCGCAGCCGATGTGCACGTGCTGACCGAAAATCGTGAACTGCTTGGCCAGGTAGCCATACAGCGCCGACACTTCCTTGAAACGCGGCTTGGAGAAGATCTTGCGCTCCGACCAGCGCTGGAACGGGTGCGTTCCGCCGCCACAGATGCCGATGTTCAGCGTATCGGCTGCCCGCACCAAGGTGTCGCGCGTCTCGCGCAACTGGGCCAGCAGCTCCCCATGTTTGGTGTGCACGTCGCTGTTAATCTCGATCATGCTCTCGGTGATCTCCGGCGTGACGTGGCCGGGGAATGGCTTGCGCGCCAGCAGGTGCAGCAAGTCCGGGCTCGACGCAGTCAGGTCGAAGTCGGACAGGCTGACCAATTGCAGTTCGAGCTCAACGCCCATCGTCAATGGCTGCGACGATTTGAATTCTTCCAACGGCATATCAGCCCTCCTCTTTTGCCGTTTCGCGCGCGCGGATCAAAGCGCGCTGCGTAATGATCGGCCCCAGCACTTCCATGAACAATGTCATGGCGGCCAGCGCGGCCAGTTCGTCAACCAGCACAATACCCATGTAACGCGTCTGCTCAAGCAGCAGGATCGCGAACACCGACATCGGCGACAAGGCTACGCCAATCAGGGCGCCCTTGCGCCAGGAAATGCCGGCCACATGCGAGAACAGCGCCACCGCGATGGTCTTGGTAGCGAAGCGCACCATCAGCAGCAGGAAGCCGAGCGAAGCGCCGAACACCACGCGCTGCCAGTCCAGCGTGGACACGGCAAACACGAACAGCAGCACCGTCAACAGTTCGCCGATCGCACCGAAGTTGCGCTGTGTGCGAGTAAAAGTTACGCGGCGATGGCGCGCCGTCAGGCCGAAGGTGAGCGTGGCCAGGACCGGCGACAAATCGGCCGCCTGGGTGATCGACACCAGCAGCACCACCACCATGGCAAAGGCCACGGTGCCATCGCGCGCCAGGGTCCCCAGGCTGCGCAGCAAAGCCGGCACCAGCATGCCCGCCACGGCGCCCAGCACGGCCGAAGCAAGCAGCTCGATCACGCTGCGCGACACGGCTTGCGTCAGGCTGCCGGAGGTCTGGAACACCCAGAAGCCCACCACCACTTTGAACACAAACAGCGCCAGCACGCAGTTCATCGCCACCAGGTGCAGCAAGCGTTCCGTCACCTGGCCCGAACTGCGTTCTTCATTAATCACGCGCAGGACGCCGGCCGGCGAAGTGGACATCGCCAGGGAAGCAAGCAACAGCGCCGTCAACGGCGGCATGCCCTGCCAGTAGGCGATTGAAAACACCGCACCGAATGTGAGCGCGGATTCTGCGAGGCCGCTGACCGCAATCCAGGGATTGACGCGCAACCAGCGCAGGTTGATGCGGTAACCGAATTCAAACAGGATGAGGCCGAAAGCGATATTGGCGAGCAGGGTTACCTGGCTGCTGCCGTCCGGCACGAGAAGATCGGGCATGGCCTGCGCAAGCAGGAAGCCCACCAAGCCGTACACACTGATGCGCGGCAGATTGGTCCCGCGGTGAACGAACTCGCCTGCGAGCCATGCAAGCAGCATGGTGCAAGGCCATGCAAGTTCGTCAGAGATGACTAACAAATCGGTCATAAACGTACCTCCGAGCCGTACTATATTGCATTTGTGAAAAACACGTCGCACTTATCTCCGTTACAATGCCATGCATGGACATGATCAGCGAACACGTTTGCCATGGTGGAGTGCAGCGCTTCTACCGGCATGAGTCGGAGGCGATTGGTTTGCCAATGCGCTTCTCCATCTTCATTCCGCCGCAGGCAGCGCAAGGCCCATTGCCGGCGCTGTTCTATCTCGCGGGACTCACCTGCACCGAAGAGACCTTTGCCATCAAGGCCGGTGCGCAGCAGCATGCGGCACGCGAAGGCCTGATCCTCATCGCGCCGGACACCAGCCCGCGCGGCGCTGGCATTGAAGGCGAAACGGCGAGCTGGGACTTCGGCGAAGGCGCCGGCTTCTATCTCGATGCGACGCAAGCGCCCTGGTCGCAGCATTACCGCATGGAGAGCTACGTCCACGAGTTGCGCCAACTGGTGATCGACGAATTGCCGGTCGATGCAAATCGCATCGGCATCTTCGGCCATTCGATGGGCGGGCATGGCGCCTTGACGCTGGCCTTGCGCAGGCCGGACATGTTTCGCAGCGTGTCGGCCTTTGCGCCGATTGCGGCGCCGGTGCGCTGCCCTTGGGGACAAAAAGCTTTCGCCGGCTACCTGGGGCCAGACCAGGAGACCTGGCTGCAGCACGACGCCAGCGCGCTGATGTCGGTGCAGGACGAGGCGCCCTTCCCCAATGGCATCCTGATCGACCAGGGCCTGGCCGACAAGTTCCTTGAGGAGCAGTTATATCCGGGAGTGTTCGAGGATGCGTGCCGCGCCGCCGGACAGCCTCTGGAGCTGCGCCGGCATGCGGGCTACGATCATGGCTACTACTTTATATCGAGCTTCATTGCCGACCATGTGAAGTTCCACAGCCGGCAGTTGAAGGAGATTACTTCGTAAGCACCTTGCGGATGGTCTCCGCCAGTTCTTCCGCAACGAACTTGGCCACGTAGGCATCGGCGCCGACGCCTTTGACGTGGTCTTCGTTGGTCTTGCCCGACAGCGAAGAATGGATCACCACCGGGATCTTGGAGAAGCGCGCATCCTGCTTCACCAGGCGGGTCAGCGTAAAGCCGTCCATCTCCGGCATTTCCAGGTCGGTCAGCACCAGCGCCACGCGGTCTTCCACCGGAATGCCTTCGGCCTTGCAGCCTTCGGCGATGTGATTCAGCTTGTCCCAGGCTTCCTTACCGGTCTTCATCATCACGAACGGCGCATGCATCGCTTCCAGGCCGCGCTCGATCAGGTTGCGCGCCACGACCGAATCGTCGGCCGCCAGGATAAAGGTGCCTGGCTTCAGCGGCAGGCGGCCCACCGCAGTTTCATCGATGTCCTTGCCGTCGCTCGGGGTCAGGTTGCGCAGGATGGTTTCCACGTCCAGCACCTGCGCCAGGCGGGTGTTCTGCACGTCGCCATCGACGCGGGCGATGGAGGTCACCATGCCGCCGCCGTGGCTGCCCTCGGCGCTCAGCACCTGGCTCCAGTCCAGGCGCACGATCTCGTCCACCGATTCAACGGCGAAGGCCTGGGTGGTGCGCGCGAATTCGGTCACCAGCATGATGTTCAGGCCAGTCTTGGGCTTGACACCGACGATGCCCGGCAGGTCCATCACAGGAATAATCTGCCCGCGCAGGTTGACCACACCCAGCATGTGCGGCTCCGAACCCGCAACAGCGGTCACGGTCGGCATTGCAACGATCTCGCGGATCTTGAAGACGTTGATGCCGTATAGCTCGGAGTTGCCACTCGTGCTATCGACGCCGAGGCGGAACAACAGCAGCTCGAACTTGTTGGAGTTTGTGAGGTTACTGCGCTCGTCAACTTCTTGTTGAACGGAATTCATCGATCGCTCCAGTCTGCTTTAAATGGCATTCCCTTTGGTATGGAATGTTTCGGCAGTATACCGGCCCTTTGTAACAGCCGCGAGCGATGAGGGGCAGAAACAACAAAAAAAGGACGCCCGATGGCGTCCTTTTAAGAATTCTGGAGCGGGAAAAGAGTCTCGAACTCTCGACCTCAACCTTGGCAAGGTTGCGCTCTACCAACTGAGCTATTCCCGCATGGGCTTGAAATACTTGGAGCGGGAGAAGAGTCTCGAACTCTCGACCTCAA
>DASWTB010000350.1:0-4401 GCA_036402315.1 Pseudoduganella sp. | reverse complement strand
CGACGCCACAGCCGCCAACGCCCAGCGCATGGATTACGCGGGCGGCGTGCAGGGCGGCGCCTTCTACCTGCGCAGTGGCGGTTTCTTCAGCCCGAACGTGCCTATCAACCAGAACTTCACCCGGCCGGCAACCGGACAGGTTCCAACGGTCGACCTCAGCACCCTGCCGTAGCCAGACATTTTTGTATCCCAGTGTATCTGGCGCCATGCCAGATACACAACATGCGCAAACCTCCCACGCCGCCGACACAAGCGATACACACTGCCCCCTTAATCTGGTCACACCTTAACCAAGGAGACCAAGATTATGAAAACCACCTACGCAGGACTCGCAGCCACCCTGGCTATCGCACTGTGCACCTCCGCCGCACACGCCGCAGAACCCAAGAAAGAAATGGAAAAGTGCTACGGCGTGGCAAAAGCCGGCCAGAACGACTGCGCCGCAGGCCCTGGCACCTCGTGCGCCGCCACTTCCAAAGTCGACTACCAGGGCGACGCCTGGATGCTGGTAGAAAAAGGCACCTGCACCTCCATCAAAACTCCTAAGGGCTACGGCTCGCTGAAGGCGAAATGATGAAGCGCGCAATCGCCACCGCCATCGCGCTGGCCGCCGGCATCGCAGGCTCGGCCCACGCCGCAGCGCCTGCACCAGCCGCCGCGCCGGCCGCCAAGAACATCGTGATCGTGCCTGGCGCTTTCATCGATGCTTCGAGCTGGCGCGTGGTGCACGACACGCTGCGCCTGAAGGGCTTCAACGTCACCGTCGCCCAACTGCCGCACACCTCGCTCGATGACGACATTGCCATCGCCCGCAAGGCGATCTTCCAGCAGTTCGGCAATGTGATCGTGGTCGGCAATGGCATCGGCGGCGCAGTGATGTCGAATGTGGCCACCGGCGACAAGGTAAAGGCGCTTGTCTACGTGGCAGCCCTGATGCCGGAAGTCGGCGAAACCGCGCAGCAATTGCTGTCGTCCATGCCTGGCGCTGGCGAAGGCGTGAAGCCCGACCGCGCAGGCTTCCAGTTTTACGACACGGCGCGTTTCCACGCCGACCTGGCTGCCGACCTGACGCCGAACCGCGTCAATTTCATGGCGGCCTCGCAAGTCCCGGTCAGCAATGTGCTGATGGGTACACCAAGCTGGTTCGCCACGTGGCGCCAAAAGCCGAGCTTCGGCATCGTCGCCACGCAAGACCGCCTGGTGAATCCGGAGCTGCAGCGCTGGATGTACAAGCGTGCCGGCGCCAAAGTCACCGAAATTGCAGCAAGCCACGCAGTACAAGTTTCGCAGCCGGAAGCGGTTGCGAAAGTTATCGAAGACGCTGCCCTCAGCGTCCTGTAAGTCCCACCCCAACCAAAGGAGATTCATCATGAGCATCGCTACCAAAACCCGCGCTGGCCTGGCAGGCGCCGCCGCCCTGATCGCACTGGCTTCCCTGTCCGCACCATCCTTCGCCGCTGAAAAAGTGAAGGAAGAACCAAGCCGCTGCTACGGCATCAACACCTGCAAGGGCACCAGCCTGTGCGCCACCGCCAAGAACGACTGCAAAGGCCTGAACCAGTGCAAAGGCCATGGCGTACTGCTGAAAACCCCGACCGAGTGCAAGGCACTGGGCGGCAGCCTGACCGAAACCAAGTAAGCCCTGACGGAGGCACACCATGCACGCACATCGCTTTGGCCTCGGCCTGCGCCGCGAACACTACCGCGATTTCCTCGAAGGCGACGTTGACGTGGATTTCGTCGAGGTGATCTCGGAGAACTTCATGGTCGCCGGCGGCCAGCCGCGCGATATCCTGCGGCGCGTGAGGGAGAAGCATCCCGTGGTGCTGCATGGTGTGTCGATGTCGCTCGGTTCGGCCGATGGATTGCGGCCGGATTACCTGGACCGCCTGTGCACGCTGGTCGAGGAGGTCGAGCCGATGTTCGTCTCGGACCACCTGAGCTGGTCGCGCATTGGCCGCTTCAATTCACACGACCTGCTGCCCCTGCCTTACACGCAGGAGGCGCTCAACATCATCTGCAACAACATCGACCAGGCACAGGAAGCGCTGGGGCGCACCATGCTGGTCGAAAATCCTTCGAGCTACCTGACCTACGCCGAATCCACCATGACTGAGTGGGAATTCATTTCCGCCATGGCCAAGCGCACCGGCTGCGGCCTGCTGCTGGACGTGAACAATGTCTTCGTCAGCGCCAGCAACCACGGCTTCGATCCGCTCGAATTCCTGCGCGGCGTGCCGATGAACCGCGTGTGCCAGATCCACCTCGCCGGCCATAGCCAGGGCGATGGCCTGCTGATCGACACGCACGACAGCGCCGTCAACGACGCCGTGTGGTCGCTGTACCAGCAGACAATCGCACGCTGCGGGCCTGTCGCCACCATGATCGAACGCGATGGCGATATTCCGCCGCTGGCCGACCTGTTGGCTGAACTGCACGTAGCCCGCGGCCTCGCCGCGCACAGGGAGGCAGCATGAACCTCGTTGACCTCCAGGGTGATTTCCAGGCCATGCTGGCCACCTCGACGCCGGTTCCCGGCGTGCCGGTTGGCCCAGGCCGAACCGTCTACCAGAACAACTACCGCGCACAGCTTGTCGGTTGCCTGGAAGAGAGCTACCCGCAACTGCGCGCCTTCATCGGCGAGGAAGCTTTCCTTCACGCCGCCGCAGCCCACATCAAGCGCCGCCCGCCCCATGCCTGGACATTGGACGCCTACGCCGATGATTTCTGCGACACGCTGCAAGCCCTCTTCCCCGACAATCCCGACCTGCACGAACTGGCCTGGATCGAACACGCGCTGGACCAGGCATTCATCGGCCCGGATGCCGCGCCAGTCGCCGCCGATGCACTGGCCGCCATCGACTGGGATCACGCCCGGTTGCAACTGACGCCCACGCTGCACCTTCGCACCGCGACCACCAACTCCGCCGACCTGTGGTTCTCCCTGCGCGACGGCGGCTCACCCGAAAGTGAAATGCTGCCCGCGCCCAGCGGCCTGCTGGTCTGGCGGCGCGGCTTCGTCTCCTGCCTGCGCGCGCTCGACGCAATCGAGTACGCCGCGCTGACGCAGCTTCAGCGCGACGGCAGCTTTGTCGGCCTGTGCACATTGCTGGTAGAACGTGTCGGCGAGGAACAAGGCATCGCCAGCGCCGGCGCGATGCTGGCCGACTGGCTTGGCAGCGAACTCATTACCGGAGTTGAAAATGAATGAAAACCGCCGCCTGTTCCTGCTTTCCGCCCTCTTCGGCCTGGCAGGAACCGCAAGTCTCGTCTTAGCGCCAGCCCTGGCCGGCGCCGCGCTGCCAATCCGCAGTGCCACCGAAGTACTGCGCGCCGTCGCAGCGGCGCAGCCAGCACTCAGCTACCACGCGGCAGGACCTGACGATGGCCGGCCCATTGTGCTCGCCCGCAGCCTCGGTGAAAGCATCGACAGCTACACCGAAACTGCATCGCTGCTGGCGGCGCAAGGCTACCGCGTGCTGCTGCCAACCATGCGCGATGCCGATGCTGCGGCGCTCGGCCACGACCTGTTGGCCTTCATTGACAGCCTGCATATTCCGGAAGCAGTCTTCATCGGCTCCGGCCAAGGCGCGCAAGCTGCGCGCGCCGCTGCCGGACATCGCCGCACCCGCATCATCGGCCTCGTCCTGGCAGACGGCGCGCCAGCGCCAACGAATGTCCCCACGATCGGCCTGGCCGCCGGCGCCCCGCCGCAGCAAATCGCCGACGCCGCCGCTTCGCTCGTACGCCAAGGCAAATGGCGCACCTGACACCTGAAAAACCGGAGACCACCATGAACACCAACTACGTCCAAACCCCAGCTGCCGAACGCCCCGCCGCAGGCGCAATCTCAACCAGCATCGCCGCATTGCACGCACTGGCCGCCCGCCTGCTGCCCGCATCCGTGCAACTGCTCGCCGCCCGCCTCGGCATCGCCGCCATCTTCTTCCTGTCCGGCCGCACCAAGGTCGAAGGCTGGTTCACACTGAAGGACTCGACGATCGACTTGTTCCGCTATGAATACATGCTGCCCCTGGTCCCGCCCGAAATCGCCGCCCCGCTGGCAACCTTCGCCGAACACGCGCTGCCGCTCCTGCTGGTCGCCGGCCTGTTCACCCGCTTCGCCGCCCTGGGCCTGCTGGTGATGACCGCCGTCATCGAAATCTTCGTCTACCCGCAAGCCTGGCCAACCCACCTGAGCTGGGCCGCGCTTCTGCTGCCCCTGATCGCCCAAGGCGCCGGCAAGTTCTCGCTGGATTATTTGTGGAAACGGTGACTCCCATGGCCCTCGAGGATGCCAGGGCCTTGCTGAAGAAATGGTGCGGGCCAAACGAAAAAGCCCAGCCGGTAAGGGCTGGGCTTTTGGAATGCTGGTGCCGGCTGCAGGACTCGAACCCGCCA